>CBEUNJ010000039.1:0-14523 GCA_965544465.1 uncultured Chlorobaculum sp.
TGAGAGGGGAGTCCACGTTGTCCACCTCAGTCTGAAGACCAGGGTAACTGAAGAGAATGTAAGAACTTGAATGTCAGGAGGGCTAAAACCCTCCGGAATGTGGAATCGCGATTCCGACTGTCAAGCATGTTCAATCAAACACACAGCGTGGGCGCAGGCGCCTTCCTGGCGCCCTACATAGCCGAGTGTTTCGTTAGTGGTGGCTTTGACGGAGACAGCGTTCAGCTCAACGCTGAGGCAGCGGGCGATGTTGCGGCGCATGTCGTCGATGTAGGGGGCGATTTTCGGTTTTTCGAGCAGCAGCATCGCATCGACGTTGACCGGTTTGTACCCTTCGCGGTCGAGCAGCTTGCAGACGTGTTTGAGCAGCACCAGGCTGTCGGCGTCCTTGTAGTCCGGGCTGGTGTCGGGGAAGTGCTTGCCGATATCGCCGAGCGCCGCCGCACCGAGCAGCGCGTCGCTGATGGCGTGCAGGAGCACGTCGGCGTCGCTGTGGCCGAGCAGGCCGACCGGAGATGGCACGTCAACCCCGCCGATGATGAGTTTTCGCCCTTCGGCGAACTGGTGAACGTCGATTCCTATTCCAATGCGCATGGTGTGGTTTTAATTGGTGTGAAAGAGCGATCAGCCAGATCGGTCAGCTTGGTCTGATCTGACTCTGATCGAGGGCAGGTGCGAGGTCTGCCCTTATACTATAAGGCTGCCGACGTACTCCTCAAATGTCGGTGCGTCCGGGGCGGCGAAGAATTCGTCAATCGCCACGGCGATGGTTTCGCCGATGTCGGGGTAAACGAAGTTCATTGTGCCGATCTGCAGGGCGCTGGCTCCGGCCAAGAGGAACTCCATTGCGTCGGCGAATGAGGCAATACCGCCCATGCCGACCACCGGAATGCTTACGGCGTTGGAAACTTCCCATACCTTGGCCAGCGCGATCGGCTTGATGGCTGGGCCGGAGAGGCCGCCGGTCACGTTTTTGAGCAGCGGCTTTCGGGTGCGGTAGTCGATCGCCATGCCGACTACCGTGTTGATGAGCGACACCGAATCGGCACCAGCTTCTTCGGCGGCGAGCGCGATGGCGCTGATCGAGGTGACGTTCGGCGTGAGTTTGACCATCAGGTGCCGGTCGGTCAGCTTGCGCAAGGTCGAAACAATCTCGTGCGTTGCGTCCGGGCTGACGCCCATGATCATACACTCGCCCTTCACGTTCGGGCACGATAGGTTCAGCTCGTAGGCGGCGATGCCCTCGACTTGGTCAAGCCGCTCGACCACCTGGCGGTAGTCGTCAATCGACTTGCCGGCGATGTTGACAATGACGTTGGTCTCAAGCGTCTGCAAAAACGGCACCTTGTCCGATACAAAGCGGTCGAGGCCGACGTTGGTCAGGCCGATGGCGTTAATCATGCCGCACGAGGTTTCGGCGATGCGCTGCGGCTGGTTGCCGATTCGCGGTTCCGGTGAAATGGCCTTGGTGACCAGTCCGCCGATTTTCGAAAGATCGCTGAGTTTTGAAAGCTCTTCACCGTAGGATACGGTGCCGGAGGCGAGCATGACAGGCGAGCGGAGGTCAAGCCCCCTGCCGAGACTGACGGCGGCAGGGGAGCTGGTTGTTGGTACCGTTGATGAGGTCATGATTCTCTGTTGATAACTCAGGGACGCTGGTCATTGAGGTAGTAGCGCATGGTATATTCCTTGACCATGCGGTCGGTGTTGTAAATCGGGGCGATGGTCGCAATCGCGTTGCGCACGTTTTTCAGCCACCTGACCGGAATGTTGTGCTCGTTGCGCTCGTAGAAGGTCGGAATGATCTGGTGTTCGAGCACTTCGTACAGGTGGGCGGCATCGATGCGATACTGCTCGTCGTAATTGTCGGACTCCTCTCCGCTCCCGATCGACCAGCCATTGGTGCCGTTGTAGGCTTCGCACCACCAGCCGTCCATGATGCTAAAGTTCAGTCCGCCGTGCAGCACGGTTTTCTGGCCGGAGGTTCCGCTGGCCTCCATCGGTCTGACCGGGTTGTTCAGCCAGACATCGACGCCTGAAATGAGGCGCTTGGCCACGCCGATATTGTAGTTCTCAAGGAAGATTACCTTGCCGAGGAACTGTGGGCGGCGTGAGTGCTCGACGATTTGGCGGATGTACTCCTTGCCTGCGTCGTCGTGCGGATGGGCCTTGCCGGCAAAGACGAGCTGCACCGGCATGTTCGCATTGTTGACGATGGCGTTCAGCCTTTCCAGATCCTGGAAGATGAGCGGTGCGCGCTTGTAAGTTGCGAAACGCCGGGCGAAGCCGATGGTCAGCACGTCGGGCGAAAGTGTGCTTTTGACCAATCTCGATGAGTCCGCCGGCTTGTACGGCGTGTACTGGTGCTGGTGGTAGAGCTGGTTGGACAGGTAGCGCGAAATGTAGTCCATCAAATTGCGCTTCAGATGGTAACGCATGCACCACAGCTCGCTGTCGGAAACACGAGCTAGAACAGTTTCCGCAGACTCTCTCGACGAGAACAGCTTTTCGATGCTTTCGGCATGGTTCCGCCAGAACCGGTCGGTAAAGCCGCTGCTCCAGCTCCGGGTGTGCACGCCGTTGGTGATATGACCGATCGGCACCTGTGAGGCATCTTCGGTGCTGTAGAGGTGCTTCCACATCTCACGCGAAACCTCGCCGTGCAGCTTCGAAACACCATTGGCGCAGCGGGAGAGTTGCAGGGCGAGCACGGTCATGGTGAACAGGCCCGAGGTGTCCTGCGGATTTTCGGAGCCGAGCTTCATCATCTGCTCGAACTCAATGCCGATGCTGCTCAGGTACTTCGAGAAGGTATAGTTCATCATCTCCCTCGAAAAACGGTCGTGTCCGGCGGGAACCGGCGTGTGCGTGGTGAAGACGCACTGCTCCTTGACGTTGGCTTTGGCTTGTTCATAGTCAACGCCTTTGGCGAGCTCTTCGGCAAGCAGTTCGAGTGTCAGGAAGGCTGAGTGGCCCTCGTTCATGTGATAAACTGCTGGATCAAGCTTCAGTGTCTTCAGCAGCTTGACGCCTCCAATGCCGAGCAGAATCTCCTGGTTGATGCGCATGTTCTGGTCGCCGCCGTAAACGCGCGAGCAGATTTCGCGGTAGTGCGATTCGTTGGCTGGAATGTTGGTGTCGAGCAGGAAGAGTGTGGCTCGCCCGACCTTCAGACTCCAGGCCTGCGCATACACGGTGTTCTGCGCGATGGTCAGCTCGATGATCAGATCTTTGCCGTCTTCATCGGTCACCTTCTCGACTGGCAGGCTTTCGGGGTATTGCAGCGGGTAATCTTCGTTTTGCCAGCCGTCTTGGTTCAGGTGCTGTCGGAAATAGCCCTCTTTATAAAAAAGGGTGACGCCGATGAAGTTAAGCCCGAGATCGCTGGCCGATTTGATATGGTCGCCGGAGAGAATACCGAGGCCGCCGGAGTAGATGCGGACGCTTTCGTGGATGCCGAATTCAGCGCTGAAGTAGGCTACCGGACGGGAGACCAGCCGGGGAGCGTGCTCCGAGGCCCAGGTTTTTTTCTCGGCGAGGTAATCTTCAAAACGCCTGCTTACCTGGTCGATGGTGATGCCTAGTTCGCAGGAGCAGCGAGTTTCAAGCTCTTCATCCGAGATGTGCCGGAGCAACTCCACCGGGTTGTGATTGACTTTTTCCCATAAGAGTGGCGAGAGATTTTTGAACAGTTCTTTGGCTTCGGTATCCCATGACCACCACAGGTTCCGTGACAATTTTTTGACGGCGGAGATATTTTTTGACATGTTGAATGTTAAGGGTTTTGCTGCCTGTCTCGGGTAGCGCAGATTGCGAACACGGAGTATCTTATCACATGCTTTTTTCGAATCGGTAGTGCATCGGGTAACGCCGAGAACCGGATTGTTCCAGAAAACGGCTGCGTTTATCGATTGACTGACTGAATTTGAAAAGCTAAATTTAAAGCTTTCAATCTGTAAATCAACAGTGTGCCAGTGTCCTTTGATAAGAAAGTAACCATAGCGCATCTTTCCGACCTGCATATTGCAGGAATCCGCGACCGGTACCAGATCGAAAGGCTCGACCGAATGCTCGAAGAGTTCGTCCGGCGGGGATACGATCATCTGGTGATGACCGGTGATTTGACCGATAAGACTTCTCCGGATGAATGGGTGGTTATCAGGGAGGCTCTTGACCGGCATGGGCTGTTCGACTGGAGCAAGACTACGCTTGTTCCAGGTAATCACGATCTGATCGATCTCGAAGAAGAGATGCGTATATACAATGCCCTCAATCCCAATAAAAGTGATCGGCTGCGCAGAGTGGAGACGCGGCTTCGCGAGTTCGCCGCTATGTTCCATCCGCTCATCAGCGATGATGGTCAGGCCGAGCCGGGGCTGCCATTCGTCAAAGTGATGCGTTTTGGCGAGCTATCGATTTCTCTGGTTGCAGTCAATACGGTTGCCCCATGGTCAGGGGTGGATAATCCGGTCGGCGCGCGTGGCGTCGTGTCGCAGGAAGCCCTTCAGGCGCTTTCAGGGCCGCAGGTTATGCAGGCTCTTGATGGCAGTTTTGTTATCGGGCTCTGCCACCACGCGTTCAGGGTCTATGGGGTCGACGACCTGATCGACCAGGTGTTCGACTGGACCATGGAGTTCAGGAACCGCGACGACTACTTGCGGGCGATGAAAAATCTCGGGGCGAAACTGGTACTGCACGGGCATTCTCACCGTTTTCAGGTCTATCAGGTGGACGGTTTGACCTTCATCAACGGCGGCAGTTTCCGTTATTTTCCCAAGCGGTACGGCGAGCTGGTGATTGGTGCGGACGGCGAGTGGTCGCACCGCTTTGTCAATGTGGGGTGGTGAGGGTTTTGGGTGGCCTTTTGTTGCAAATCCGGCAAAAAAGAACCCCGGCAGGTGCCAGGGTTCGTGTATTCGTCTAAAAAGGAGTTTCCTGAGTCGGATCAGTTCATGCCGCGTCGGGCGAGCTGGCGATCCATCATGACCAGCGCGTTCCCCTTTTCGCCCGTCATTTTGATGGTACCGAGAATTTCGCTGGCCGTCGCTTCCTCCTCGACCTGCTCTTCGATAAACCAGTGCAGCAGCACCTGTGCGGCGTAATCCTTTGCTTCGAGGGTCGCTTCGTACAGCTTGTTGATCAATGCCGTCATGTTGCGCTCGTGGTTCAGCACTTCTTCGAACAGGTGCGCGGGTGATTTGAACTCCGATTTCGGCTGGGCAATAGCCAGCAGCTCAACGTTGTTGCCGCGTTCGTTGACGAACTTGTAGAGCTTCATGGCGTGGCCCTGTTCCTCCTTGTACTGGAGTTCGAGCCAGTGTGCGAAGCCGGGAAGATTCATTGAGTGGGCGTAAGCGGCCATCGACAGGTAGAGGTAGGCCGATGCCATTTCGTGGTTGATCTGTTCGTTGAACGCCTGCTGAAGTTTTGTGCTGAGCATGGTTTGTCTCCCTTGATTGCTGATGGTTTGTCGCGTGACGGTTTTTTTGACGTATCTGTCGCAATTCAACCATGACGGGCAGTTGATCGTTTCAGCGATCTCCTTTTTATGAAAACTTTTTAGCCGTGATGCCCTGCTCTTTCATGTATTCACGGAGGCGGCGGGCGTGGTTCTGGTCTTCGCTGGCAAGCTGCTTGAAGATGTCGGCGGTCAGAGAGCCGGTTTCGCTCTCCATGAACTCCTGAAAGTGGGCCTCTCCAGCGGACATTTCGATCTGCAAGGCAAGGTTCAGCGCCTCTTCACGCGAACAGGGGGTGGCTTTGAAGCGGTTGGCCTCGCCGGTGATTCGCGCATTGTTGGCCTTGAGCGCTTCAAGGTCTTTCGAGAGGAGATTTGCGGGAAAGAACTGCAACGGCTGCGGCTGTTTTTTCTCCTGCTGGAGCAGGGCAGCATGGCTGCGCTCCTCCATCACGAGCTGCCACCAGAACTCCTCGTCCTGTTCGAACTGGTCGTTGAATAGGGTGTAGAGATTGGCCAGATTCAGTTCAAGCTGTATTGATTCGTCCAGAAGGGCGGCAATGGTCGGTGAAACGGACATGGATCAAAGGGGGAAAAAATGAATGAAATTGAACCTTAAGATACGCAACGGCGGGGATTTTGCTGATGTTCAGGAAAAATTTCGATGCTCATGATTACTCGGATTGTTTCCGGTGGGCAGACTGGCGTTGACCGTGGGGCGCTCGACGCAGCCATCGACACCAAGCTGGAGCACGGCGGGTGGTGTCCGCGTGGTCGGCTCGCTGAGGACGGCGCGATTCCGCCGCGCTACCGGCTTGCTGAGACGCCATCGCTGCGCTACGAGGTGCGAACCGAGTGGAACGTGCGCGATTCCGACGGTACGCTGGTGCTGCTGTCCGGAGTGCTGAGCGGTGGCACGAAGCTCACCGTGGAGCGCGCACACCGGTATAGGCGGCCTTGCATGATTGTCGATCTGGGCAAAGTACCAGATGCAGAGGATGTTGTGGAGTGGCTCGGAGAAAACGGAATCGAGGTGTTGAATGTGGCTGGGCCGAGGGAGAGTGAGTCACCGGGTATCGGGCGGCAGGCCCGAAGATTTGTCGTGGAGGTGATCGGTCAACAATAAATCGCGATGAACTCTAAACGCAGAGATTGAGCTAAAGCCCGATTGATTTTCTGCAGAGGACTGTGCGGGTTAATGGCGCCGGGGTAATAAAAAAAAGAGGCTGTCCCGACTTTGTTTTCGAGACAGCCTCTTGTACGGATGTTTGCATTCAAATCGCCCTAAGCTCTTCGGCGCAGGCGACCGATAGGCTTACTGTTCGCGATAGGTCGCGTACTCCTGAAGGCTCTTGACTCCGAATTCGTGGCGGCGCATGTAGGCGATTGCCATTGCCGATGCTTCGGCAGCTTCGATGGTGGTAACGAACGGCACGCCGCTCTGCACCGACGCTGCGCCGATAGCCTCTTCGTCGTGCAGTGCCTGCTCGCCCCTCGGCGTGTTAATGACGAAGTTAATTTTGCCGAGCTTGATGATGTCAAAAATGTTCGGGCGCCCCTCCTCACCCACCTTGAATATTTTTTTGCACTCGATGCCGTGTTCGGTCAGGAATGCGTGCGTGCCGGTGGTGGCGACCAGGTCGAAATCCATCCGGTACAGTTCGCGGGCGATGTTGATGATCTTCTCCGACTTGTCCTGATCGTTGACGCTGATGAAGACCGTACCGGACGGGGGCAAGTGCATACTGGCCGCCTGGTAGGCCTTTGCGAACGCCTCCGGGAACTCTTCGGCCATGCTCATGGCCTCGCCGGTGGAGCGCATCTCCGGGCCAAGATAGACGCCGGATTTAACGAACTTCGAGAACGGGAAGACCGGCTCCTTGATGGCCATGTGCTTTAGCTCCAGCTCGTCACAATCCTTCAGGTTGAACTCCTGGCGCAACTCGCAGAGCTTTTCGCCGAGCATGACGCGCGTGGCGATCTTGACTACCGGAATTGCCGTTGCCTTGCCGACGAAGGGAACCGTGCGGCTGGCGCGCGGGTTGACCTCGATCACGTAAACACTGCCGTTCTGCACGGCGTACTGCACGTTCATCAACCCGATGACGCCAATGCTTTTTGCGAGCTTGCGAGTGTACTCCTTCATGGTGGCGATGGCTGCCGGATCCATGTTGTAGTAGGGCAGGATTGAGGTGGAGTCGCCGCTGTGAATGCCGGCGGCCTCGACGTGCTGCATGATGCCGCTGATGACGCAGTCGGTCTCGTCGGCCAGCGCGTCGATGTCGAACTCGACGGCGGTTTCGAGGAAGTGGTCGATCAGGAGCGGATATTTTTCGCTGATGAAGAGCGCCTGCTCAATGTACTCCTTGAGCGAGTCGTCGTTGTAGATGATCTTCATGGCGCGCCCGCCGAGCACGTAGCTGGGACGCACCAGCACCGGGTAGCCGATGCGCCGGGTGATCTTCTGGGCCTCTTCGAGGGTTGTCGCCGTGCCATAGGAGGGGTGCGGAATGTCGAGCTTTTCGAGCAGTGCGCCGAAACGCTTGCGGTCTTCGGCAAGGTCGATGCCGTCCGACGAGGTGCCGAGGATGTTCACGCCCGCCGCTTCGAGCTTGGTCGAAAGTTTCAGCGGTGTCTGGCCACCGAAGCTGACGATGACGCCGAGCGGCTGCTCGTGTTCGATGATGCGGATGGTGTCTTCAAAGGTGAGTGGCTCGAAGTAGAGCTTGTCGGCAATGTCGTAGTCGGTTGAGACCGTTTCGGGGTTGCAGTTGACCATGATGGTTTCGTAACCGGCTTCGCGCAGGGCGAAGACCGCCTGCACACAACAGTAGTCGAACTCGATGCCTTGGCCGATGCGGTTCGGCCCTCCGCCGAGGATGACCACCTTCTTGTTGTCGGAACGTACCGACTCGTTCTCCTCGTCGTAGGTCGAGTAGTGGTACGGTGTGCTGGCGTCGAACTCCGCCGCGCAGGTGTCGACGGTTTTGAAGACTGACACCACGCCGTAATGGCTTCGCAGCTCACGTACTGCCGCTTCATCGGTCTGGAATATGGTTGCGATCTGGAAGTCGGAAAAGCCGTGCTCTTTGGCTTTTTTTATAGCCGGGGCGGGCAACTTCTGGCTGAGGGCCTGCGCCTGTTCGGAGAGTTCAGGGCGTGGAGTGGTCATGCGGTGACGAGTTGAAAAATCTTGAAAAGAGGTCTGTTAATCAAGATAAGAATTCAGGCCTGTACTTAACAACGGCCAGAGTATAAAAAAGTCTTACGAACTCAAAGCCCACCTCTGCAGAGGCGGCCCTGACTACTGGGCACCGCTAAAAACTGATTGCGCGGCCCGATTGTCGGCGCTTGGGTGGTGCTCGAAATCTCGCGTGCTACAGTGCGTACACTCCGGTTTCTGCGCTCCATCCGCCTTGCACTCAGCTCGCTCATGACACTGTTTAGAGATGCCCTGCTGAGAGACACAGGTTCGGGAATTGTCGGGATGCCCTTTATTTTATTATTAGATTCTTTTCATGTAAATTCCAACCGGCAAACCAAGCCAAGTAATCATAGTATTGATCAGGAGTGTGATGAGCAAAAACCAGTTCGATTCCATAGAATCAGCCCTTGAGGATATTAAAAATGGCAAACTCGTTATAGTCGTTGATGACGAAGATCGCGAGGACGAGGGCGATTTTATCGCCGCCGCCGAGCATGTGACCCCCGAAATGGTGAACTTCATCACCAAAGAGGCGCGCGGCCTGCTCTGCGTGGCCATTCCTGTGGAGCGCGCTCGAGAGTTGCAGCTTGAGCCGATGGTGCAGCGCAACACCTCTCAGCACGAAACCAATTTCACCGTCTCCATCGACGCCATCGCCGAGGGTGTCACCACCGGCATTTCGGCCTACGACCGCTACATGGCCCTCAAGATGATCGCCGATCCGTCATGCACGGCGGACGACTTTGCGCGCCCTGGTCACATCTTTCCACTTCGCGCGATGGATGGCGGCGTCCTGCGTCGGGTTGGCCATACCGAAGCCGCCGTCGATCTCTGCCGACTGGCCGGATGCCAGCCTGCCGGACTGCTCTGCGAAATCCTGCACGACGACGGCAGCATGGCGCGCTTGCCAGAGTTGCTGAAGCTCAAGGAAAAGCTCGGGATGAAGCTCGTCACCATCAAGGATCTGGTTGCCTACCGGATGCAGCAGTCCAAGCTGGTGCACCGTGCTGTTGAATCGAAACTTCCGACCGCGTACGGTGAGTTTGGGTTGATCGCCTACGAAACGATGGTCGATGAGCAGAACCACATGGCGTTCGTCAAGGGCGATATTTCAAACGGCGAACCGGTGCTGGTGCGCGTGCACTCGCAGTGTGCCACCGGCGACACCTTTGGCTCGTTGCGCTGCGACTGTGGTCACCAGCTTGAAACCGCTTTGCGCATGATTGAAAAGGAGGGGCGCGGCGTGCTGGTCTATCTCATGCAGGAGGGGCGTGGCATCGGGCTCATTAACAAGCTGAAAGCGTATAATTTGCAGGACGAAGGGTTTGACACGGTCGAGGCCAACGAGAAGCTCGGGTTCAAGGCCGACCTGCGCGACTACGGCATCGGAGCGCAGATTCTCCAGGACCTTGGCGTTAAAAAGATGCGCCTGATGACCAACAACCCGAAAAAGATCGTGGGCCTTGAAGGGTACGGCCTTGAAATCGTCGAGCGCGTGCCGCTTGAAATCGCGCCGAACGAGGTGAACCGCTACTACCTTGAAACCAAGCGCGACAAACTCGGCCACATGATTGAAGTCAGTTCCGGCAACGAACGCATCATCTTCGAGCGGCTTGCCGACGAGCAGCTCAAAGAGCACAAAAAAGATAACTGACATACCGTAACAGCAGGGCCGCTCTCGCACCGCGAGAAGCCCTATAAATCCTCCCTCGGGAGAAGGAACGACGATGGACTACGAACTCCTCAAACGGCTCGACCCGGAAGTTTTCGAATCAATTACTGGCGAAACCAAACGCCAGACCGAGACGCTCGAACTGATCGCTTCGGAAAACTTCACCAGCACGGCGGTCATGGAAGCGTGCGGGTCGGTGATGACCAACAAATACGCCGAGGGTTACCCCGGCAAGCGCTACTACGGCGGCTGCGAATTTGTCGATGTGGCCGAAAACCTCGCCCGCGACCGCGCCAAGCAGCTTTTCGGCTGCGAATACGCCAACGTGCAGCCGCACTCCGGCTCCAGTGCCAACATGGCGGTGTTCTTCGCCGTGCTCAAGCCGGGCGACAGCATCATGGGTCTCGATCTCTCCCACGGCGGCCACCTGACCCACGGCAGCAAGGTGAACTTCTCCGGTCAGTTCTTCGACGCCCACTCCTACGGCGTCGATAAAGAGAGTGGCATCATCGACATGAACAAGGTCGAACAGATGGCTATGCAGGTCAAGCCGAAGCTCATCATCACCGGCGCGAGTGCCTACTCGCAGGGCTTCGATTTCAAGGCGTTCCGCGAGATCGCCGACAAGGTTGGCGCGCTGCTCATGGCCGACATCGCGCATCCGGCAGGCCTGGTTGCTGCGGGACTTTCGGCCAACCCGGTGCCGCACTGTCATTTTGTGACCACCACCACCCACAAAACCCTGCGCGGCCCGCGTGGCGGCATGATCATGATGGGCAAGGATTTCGAGAACCCTATGGGCATTACAGTCAACACCAAGAATGGCCCTCGCGTGAAGATGATGAGCGAGGTGATCGACGCCGAGGTGATGCCCGGCATCCAGGGCGGCCCGCTGATGCACATCATCGCCGGCAAGGCGGTCGCTTTCGGCGAGGCGCTCAAGCCGGAATTCAAGGCCTACGCCCAGCAGGTCAAAGACAATGCCGCCGCGATGGCTGCAAAATTTCTCGCTGCCGACTACCACATCGTCAGCGGTGGTACGAAGAACCACCTTATACTGCTCGACCTGCGCAACAAGAACGTCAACGGCAAGGTGGCCGAGAACCTCTTGCACGAAGCGGGCATCACGGTCAACAAGAACATGGTGCCTTTCGACGACAAATCACCGTTCGTCACCAGCGGCATTCGCGTCGGCACCCCGGCCATGACAACCCGTGGCATGAAGGTCGCCGAAGCTGAAAAGATCGTCGAGTTCATCGACCGCGTCATTTCAGCTGCCAACGACGCCAACGTCGCCGAAGTCTGTGCTCAGGTTCGCGCCGAAGTCCGCGAGCTGTGCCTTCAGTTCCCGCTCAACGGCTACGGCTTGCAGGCGTAAGAGAGAAGCAACAACCCGTTTTGCAAAGGCCGGTTACTGTGAAAGTGACCGGCCTTTTTTGTGCGAAGAAAATTAACTGGGTGGACGGAACCCGATGACGAATTTCGTTGTTTTACTGTCTTGTGCCACATTGTAGCTACAGCTAATAAACAGGGGAAAAATTATGGAAAATACTGTTGTCAGGGCCAGAATTGATGCCGAAACCAAAGCAGAAGCGTCGGCTGTGCTGGCCAGTATCGGTCTTACGGTATCCGACGCTGTAAGGATGATGCTGAAAAGGGTTGTCGCCGAGAAGGCTTTGCCTTTTGAGCCGCTCGTGCCGAGTCCCGAAACGATAGAGGCAATTAAAGCCGCTCGACGAGGTGAGCTTAAAACGGCCAGCTCTGTGAAAACTCTTTTCGAGGAATTGAATGCGGACGATTAGGTACACCAGCCGCTTCAAACGGGATTATCGGAGAGAGAAATCGGGAAGGCACGGCAAAAAGCTCGATGATTTTCTTGAAAGCACCATTTGCTTACTGGCGGAGGACAAGCCTTTGCCGCCAAACGCGGGCGATCATGCTCTTGTCGGTGACTTTTACGATTGTCGGGACTGTCATCTTAAGCCCGATTTGATTCTGATCTATCGCAAGCTCGACGATACTATTCTTGAACTGGTTCGCCTCGGCTCTCATAGCGAGTTGGGGCTTTGATGCTCTTCCGGGCTTTTCGCTTTCCTTCTTACTTTCCCAAAATTCCTTTGATCGACTCATCCACCTCCTGTTCCATTTGGCGAAGCTGGTTGTTGAGGTCGTGGAGCTGGGTGAAGAGTGCTTTTTCTTCCGATTTTTCTGTGGTTGACGCCAAGCGGTTGAGGAGTTCCTGTTTCTGGCGTTGCTGTGGTTCGAGCACGATATTCTTAACCGCGACCAGGAAGTGGGTGAGGCAGCGCTTGGCGTGTTGGGCGGCTTCCTGTGGGGAGGGGAGGCTGGTTTGGCTGACCGGGAGCCTGAAGAGGATGTCGAGCGCGATGTTGCGCGCCGATTCCATGTCGATCGAACTGATTTCCGAGGTGATGTCGATGTGGCCTTCCTTGTCGTCCATCGCTCGGAATCGTTCGACCAGATGGCTGAAGATGGCTCGCGCGGCGGGGTGTTCGAGGGTGAACATCGATTCGTTCGAAGCGGCGAAATCGAGCACTTCGTTGCCGTAAAAGGAGCTTTCGAGCAGCGCTTCGAGGAAGGTGCGTTCGGCAACGGAGATCGGGCGATTATCTGCGTTTGCTTCGGGCGAACTTTTTTGCTGGCTTGGCCCCCGTGATTCGTAACGGGGTACACGGTCATCGTTGCTGGAGGCCATCACCTTGCGGAGCGTTTGGCGGCTGAGGTCAAGCTTTTTCGACAGCTCTTCGAGGTATAGCTCCTTCTGCACCGGGTCGGCGATGAGCGCGATGCTTCTGGCCATGGCCGAGATCGCTTTGGAGGCGGTATCAGGGTTTTCCATTAGTCCGGCGTCGCGATAACAGCGGAGCTGGAAATCCTGAAATGAGCTTTTCTCGCTTTCGAGCTCTTCCTGAAACGCCTCTTTGCCGTAGTTCCGGATGAAGCTGTCGGGATCGTCGCCGCCGGGCAGGAGTACTACCCAAGGAGTGAGTCCCTCGGAGAGCAGGATGTCAATACCCGAAAGCATCGATTTTTTGCCCGCGTTGTCACCGTCGTACAGAAAAAGCACGCGTGAGGTGTAGCGCTTGAGGATTTTTGCCTGGTAGCGGGTGAGTGCCGTACCCGATGAGGCGACCGTGTTGGTGACACCAGCTTGGTGCATGGCGATGACGTCCATGTATCCTTCCACGAGAATGGCCGTCTCCTGCTTGCGGATGTCGTTTTTGGCCGTATGCATTCCGTAGAGCAGCTTCGATTTTTCGAAGATGGCGCTCTCCGGCGAGTTGATGTACTTCGGTGTCTGCGGCTCAGTCGAAAGCGTGCGTCCGCCGAATCCGGCTACCTGCCCGCCGACGGTCAGGATCGGAAAGATGATCCGGTTGCGGAAGGTGTCGTACAGGCTGTTGCGCTCGCGGTGGCGCGTCACGAGTCCGAGGCTGGTGAGCTGCTCCGTTGGTACGTGGTCGCGGCGGGCCGCGTCGAGCAGAAACTCCCACGCTTCGGGCGCAAAGCCGAGACCGAACTTGCGAATGGTGCAGGCCTCCAGCCCTCGCTTGCCTACGAGATAGGCATACGCCGCCCTGCCTGCATCGCTCTCCAGGGTCTGGTGAAATAGCCGGGCTGCCCAGCGGAGCGTTTCGTGCTGACTGCTTTCCTGTTTGTCTTCCTGTTTCGCTTTTTCAAGCTGGTATTTGCTGGCGTCCACTCCGGCCCGCTTGGCCAGCATCTCGACCGCTTCGGGGAAGGTGACCTTCTCCATCTCCATGATGAAGGTGAAGACGTTGCCTCCCTTGCCGCTCGAAAAGCATTTGTAGATCTGCTTGTCGGGCGAAACGATGAACGAAGGCGTTTTCTCTTGCGTGAAGGGCGAAAGCGCCTTGAAGTGGCGGCCTGACGGATTGAGCCTGACATAATCCGACACTATATCAACAATGTCCGAGCTCTGTCGGACTTCATCAATCATGCGTTGGGGGATCATGGCTCTCTTCTCTCTCCTTGGACTGTTGGGTATCTCCAAAAACTTGTTGTGCGCCCCAATTGCTGCGTTGGGTGGTGCTCGACATCCTCACATACTGCCAGTACGCTCCGGGTTCTGTGCTCCAACCCCCTTGTTCTCGGGTTGCTCATGACACGTTTTAGGGAGCCCTTGTTTTTGCGATGCAATAATAG
>CBEUNJ010000040.1:0-14074 GCA_965544465.1 uncultured Chlorobaculum sp.
TTTTTTTGTGCTTGCGAGACAAATAAAAAGCCCGCTTCCACGTTGATTGTGAAAGCGGGCTTTTTGCATGTTGCGATTTCTGCTGTCGGAGGGCTCAGGCCGAGGCGAGGGCTTTCTGCACTTTTTCAGCGGCATCCCTCAAGCCGCTGGCAGCGATGAGGCTGAGACCCGATTCGTCGAGCATCTTCTGCGCTTCCTGCGCGTTGGTGCCTTCGAGGCGCACGATGACTGGCACGCTCAGGCCGATGTTCTTGGCGGCTTCGATGACGCCTCCGGCCACGCGGTCGCAGCGGACGATACCGCCGAAGACATTGACCAGAATCGCTTTGACGTTCTTGTCGCCAAGGATGATCTTGAATCCTTCCTCAACCGTTTTGGGGCTCGCACCGCCGCCTACGTCGAGGAAGTTGGCAGGTTTGCCACCGGCAAGCTGGATGAGGTCCATCGTGCCCATTGCCAGGCCTGCGCCGTTGACCATGCAGCCGACGTTGCCGTCGAGGCGCACGTAGTTGAGGTTTGATTTCGATGCTTCGTATTCAAGCGGATCCTCTTCGGAAATGTCACGCAGTTCGTGGAAATCCTGATGACGATACAGGGCGTTGTCGTCAAAATTGATCTTGGCGTCGAGAGCCAGTACGCGGCCCTCTGTGGTGACGACCAGCGGGTTGATTTCGGCCAGAGAAGCGTCGATGGCGGTGTAGGCTTTGTAGAGTGCGTCGATGAACTTGACGCCGTTGCGGAACTGATCGCCCTTGAGGCCGAGGAAGAAGGCCGCTGTTCGAGCCTGGAAGCCCTGCAAGCCGTATTTCGGATTGACCTGAATTTTGAGCAGTTTTTCGGGGGTTTCTTCGGCAACTTTCTCGATCTCCATGCCGCCTTCGGTTGAAACCATCAGCACGTTGCTTGAGCTCGAGCGGTCGAGGGTGATGCCGAGGTAGAACTCTTTGTCGATGTTCATGCCCTCTTCAATCAACAGACGACGCACCTGCTTGCCTTCCGGGCCGGTCTGGTGAGTCACCAGCGTGGCACCGAGCATTTTGCGTGCGATCTCTTCGACCTCTTCGGGAGATTTGGCCAGTTTGACGCCGCCTGCTTTGCCGCGTCCGCCTGCGTGGATCTGCGCCTTGACGACCACCACGTGGCTAGACTGCTCTTCGAAGAGCTGTTCGGCAGCCTGTTTTGCTTCTTCAGCCGAAAATGCTACTATGCCCTTCGGAACGGCCACACCGAACTGTTTCAGGATGCCTTTGCCCTGATACTCATGAATATTCATCGCAGAGGTTCTATGGTTATCGAAGAATACGTGCCGGTCGAAAACCGGGCTTCAATGCGGAAAAAGTTTAAACTTTATGATAACAAAATTTCTGGTTTTACTGAAACCGCTGCGGCTTATGGCGCAGATTTCTTCGCTTGCCGATGTCTGACTTGAATCGTTGCATGGAACTGGCTTTTCGGGAAGCCATCAAAGCGTATGAAAGCAAAGAGGTGCCGATTGGTGCGGTGGTGTTCGACCCGAACGGCTTGGTCATCGGACGGGGCTACAACCAGGTGGAGACCCTTTCAGATGCTACCGCCCACGCCGAAATGATCGCCCTGACTTCGGCGATGGCCACCATCGGCAACAAATATCTCGAAGGGTGCACCCTTGCCGTCACGCTGGAACCCTGCCCGATGTGTGCCGGGGCGATTGTGCTCTCCAAAATCAGCCGCGTGGTCTTCGGCGCGTGGGACCTCAAGATGGGTGCGGCAGGCACCGTGCTCAACGTCACTGGCTGCACCGCGCTCAACCACCAGCCGGAGGTCTATGGCGGCATCATGGAACACAAAGCCGAAAGCCTTCTGCAAGATTTCTTTCGGGAATTGAGGAACAAGTAAACGCTGTGGAGTTGCGCAGAATGGACGCCGTGGACTGACACGGGCAAGCAAGGACGAGCACGGACGTTGTGGACATGAAATGAAGCGTTCGCATTTCTTCAATTCATCATTCAACAGTCATAATTTTCTTCTTCCTACTCTTGCCCGCTCTCCCTGATGATGTGCTTGATCGAGCTGGCCAGGTGGGAGACGATGTCTTGCGCTACGCTGCTTCCAGTTGAGGAAGCTGAGACGGTGTCGAGGTTTTCTATACCGGCCTTCTTGACGGCGTTGCTGATTGTCACCGACAAAATCGGGTTGCACTCCTTGACGATCTCCCTGAGCATGAACGAGGCTTCGAACATGCTTTGCTGAATGATTTCTTGCTTGTCTTCTTGCGACAGCATCTGGCAGTGCTTGGAGGTGATGATACCTGCCAGGCAGGTCAGGTAGGTGTTGGTTGCGCCCGCAAGAAACAGGTTGAGGAAAAACGGCGTCAACAGGTTACCGCCCGGCAGGAGCGAGGAGAGGGTGTTGCTGAATGAGCACTGGATGATTGGCTTGATATGGGTTGGCAGCTCATCTTTGTTGACGTTCGCAAGTGGCAGGTTCTCGTAAACCGAGCGGAGCAGCCGCAGAAACTCCCTGGCCGAATGATGGCGGTAGTAGCTGGAGTAGATATGCCAGACCAGCTGTATGTTATTCATCAGCGAGCTAGTCGTGCCGTACGAGGTGTTTTGGGCGAAGGCTCCGATGAAGAAGTTCTTGGTGGCCACCTCCTTGGTGTGGTTGAGCGCATCGACTTCGTGCAGTTTCAGGTTGGTTTTGACCCAGCGCAAGTCACCATGCGTTCTGCTGTCGTTGGGGAGTGTGGTATGCACCTTCAGCGCTTCGGAAAGGTAGGCGATGTAGGCATCGAAATGCTCTCCTCCCTCCCTGTCGGCCAGCGGGGGAATGTTCGGCGTTTTCCAGAGCCGGTAGCTGGCCACGATCATGACGATAAAAAACAGCGCCCAGAGCGCGAGAAAAACATAACCAGCAAAGGGGGTGAGCCTGTTCAGCAGCATCGACAGACTGTAGAGCTGATTGACGGCAATGGCCGCCAGAAGGAGGAGGACGAATGAGGCCGAGAGCCTCAACCAGGAAACGAGATGACGCTTCATGCCGGGGGGAAGCTTATTTCTGGCAAAAAAGTTGGTTCGTAACAGGCTCAACATATGCCCGTTACCCCTTTCATGTAAGGTATGTAAGGTAAGCTATCCGCCCTTCCGAGACAAAAATCCTGCTTCCGTTCAACTCTCCTTTTCGATGGCCGGCTTCCGGATGGTGTGGTCTTCGCTGAAGAGGTAGTCGTTAAAAATCTCCTCACCAGTGGGCAGTTGCCACGTGCCGTCAGCGAGCTGGTTGGTGGTCTCCTTCAGGCGTGAAACTGTCTGGCCGCAGGTCCAGCAGTCGTAGCGAGCCATGCCGGTGCAAAGGCAGGTGTGGTCTTTGACGACGAAACGGTTGGCGGAAGGGTCTCTCGATTCGAGCGCCTTGTAGTAGTCATCAATGTAGAGGCATTTGCCCGAGTTGTCGAGCAGGTAGCCGAGGCCCTCGCAGTTGGGCTTTGTGCCGTACTGAAGCGTTGGTGATTGCTTGAGCATTCGCATCGGATAGCCGGTAGGGGAGGCGGTGTTGACCTCGATATCCTCCGCCCTGGCATTGATATAGTGCTGCTTGACCTGGTCAGGAAGTCCTGACTCCCGTGCAATCGTGAAGCGCGTGGCGACCTGAACCGCTGAAGCGCCCATCTGAAGGTACTCGACCGCATCGGTGCCAGTGAAGATGCCGCCAGCCGGAATGACCGGAATGTCCAGATTCTCCTTTTTCAGGAAGGCGAGAGTTTCGGCCACGATGATTTGCAGGCTCTGCGACTGCCAGTCATCCGGGCTGAAGCCGAGATGACCGCCCGCCAGCGGACCTTCGACGACGATGTAGTCCGGCAGGCGTTCGAGCCGGGAGGCGCGTTTCAGGAAGATCGACAGAGCGCGAACCGAGGAGATCACAATGCCGATCTTGACATCGCGGAACCGTTCGTGCTCGCTGATGAGGTCGAGGGTTCTGAGGTTGAGCCCGGCGGCAAGCGTGATGCCGTCAATGCCTGCGTCCATGGCTGCTTCCAGGCGCACCTTGAGCGTCGCAGTGGAGTTGTTCATTGTGAGCTTCTCCATGCAGTTCATGAAGATCGCTCCGTTGCCCGTTTTCTGGCTTATCGTGTACTCAACATAGCGCTTCTGCGCCTCGGCGAGTTGCTCAAGATCGAACTGCACGACCGATTTGTCGCGGTTGTTTCTATTCGATGCGTACCTCTGGCGCTTGTCGCTGGTGTAGGTGGTGCCGAAAATCTGGTCGCAAACCTGCATGACCTCGGCATCGGAAATGTGACCGATACCGCCCAGCCGTTCCGCCGAGAGTGCAAGCTCCGAAGTCGAGATGTTGACTCCCATGGCGCCGATCACGATAGGGACAAACTCTTTTCCGCCGAGCGTAAATCTGAAATTGTTGACGTTCATGGTGTTCAGATACGATACGTGCTGATTACTGAGGTACTGCCCGGAGGGCATCGCTGATTGGTTCCGTCATTCGATGGACAGCCTTTACTGGTGCCATGGAGTCAGGGTTGCTCATCAAGCGTCAAAAATCATGTAAGATAGAACATTTTGATCGATAATGCCATACAAGTCGCTCAATGGAAGAGAAAAAAATCGTCTGCACCCATTAATACAAGGGGCTGAGAGAATGTTTGAGAATGGGTTTCCAGAATATTAAATTGACAGGCCTGTAAATGGCGCACATCTTTCTTTTTTTTAAGAAATTTTTATTAGAGCACAAGGAGCGTGATATGAAGAAACTTGTCCTGCTGAGGCACGGCGAAAGCCTGTGGAACAAGGAGAACCGTTTTACCGGCTGGGTTGATATCGATCTTTCGGACAAAGGAAAGGAAGAGGCTAAAACTGCCGGTCAGCTTCTGAAGGATGAGGGATTCGAATTTGACATGGCGTTCACCTCAGTACTCAAGCGCGCTATCAGGACGCTCTGGACGGTGCTCGACCAGATGGATCTGATGTGGATTCCCGTCACCAGGTCATGGCGGCTCAACGAACGCCACTACGGTTCGCTTCAGGGGCTGAACAAAGCCGAGACTGCTCAGCGCCATGGCGACGAGCAGGTGCTCATCTGGCGCCGCAGCTACGACACGCCGCCTCCGGCTCTGGAGCCCGGCGACGAGCGCTGGCCAGGCAAGGATCGCCGCTATGCCGCTCTTTCCGCCGAACAGCTTCCGGCCACCGAGTGCCTGAAGGATACGGTTGCCCGTTTCCTGCCGTACTGGCACGAGACCATCGCGCCGCAGATCAAGGCCGGCCAGCGCGTTATCATTACGGCGCACGGCAACTCGATCCGGGCGCTGGTTAAATATCTCGACAATATCTCCGACGAGGATATCGTTGGCCTGAATATTCCGACCGGTATTCCGCTCGTTTACGAGCTTGACGATGATCTGAAGCCGATCAGGAGCTACTACCTGGGTGATCAGGAAGAGCTGAAGAAGGCGCAGGCGGCTGTGGCCAATCAGGGCAAGGCCTGAGCTTAATGAGGTAACTGGACAGACCGGAGCGTCGCGGCGGGTGCTGTTCCTGCCGGACTCCGGTCTCGCTTTTTTGTATTGATTACTTCGAGGGGGAGTCCGGAGCGCTCTTAAAGGGTCAGGATTTTTTCGTCCAATACCTTATATTCTGGCCTCTGAACGAGGAGCGTCCCGTTTTTTTGAATTTTTTCGAATTGATGTGCCTGAAAATATGAAAGCAAAGCATGATGGAGGGCTGTATGATTCACAGTTCGAGCATGACGCCTGCGGTGTAGGATTTGTCGCCAATATCAAGGGCGCCAAGTCTCATCAGATTATCCGGCAGGGCTTGCAGGTGCTGGTGAACATGAAGCACCGTGGCGCGACCGGCTATGAAAAGAAGACCGGTGATGGCGCTGGTATCCTGATGCAGATTCCCGACAAGTTCATGCGCAAGGTCTGCGCCGAGAGGAATATCGAGCTTCCCGAGCCGGGCCAGTACGGCGTAGGCATGGTTTTCCTGCCGCCGGATTTGACGCAGCGTCGTGCCATTGAGGATATCTGCCGCCAGATGGTGCAGGCCGAAGGCCAGAAATATCTCGGTCTGCGCAAGGTGCCGACCGACAGCTCCACGCTTGGCCAGACCGCCCGCTCGCAGGAGCCGGTGGTCAAGCAGATTTTCGTCGGTCGCGGTAGCGACAACATGACGGAGCTCGAATTCGAGCGCAAGCTCTACATTATTCGTCGCCGTATTTTCAAGCGCGTCCGCTTCACCTCCGGCCTGCTCGGTAGCGGCTACTTCTACGCTTCGAGCTTCTCGTCGCGTACGATTGTCTATAAAGGTATGCTCAATCCGGAGCAGGTTGAGGAGTTCTACACCGAGCTGAAAGATCCGGACATGGAGAGCGCCATTGCGATGGTGCACTCGCGCTTCAGCACCAACACCTTCCCGAGCTGGGATCGCGCTCACCCATACCGATTCCTGAGCCACAACGGTGAAATCAACACCTTGCGCGGTAACGTCAACTGGATGAAGGCGCGTGAAAAGAACATGCAGTCCTCCATCTTCAAGGGCGCGCTCGAAGAGATCAAGCCGATACTGCTCGAAGAGGGCAGCGACTCGGCCACGCTCGACAACGCGTTCGAGCTGCTCGTCATGTGCGGTCGCTCGATGGCCCAGGCGGCCATGATGGTCATTCCGGAGCCGTGGTCGGGCAACGAATCGATGGATCCCGACAAACGCGCATTTTACGAATATCACAGCTGCCTGATGGAACCGTGGGATGGCCCTGCATCAGTGGTCTTCACCGACGGTGTCCAGATCGGCGCGGTGCTCGACCGTAACGGTCTGCGTCCGTCGCGCTACTACATTACCAGCGATGATTTGGTGGTGATGGCCTCCGAGGTTGGAGTGCTCGACATCGAGCCGGAAAAGATCATCAAGAAGGATCGCCTCCAGCCGGGACGTATGTTCCTGGTCGATACCAGCGAGGGGCGCATCATCTCCGACGATGAGATCAAGAAGAGCATCGCTTCCGAGAAGCCTTACAAAGAGTGGATCGAGCGCAACGTCATCGACATCAAGACGTTGCCGGAGCGCGAGCTGATGAAGAATCCCGACGAGGACAACTACAGCATCACCGCCCGCCAGAAAGCGTTCGGCTACACCAACGAGGATATCACCCTCCAGGTCAGGCCGATGGCTCAGAATGCTATCGAGCGCATCGCTTCGATGGGCAACGATACGCCGCTGGCCGTGCTTTCCAACCGCCCGAGGTTGCTGTACGATTATTTCAAGCAACTCTTCGCACAGGTGACCAATCCTCCGATTGACTCGATTCGCGAGGAGATCGTGACCTCCACGACGGTCATGCTCGGCACCGAGGGCAACCTGCTCGAAGCCGAGGAAATCAACTGCCGTCGTCTCAGGGTTCCACATCCGATCCTGACCAACGAGGACCTCGAAAAGATTCGCGGCATCGACAAGCCTGGTTTCAAGGCGATCACCCTGCCGATTTTCTACAATGTCGCAGAGGGTGGACAGGGAATTCAGGAGACCATGCAGGATTTGTATCGTCAGGCTGAAAAGGCGATCAATCAGGACGGCGTTAACATCATCATTCTCTCCGACAAGGGTGAGCTTGAAAAGTTGCGTGCGCCTATTCCGGCGCTGCTGGCTCTTTCAGGCTTTCACCACTTCCTGATCAGTGCGGGCCTCAGGACCAAGGTTGGCCTGATTCTCGAATCTGGCGAGCCGCGCACGGTGCATCATTTCTCGATGCTGATCGGCTACGGCGCGGGGGCGATCAACCCCTACCTGGCGTTCGAGACCATCAGTCAGCAGGTTTCCCAGGGACGCATCACCATTGACGAGAAAAAGGCGATCAAGAACTACGTGAAGGCGATTGTTAAGGGCGTGGTCAAGACGATGGCCAAGATGGGCATCTCGACCGTGCAGAGCTATCGCGGCGCGCAGATTTTTGAGGCTGTCGGCCTGAATACCGAGGTGGTCGATACCTATTTTACCAAGACGCCGTCCCGCATCGAAGGTATCGGGCTCGACACGCTGGCCGAAGAGGTGCGCAAGCGTCACGAGACCGCATTTCCGCCCGGCGACAACAAGGTCAACCGCGGTCTGGAGGCCGGCGGCGATCGCAAGTGGCGTTACGACGGCGAGTATCACCTGTTCAATCCTGAGACGATTCACTACCTGCAGCACTCCTGCCGCACGGGCGATTACGAGCTGTTCAAGAAGTATGAAAAGCTCATTGACGAGCAGAGTGAGCACTACTGCACGATTCGTGGTCTGATGGATATCCGTTTCCCCGGCAAGCCGATTTCAATCGATGAGGTTGAGCCGGTTGAGGAGATCGTCAAGCGCTTCAAGACCGGCGCGATGTCGTATGGCTCCATCAGCAAGGAGTCGCACGAGACGTTGGCTATCGCCATGAACCGCCTCGGCGGCAAGAGCAATACCGGCGAGGGTGGCGAGGATCCTGATCGTTTCACGCCGGACGCCAACGGCGACAGCCGTATGTCGGCCATCAAGCAGGTCGCTTCGGGCCGCTTCGGTGTGACCAGCGAGTACCTGACCAATGCGCAGGAGATCCAGATCAAGATGGCTCAAGGTGCCAAGCCCGGTGAGGGCGGTCAGTTGCCTGGCACCAAGGTCTATCCGTGGGTTGCCAAGACGCGCCACTCGACCCCCGGCGTGGGGCTGATTTCGCCGCCGCCGCATCACGATATTTACTCGATCGAAGATTTGGCTCAGCTCATTTTCGATCTCAAGAACGCAAACCGCGCAGCTCGTATCAACGTCAAGCTGGTTTCGACGGTTGGCGTCGGCACCATCGCGGCGGGTGTGGCGAAAGCTCACGCCGATGTGGTGCTTATCAGCGGCCACGATGGCGGTACCGGCGCTTCGCCGATTTCCAGCATCATGCATGCCGGTATGCCGTGGGAACTCGGCCTTGCCGAAACGCACCAGACCCTCATGCTCAACAACCTGCGCAGCAGAATTGTCGTCGAGGTTGATGGTCAGCTCAAGACTGCGCGTGACATTGTTATCGCGGCCATGCTCGGCGCCGAGGAGTTCGGTTTCGCTACCACGACGTTGGTGGTGATGGGCTGCATCATGATGCGCTGCTGCCAGGATGACTCCTGCCCGGTAGGCATCGCCACGCAGAACCCCGAGCTTCGCAAGAATTTCAAAGGCAAGCCGGAAGATGTCGAGAACTTCATGCGCTTCATCGCCCAGGGCGTGCGCGAGTACATGGCACAGCTCGGCATCCGTACGCTGAACGAGCTTGTCGGTCGCGCTGACCTGCTGGCTACGTCGCGCACCATCAAGCACTGGAAAGCCAACGGTGTGGATCTGTCCAAGATGCTGCACCAGGTCGATACGGGCGACAACGATACGCCGTACTGCACCATTAAGCAGGAGCACGGCATCGAGGAGAGCCTCGACATCAAGACCCTGCTGGCGATCTGCGAACCGGCCATCAAGCGTGGCGAGAAGGTTTCGACCACCTTGCCGATCAAGAACATTAATCGCGTTGCGGGCGCTATTGTCGGTAACGAAGTGACCAAGGTGTGGGGCAGCAAAGGACTGCCGGATGACACCATTCACCTCAAGTTCATGGGTTCGGCTGGCCAGAGCCTCGGCGCGTTCATTCCGAAAGGCATGACCATCGAGCTGGTCGGCGATGCCAACGACTACATCGGCAAGGGGTTGTCGGGCGGCAGGATCATCGTCTATCCGCCGAAGGCCTCGACTTTTGTGCCCGAAGAGAACATCATCGTCGGCAACGTCGCCTTCTACGGCGCGACCTCCGGTGAGGCGTTCATTCGCGGCATGGCAGGCGAGCGCTTCTGCGTGCGCAACAGCGGCATGGAGGCTGTTGCCGAGTCGGTTGGCGACCACGGCTGCGAGTACATGACCGGCGGCAAGGTGATCATCCTCGGCAAGACCGGACGCAACTTCGCGGCGGGCATGTCGGGCGGCGTGGCCTACGTCTATGACGTTGACGGCGCGTTTGCCGGACGTTGCAACCAGCAGATGGTCAGTCTCTGGCCCGTCGAGGACGGCGAAGAGCTGCGCTGGCTCCGCTCGAAGATCGAGCAGCATGTGGAGAGTACCGGCAGTGAGCTTGGCAAGAGCCTGCTCGCCGATTGGCCGAACTCTTCGTTGCGATTCGTCAAGGTGTTGCCCAACGACTACCAGCGCGCCATCGACGCGGTGAAAGCGGTCGAAGCGCAGGGCCTGACCGGCGACGAAGCTGTCATGGCCGCTTTTCTGAAAAATGTGCATGATCCTTCCCGTGTCTCGGGGAACTAAATTATCAGGGGTAACCCGAACAACGCATTACGATCTATGGGTAAACTGAAAGGATTTATGGAGTATCGCAGAGCCCTTCCCGCAGACAGGGAGCCTCTGGAGAGAATAAATGACTGGCAGGAGTTTCACGAAGAGATGCCGGAAGAGAAGCTGGCCCAACAGGGCGCGCGCTGCATGAATTGCGGCACGCCGTTCTGCCACTCGGGCATCATACTCGGCGGCATGACCACCGGCTGCCCGATCCACAACCTTATTCCCGAGTGGAACGACCATGTTTATCGCGGCTTCTGGCGCGACGCCTGGGAGCGGCTCATGAAGACCAACAACTTCCCGGAGTTCACCGGGCGCGTCTGTCCCGCTCCGTGCGAAGGCTCCTGCGTGCTCGGCATCATCCAGCCGCCGGTGACCATCAAGAATATCGAGTGCTCGATCATCGAACACGCCTTCGCCGAAGGGTGGGTCGAGCCGAAGGAGATTGCCGTCCGCACCGGCAAAAGGGTGGCTGTCGTGGGTTCCGGCCCGGCGGGCCTTGCCTGCGCCGACCAGCTCAACAAGGCTGGCCACTCCGTCACCGTTTTCGAGCGCGACGACCGCATCGGCGGCCTGTTGATGTACGGCATTCCGAACATGAAGCTCGACAAGCAGCAGGTGGTGCAGCGCCGCGTCAATCTCATGAAAGAGGAGGGTGTGAAGTTCATCACCGGCGCTGAAGTCGGCGTGAACTACCCGGCCGACAAGCTGGTTTCGGAGTACGACGCTGTGGTGCTCTGCACCGGCGCGACCAACCCGCGCGACCTGAACGCCGAAGGGCGCGAGCTTGATGGCATCCACTTCGCGATAGAGTTCCTCCGCGCCAGCACCAAAGCGGTGCTCGACGGAACCGAACCTGCACTTTCCGCGAAGGACAAAAATGTGATTGTGATTGGCGGCGGCGACACCGGCACCGACTGCGTGGCCACTTCGCTTCGCCAGGGCTGCAAGAGCGTCATGCAGCTTGAAATCATGCCGAAACCCGCCAGTTTCCGCCAGGATGATAACCCGTGGCCCGAATGGCCGAAGGTCTTCAAGGTCGATTATGGCCAGGAAGAGGCCATCGCCGTGCAGGGTGAAGACCCTCGCAAGTATCTCATGATGACCAAAAAGTTCATCGGCGAGAACGGCAAGCTCACGGCTGTCGAGGTCTCCAGCGTTGAGTGGACAAAACAGGAGAGCGGCCGTCACATTCCGCTGCCGGTCGCCGGAAGCGAACAGATTATTCCAGCCGATCTCGTGCTGCTTGCGATGGGCTTTCTCGGCCCCGAATCGCAGCTTCCCGAAGCGCTTGGCGTCGAAACGGATGGGCGCAGCAACATCAAGGCTGACACCAGCAGCTATCGCACCAGCGTTGACAACGTCTTCGCCGCCGGTGATGCCCGCCGTGGTCAGAGCCTCGTGGTGTGGGCAATCAACGAAGGCCGCGCAGCTGCGCGGGAGTGCGACCGCTTCCTGATGGGCAGCACCAGTCTGCCGTGAACGAATCGCAAGGCAGAGACGTTGCAACAGAACCAACAAGGCTGAACGAACAGAATAACCGTTATAGGCGTTATGGAACAACAGAAACTGAGGGAACTTCTCGAAACCCTTCATCAGGAACTTGGCCAGGTTGGCGCGGTCGATGACAAGACCGAAAAGGTGCTCTCGACGCTCCGTGATGACATCTCGAAGCTCGTCAATGAGGGCGCGAAAGCCTGCGAAGAGGAGGAGAACCTGACCGGACGCATGAATGACGCCGTCGGCCATTTCGAGGAGGATCACCCCCACCTCAGCATGTTGATTCAGCACGTTCTCGACAGCCTCGCCCGCATGGGATTGTAAGCTTGGGTGAACCCTGAATAACAAATGGTGTTAAGTTTGCCGGGCTGATCTGTGTGTCTGCCTTGGCAACCCAGTCAGAAACGAAAAATATCTGGGCGTCAGCAAAACATTTTTAATAGCGTGAACGTGTCGGCAACGGCTGCGCAATCACAACTGTTATCCAATGATCAAAGACAACGAGCCACGTAAAGGCCAGACCGGCGGAAGAAAAAAAAACGAAGGAGAGCCGCCGGTGGTCTGTTCCTTCTGCGGCAGAACCAGCCATGAGGTCAATAGCATGGTGGCAGGGCCCAACGCCTTCATCTGCGATCGCTGCATTCTCAGCTCGGTCGAGATTCTGCGCAAGGAGATCAGCGCCATTCGCCATCCCGAAAAAACCGACGAGCCTGCGTTCCAGCCGCGTCTGAAGAGTCCGCTGAATATCAAGGAGGCGCTCGACCAGTACGTCATCGGCCAGGAGCGCGCCAAGAAATCGCTCTCCGTGGCGGTCTATAACCACTACAAACGTATCGACGCCCACGAATGGACGGGCGAAGAGGATGAGGTGGAGATCGAAAAGAGCAACATTCTGCTCATTGGCCCAACCGGCACCGGCAAGACACTGCTCGCCCAGACGCTGGCCAACCTGCTCGAAGTGCCTTTCACCATCGCCGATGCCACCTCGCTCACCGAAGCAGGTTATGTTGGCGACGACGTCGAGACCATTCTCGCACGTCTTTTGCACGCTGCCGATTTCAATCTCGAACGCGCCGAACGCGGCATCATCTACGTTGATGAAATCGACAAGATCGCACGCAAATCGGCCAATGTTTCGATCACCCGCGATGTTTCCGGCGAAGGTGTCCAGCAGGCGCTGCTCAAGATTCTCGAAGGATCGGTCGTCGGCGTGCCTCCGAAAGGCGGCCGCAAGCACCCCGAGCAGCAGTTGATCAACATCAACACGAAGAATATCCTCTTCATCTGCGGAGGAGCATTCGAAGGGCTTGAAAAGATCATCGCTCGCCGTGTTTCCAAATCGTCGATGGGCTTCGGCTCGAAGGTCCAGGACAAGCAGGCTGGTTACGACCCGGAGATTCTCAAATTCGTCACGCAGGACGACCTGCACGAATACGGCCTCATTCCTGAATTCATCGGTCGCCTGCCGGTCATGTCGGCCCTCGAACCACTTGATGCCGCAGCGCTTCGCAACATTCTCGTTGAGCCGAAGAACGCGCTCATCAAGCAGTACACGCGCCTGTTCGAGATGGACGGCGTTGAACTCGAATTTACCGCTGAAGCGCTTGATCGCGTGGTGAAAATCGCCATCGAGCGAGGTACCGGCGCGCGAGCCCTCCGCTCCGTGCTCGAAAACGTCATGATCGACATCATGTTCGAACTTCCGACGCTCAAGAATGTCCAGAAATGCATCATCACCTCCGAAACCATCGACAAGACCAGCGGGCCGGTGTACGAGAAAAAGGACGACAAAGAGCGCTTGACTGCCTGAAGATTGACCTGAAAAAAGTCTGAAAAGAATCTGAAAAACAGTTTGCATTGAATGGGGAAAGTCCTATATTAGGGCCTTCTCGGATGGGCGGTTAGCTCAGTTGGTTAGAGCGCTACCTTGACACGGTAGAGGTCAGAAGTTCGAATCTTCTATCGCCCACATCCCTCCTAAAGCCCTGTAACTTTTTTTGTTACAGGGCTTTTTCTTTTCCTGAAAATCTCCCAAAAAAGCCCCGTTTTCCGCATTTTTGAGCGTTTTTAAGCTTTTTTATATCGCTTTTATTACACCATTGCTATACGGAATTGGTGCGGAAAACAGTATTGGAGGGCTTTTATGAGGTGAGGATCATGTTGCGGCATCGGGTGCTCAAGGGCAAGCTGACTAGGGGGCACCACTTGTTTTACCTCGACATCTATCAGGATGGCAAGCGCGATGA
>CBEUNJ010000041.1:0-13642 GCA_965544465.1 uncultured Chlorobaculum sp.
TCGACGTCCCAGTAACGGCCAACGTAGTCAGCAAGAAACAGATCGAAGAAGAACCCAACCCCACGCTTGACTCGGTTGTGCAGGATGTACCCGGTGTTGTTGTAAACCGGGCTGGCGGATACGGAACATCTACTGTGCAGATCAGGGGCTCGAACACCTTCCAGGGCGGAGCTATCGGCACTAGGGTGCAGGGCCTCTATGACGGGTTCCCGATCAATACACCGACAACGGGGGAGGTCGTCTGGACGAACGTCAACATGAACGCTGCCGACAAGGTCGAAGTGCTCAAGGGGGCCGCGGCGACGCTGTACGGCTCGGGTGCGATGGGCGGCGTGATCAACGTTTTCGGCTCCCTGCCCGACAAGTTCGAGGTAAAGGCCGGCGCGAGCGGCGGCTTCTACGACGACCCGCCGAGCAGCGACGAAAGCACATACTATGACGGCAACACTCCCTGGTTCTGGAACACCTATGTAGGTATCGGCAATAAAACCGATAAGTTCAATTACAGCGTGCTCTATTCACATGCCGATAACGACGGCTATCGAGAAACCTCACAGTCCTTGCTCAACGATGTCAAGCTCAAGGCACGCTATACGATCAACTCGAGACAGTATATCCAGCTGTCTTCTTACTATAATGAGACGAAAGGCGGATACCCGACAACATGGTCGTTTAAAATGGATCCTTTTGCTGTACCAGCAGGCGGTACTGCAATGGGTGATTATACTCCTTACCCAGAACGTGGCTTTGATACTTCTACACGAAGAATTTATGGAATATATGTTTTGCCATTTCCGCCCTTCACCCTTGTACCTTTCGATGAAACCTTTGATAAATCATTGTTTACAGATGATACCGTCGAAAGGAAAAATGCCCTGCTTGGTCTGAACTACGTCAACCTGCTGAGCGAAGCCCTCAGTCTCGATACCCGAATTTACTACACTTATAACTCAAGCCGCATCAACTACAACAATACTGATGCAACTCAAGTGTATCCAGGGACTCCGCAGTTGATATTTGATCCCATGACCAGCACTTGGGCGTTAACATTAAGAACAAGAGACCGGTTACCCGGTGAATTCAATGCAGACAAATCTAACCGCTATGGAGCAGGAGTAAAGCTGGATTACAGATTGAGTGATCAGCACCGTCTTTTGTTCGGTGTTGACGGCAACATCGTCGATGTCAAATCGACACAATATACAGCTGAAATTCCTGCAACACACCCATTATCGGATGACGCTCTGAACGATATCCAGGAAAAAAACATAGCACTATTCGTACAGGATGAGTTCAAGATGACCGACAGGCTGACCGCACTGCTCTCTCTGCGCTATGACTGGAGTGGCATCGATGCTGATGAAGTTAAGTACCTGGATTATGCAGCACTTGGGGCCCCGCCTAAGACCAGTGATATTGAAAACTCCTCAGTCGATGCACTCAGCCCGCGTATCGCTCTGAACTACAGAGCAAGCGATGATATGAGCTTCCGTGCATCGTGGGGAAGGAGTTTCCGAGCCCCAACACTCTCCGAGCGCTTCGTACGGGATGCCGGCCTGTGGTATGGCAACCCGAACCCTGCTCTTGACAAGGAAACCATGACCGCATATGAAATCGGCATGTACAAGGTTTTATCCGAGCGTGTGTCGTTCGATATTGCAGCATACCTGAACAACTATGATAACCTCATAGAATCGGTTTTCGAAACCGGCCCTTCAGGTCCCTATTTTGTCTTTGAAAACTTTCGCAAAGCCAGAATCTGGGGTATCGAAACAAGCCTTAACATCAAGCCGACCGACAAGATTTCGCTGAACCTTGGCTACGCATATATGAACGCCAAAATTGTCGATTACGAAGCCACAGGAGCATCGATTGACAACAACCCCGATCCCGAATGGCTCCCGATGCGCCCTGAACATACAGCTTCGGCAAGCATCACCTGGAATGCAACCAAAAAGCTGAGCATCAACACAACGGGCCGATATGTCAGCAAGTACAAAGCTGTCAACGCCTACACGCGTCCTGATGGCTACGGTTATCCCGGCGACTTCATCGTTGTCGATGCGGGTATTAAATACAAGGTCACGAATAACATCACAGGCACGTTCCTCTGCAAAAACATCACGAACGAACTGTATTCGGAAGCCGAATGGTTCCGTGCTCCCGGTCGCAGCTTTATCGCGGGCATCGACCTGACATACTGAGTGAAACTTTCCGCAAAGCGTGCGGGTTCTTTAGAGCAAACCCCTCCATCTGGAGGGGTTTGCTTTTTTGCTGCTAATATTCAGGGCAGGATTTCGTACATTGCGTAGTCCTGTTAAAACCTCAGAGCTTCACGGAGCACGACTCGATCCTCGACTGACAAGCCGTGAGGACTCACAAACCAAGCACATCACAGTTATCTATGGGCGACAAAATCCGAATTGCCGCGGTTGTTGGAATGGAACAGTGCAACCAGCGCGTCTGGAGAGAAGTGAAAGATTTGATTGGCCAGCACGCCGAACTGACTCAGTGGACCGACCAGGATCTCGAACACCAGAATCCGGAAGCCAGCAAGGCCATCCGCGAAGCCGACTGCATCTTCACAACCCTGATCCAGTTCAAGAATCAGGCTGACTGGCTTCAGGAACAACTCGATCAGTCGAAGGTCAGGACGATTTTCGCCTACGAATCGATGCCCGAAGTGATGCACATGACCAAGGTCGGCAACTACGTCGTCTCCGAAGACGGCAGCGGCATGCCCGACATCGTCAAGAAGGTCGCCAAAATGCTCGTCAAGGGCCGCGATGAAGACGCCCTCTACGGCTATATGAAGCTTCTGAAGATCATGCGCACCATGCTGCCACTGATTCCGAAGAAGGCCAAGGACTTCAAAAACTGGATGCAGGTTTACACCTACTGGATGCATCCGACCGCCGAAAACCTCGCCTCGATGTTCAATTACATCATGTCCGAGTACTTCGACGTGAACGTGAAGGCCGCCAAGGTGCAGGAGGTTCCGACGATGGGCTTCTACCACCCGGACGCTCCGGATTACATGAAAGATTTGCACCACTACGAAAAGTGGCTGCATAAAAAGAACAAGAGCTCCAAAGAACAGCATAATATCGCCCTGCTCTTCTTCCGCAAGCACCTCTTGCAGGAGAAGGAGTACATCGACAACACCATCCACGCCATCGAGGCCAAGGGCCTCAACCCCCTGCCGGTGTTCGTGATGGGCGTCGAGGGCCACGTCGCCGCGCGCGAGTGGTTCACCCACACCAAGATTGACATGCTCATCAACATGATGGGCTTCGGCTTCGTCGGCGGCCCTGCCGGCGCAACCACACCGGGCGCTTCGGCTGCCGCTCGCGAGGAGATTCTCGGCAAGCTCAATGCGCCGTACGTCGTCTCCCAGCCACTCTTCATCCAGGACATCAACTCGTGGAAAACGCAGGGCGTCGTGCCGTTGCAGTCGGCCATGACCTACGCCCTTCCGGAGATGGATGGCGCGGTCTGCCCCGTCGTACTCGGCGCGATCAAGGATGGCCGTCTGCACACCGTGCCCGACCGCCTCGACCGCCTCTCCACGCTCGCCAAAAAATTCTCCGAACTGCGCCACACCGCGAACCACGACAAGAAGGTCGCCTTCGTGGTCTACGACTATCCACCGGGCATGGGTCGCAAAGCCAGCGCCGCACTGCTCGACGTACCAAAGAGCATGTACAAGATGTTGCAGCGCTTGCAGAACGAGGGCTACAACGTCGGCGAATTGCCGGAGTCCCCGGAAGCGCTGCTCGCCATGCTCGACAAAGCGACCGATTATGAAATTCAGGCTCACGAGCCGGACTGCTTCGCCATCGACCGCCAGACCTTTAACGCCATCACCACCGACCGCGAGCGCGAACGCATCGAGGCTCGCTGGAGCGGATTTCCTGGCGAAATCGCCCCGGTCGGAGTGGATAAAATGTTCATCGGCGGCATTACGTTCGGCAACGTCTTCATCGGCGTCCAGCCGCGCCTCGGCATCCAGGGCGACCCGATGCGCCTGCTCTTCGACAAGGAGAACACGCCGCACCACCAGTACATCGCCTTCTACCGCTGGATCAGCCGCGAGTTCGGTGCGCACGCCCTCGTGCACGTCGGCATGCACGGCACGGTCGAGTGGATGCCCGGCCTTCAGCTTGGCGTCACCGGCGACTGCTGGCCCGACCTTCTGCTCGGCGAAGTGCCGCACTTCTACATCTATCCGGTCAACAACCCGAGCGAGGCCAACATCGCCAAGCGCCGCGGTTACGCGACCATGATTTCGCACAACATTCCGCCGCTCTCCCGAGCCGGTCTGTACAAAGAGCTGCCGGCCTTCAAAGACATGCTCAACGACTATCGCGAGCGCGGCCTCGAAAAGATGGTCGATGTCGAAACCGAGATGGCCATCATCGAGAAGGCCGAGAACCTCAACCTGACCGACGACTGCCCAAGACTCGAAGGCGAACCGTTCAACGACTACATCAGCCGTCTGTACATCTACTTGCTGGAGCTTGAAACCAAGCTCATCTCCAACGCCCTACACGTCTTCGGCCAAACTCCAGAACTGGCGACCCAGGTCACCACAATTTCCGAGTATCTGAAAGTTCGCGGCAACGAACGTTCGCTGCCGTCGGTTATCATGCAGGCGATTGGTGAAAGCGAAACCTGGGGCGACTATGCCGCACTGGCAACCAAGGCCCGCAAAGGCGATCCGAAGGCGCTCAAGGTGAGGGAAAAGGTTGACGACATCACCCGTAACTTTATCGAACAGACCATCTTCGGCAATTCGAATGCAGGAAGCGTCTTCAGCGTGCTGACAGGTGGCGCGAAGGCCAACGAAGAGATGGCCGCCGCGATCAATACCGCCCTGCAGGAAGGCGCAGCGCTCAAGCAGGGGCTCCAGGACAACAGCCACGAGATGGAGAGCTTTGTGCGTGCGCTGAACGGCGAGTACCTCCCGTCCGGCCCCGGCGGCGACCTGGTGCGCGACGGCGCGTCCGTCTTGCCAACAGGCCGCAACATCCACGCCATTGATCCGTGGAGAATTCCCTCAGAGCTGGCCTTCAAACGCGGCAAGCAGATCGCCAACACCATCATTCAGAAGCACCGCGAAGAGAACAACGGTGAGTATCCCGAAACCATCGCACAGGTGCTCTGGGGACTGGATACTATCAAGAGTAAGGGTGAAGCCGTGGCGGTCATCATCGCGCTCATGGGCGCGGAACCGGCCTACGACGCGCAGAACAAGATCAGCCACTACCGGCTCGTGCCGCTCGAAAAGCTTGGACGCCCGAGAATTGACGTGCTGATCCAGATCAGCTCGATCTTCCGAGACACCTTCGGCGTGCTGGTCGATCACCTCGACAAGCTGGTCAAGGATGCGGCAAAGGCGATCGAACCGGCCGAGATGAACCACATCAAGAAGCATGTGGATGCGTCCATGGCGGAGGGCAAGGATTTCGAAAGCGCCACCTCTCGCCTCTTCACGCAGGCCCCCGGAACCTACGGCTCACAGGTCGAGGAGCTAGTCGAGGATTCGGCATGGGAGTCGGAAGAGGATCTCGACAACATGTTCGTCAAGCGCACCGGCTTCGCCTATGGCGGCAACCGCTACGGCGACGATCAGGGCGACATCCTGAAAAACCTGCTCGGCACCGTTGACCGTGTCGTGCAGCAGGTGGACTCGGCGGAGTACGGCATTTCGGATATCGACCGCTACTTCTCCTCGTCGGGCGCGTTGCAGCTCTCGGCACGCCGCCGCAATCCGAAAGGCGACAGCGTCAAGCTGAACTATGTCGAAACCTACACGGCAGACATCAAGGTTGATGACGCCGACAAGGCGCTGAAGGTGGAGTTCCGCACCAAGCTGCTCAACCCGAAATGGTTCGAGGGAATGCTTGCGCAGGGCCACAGCGGCGCGACCGAAATCAGCAACCGCTTCACCTACATGCTCGGCTGGGACGCCGTCACCAAGGGCGTGGACGACTGGGTTTACAAGGAGGCTGCCAACACCTACGCGTTCGACCCGGCCATGCGCGACAAGCTGATGAAGCTCAATCCGAAAGCCTTCAAGAACATCGTCGGCAGGATGCTCGAAGCAAGCGGCCGCGGCATGTGGTCAGCCGATCCCGACACCATCGAGCAGCTTCAGGAGATTTACTCCGACCTCGAAGATCGCCTCGAAGGAATCGAAGTCTGATCTCGAACATGGAAATAAAAAAAGAGGGGCCTGGAAACAGTACCCCTCTTTTTATTTGCCTTTCGCCATCATCTCGCCTCACTTTTACGCCAAACCCCGTCGATCACCCGGCCTGCACCGTGCACGCGCCTCTTACTGGTTTGCTTTTTGATTTGTCCGTTTGATATATTAAAAAGCTGTACCGCACTATCGACGGAAGGCATTACCCGCACGACCAAGCTCAGAGCCCATGTTCATTCCATCCGGTGATGTAATGCCCAGCATATACAGTACACATGCACATGCTCGACGATCATCATTCGTCACTCAGGCAGCGCATTCAGTACGCGCACTAAACGCCGTTCATAACATTTCGAGCTTAGCGATAGCCTAAAGAAATCAGCGACGCCTTACCATCAGCCTATGCCTATCCGCAAACAGACCATTGGCAGGAACATGCTCCGCATCTGCGAGATTGCGCTGTTTTTTGCCATCTCGGTGATCGGCTACGGATTCATGCTCAAGGTCTCTTCATCCAGCGCCAAATCGAAAAGCCGCGACCGCGACTCCATGGCCTTTCATAGTTCGCTGCATAACGGCCTGCACCGCGAACTGAGAGTTCTCTCCAGCTCGTGGCTCTTTCCGAGCGATACGGCAGCGACATCCCTGCACGGAGCAGCCAGCCATGCAATGATCCATCCAGTGCCGCTCCTTGCCCGGCATTGCCGGGCCGGCAAAAACAATGCCTCTCACTACCTCAACGGCAGCCGCCGGCTCCCTCGTCCCTGCAACCTTCTCGAACAGAATCCCGTCCTGCTGAATTAGCTAAGGAACACGGCGAACCGCTCTGGCCGGGCTGAACGAAAACGCCCGTGTTCCGGCGTCAGCCGCTTTGCATCCGTGAGCTCGACTCCGTGACGCCACGCCGTCCGGACGGAGCGGCGCTTTCCGGCAAAGACTTTATCAATGCAGGGTAACAGGATTTTAACCTATGCGATTTCTTTTCATCACCATGGAGCCGACCAACAACAGCGTGCTCAAGTCGGCGGCTGCCGAACTGAACCGCGAGTTTTCGCTCGACCTTGATGTCTCCATGTTCAACCTCGGCCTGAATCATGGCCGGCACACCTGGGAGAAGCTCGAACGGGAAATTCCCGGCGCAGACTTCATCTTCGGCTCGATGCTCTTCAGCGAAGAAATTGTGCGTCCGCTCGAAGAGTTGCTCGAAACGGCGACCTGCCCGGTCTGCATGATCACCAGCAATCCGGCGCTCATCAACCAGACGCGCGTCGGCAGGTTTTCGTTACAGAAAACACCTGATGATGACAAGCCGAAGAGCATCTTCAAACAGCTCGCATCGAAGCTCAAGCCGTCGCACAACGGCAATGGCGAAAGCCAGCGCCAGCTCGCACTGGTGCGCAACGTCGGCAAGCTGATGAAGCACCTGCCCGGCAAGGCCAAGGACATCTACACCTTCATCTCGGCACACCAGTTCTGGCTGAACGGCTCGAAGGAAAACATGAAGCGCTTCCTCTGCCTCCTGGTGGATCGCTACGTTCCGGGCTATCGCGGCGTGCTGCCGCAGAACGATCCGATCTTCTACCCCGACACGGCGCTCTACCACCCCGACGCAGCCAAGCCCTTCGCAACAACCTCGGAGCTTCGGGAGTGGCAGACAAAAAACAGGCCCGGCAAGGGTTCTGGCCGGGTGGCGATTCTCGTCATGCGCGCCACGCTACTTTCCGAAAACATGCTGCATGTCGTCAACCTGCTGCGCGAGCTGGAGTCGCGTGACGTGCAGTGCTGCATCGCCTACAGCGGCGGGCTCGACTTCCGGCCCGCGCTCGAAGGCTTTTTCGATCCTGCGAGCGCGGAGCCGCTGCCCATCGACCTGATCGTCAACGCCACCGGCTTTTCGCTCGTGGGTGGCCCGGCAGAGACCCACTCGGCGGAAGCGGTCGGCATCCTGAAAAAGATCGGCGTGCCCTGCTTCAACCTCATCCCGCTCGCCTTTCAGCCAATCAGCCACTGGCGCGAGAACAACCTCGGCCTGACGCCATTGCAGACCGCCTTAAGCGTGGCCGTGCCGGAGCTCGACGGAGCCATTGAGCCGCACGTCTTCGCCGGACTCGAAGAGGGCAGCGACCGCACGATGCCACTGGAAGCCGAAACCCGCGCCGTTGCAGACCGCGTCACGCGGCTGGTGCAATTGCGGCAGAAAAACAATGCAGACAAGAAGCTCGCCATCGTGCTCTTCAACTTTCCGCCGAATCTCGGCAACGCTGGCACGGCGGCGTTCCTCGACGTGTTCGAAAGTTTGCTGGGATTGATGAAAAAGCTGAAGGATGACGGGTACACCATCAAGCTTCCGGAGTCGGTCGATGCGCTGCGCACAAGCCTACTTGAAGGCAACCGGCTGGTCTTCGGCACCGACGGCAACGTGGCGGCGCACTACCCGGTCGAAGAGTACCGAAAGACGTTCCCGGCCTATGAGCGGATCGAACCGTTCTGGGGCGACGCTCCGGGCGAACTGCTCAACGACGGCAAGCGCTTCCACATCCTCGGCGCGATGTTTGGCAACCTGTTCGTCGGCCAGCAACCATCGTTCGGCTACGAGCGCGATCCGATGCGCCTGCTCATGGCCAAAGACGCCGCGCCGAACCACGCCTTCGCGGCCTTCTACTCGTGGATCGACCGCGAGTTCGGGGCAGACGCGCTGCTGCACTTCGGCACGCACGGAGCGCTGGAGTTCATGCCGGGCAAGCAGGTCGGCCTGTCGCAGTCGTGCTGGCCGAAGCGACTCATCGGCGCGCTGCCACACTTCTACTGCTACTGCGTCAACAATCCGAGCGAAGCAGCGATAGCCAAGCGGCGCGGCTTTGCGACACTGGTGAGCTACATGGCCCCGCCACTCGAACACGCCGGGCTCTACAAAGGAATGCGCCAGCTCCGCGAGCTGGTGGCCGCATGGCGGAGCCGCCCGTCGGCGGAGGCGCTGGAGGAGATTCGTGAGCTGGCCGCGACGCTCGACCTCGACCGGACGGACGAGGCGATGGGCGACGAGGAGTTCGTCACCTGGCTCAACAACGAACTGTACCTGATTGAGGAGCGCATGATTCCTCTCGGCCTGCACGTGCTCGGCTCGGCTCCGTCAGCCGAAAGCCTCGCCGACAATCTCGCGCTGCTGGTCAGCCACGCGCGGCCCGAACTCGACAACCGCTCGTTGCCCGAACTCATCTGCGCAGGCCTGCACCTTGACTACGAAGAGCTGGCCGAGCGGCACGAAGAGAAGATGGAACTGCGCGAATCGTGGCAGATGGTCACGGCAATCTGCCACGAAGCGGTGCGCCGGTTCATCGGCAATTTGCCCGAATCGATGCCCAACGGTGTCAGCATCGCCACCATGCTCGACGGCACGCTTGCCGTCCGGATAGACGAGGCAAGCGCCTACCTGCACAAGGCGGCAGCACTCAAACCGCACCAGCTCGACAAGCTCTGGCACTTCCTGAACGGCCTACTCGCCGCCATGCTCGAAAACCGCGAAATCGAAGCGGTCACCCGAGCACTCAGCGGGGCCTACATCCCGCCCTCGCCAGGCAACGATCTGGTGCGCAATCCGGCCATCGTACCGACCGGGCGCAACATCCACAGCCTCGACCCATACAGCATTCCGACCCCCTTCGCCCGCAAGCAGGGTGAACACTCCGCCGAAACGCTACTCGACCAGTACCGACGCGAATCAGGCGAGCTACCGGAGTCCATCGCGCTGATCCTCTGGGGCACGGACAACCTGAAGAGCGACGGCGAAGGGGTAGCTCAGGCGCTTGCGTTACTCGGTGCAAGGACGAAAACCGACGAACTCGGCAAAATCGGCGACGTGGAGCTGATTCCGCTCGATCGGCTCGGACGCCCGCGCATAGACATCGTCGTCACGGTCAGCGGCATCTTCCGCGATTTGCTCTCGCACCAGGTACGCCTGCTCGACCGCGCCGTGCGGCTGGCGGCGGGGGCGGACGAGCCGGAGTCGATGAACTTCGTGCGCAAGCACGTCCGCCAACAGGCCTCGGAACTCGGCATCACAGAGGATGAGGCGGCAGGCAGAATCTATTCCAACGCCCCCGGCAGCTATGGCTCGAATGTCAACCATCTCATCGAAAGCAGCACCTGGGAGGAGGAACAGCAGCTCGCCGATGCCTTCGTCAACCGCAAGAGCTTCGCCTTTTCACCGGAGGGCGACTGGCACGAAAGTCCGGAAATCCTCCGTTCTGCACTGAAAAAGGTTACATTGACCTTTCAAAATCTCGACAGTTTCGAGATCGGACTGTCGGATATTGACCACTATTATGAGTATCTTGGCGGCGTTTCCAAGTCGGTCGAAGTGCTCGGCGGCGCAAAGCCGAAGGTCATGGTCGGCGACACCGGCGGATTCGGCAAAGGCCAGAAAATCCGCTCGCTGGAAAAGATGGTCGCGTTGGAAGCCCGCACCAAGCTCCTGAACCCGAAATGGTACGAAGCCATGATCGAACATGGCTACGAAGGAGTTCGGGAGATCGAGGCGCACCTGACCAACACCTACGGATGGAGCGCAACGGCCTCGGCGGTCAAAAACTGGACCTATCAGCAGTTCACAGAGACCTTCCTGCAGGACCGCGACATGCTGGAGCGCATTTCGGCGCTCAACCCCAACGCCACCATGTCGATGACCCGACGGCTGCTCGAAGCCAATTCGCGCGGCTTCTGGGAGACGGACGAAGGGACGATCGAACACCTGCAAGAACTCTACGAAGAGCTTGAAACAAGAATCGAAGGCGCCGCGACTCCTGCAGGGTAACCGGGAGCGGGCGACAGACAACATCAACAACGATCAAACACCATGAGCAGCCCATCATTCAACGTCGAAGAACACAAAAAGATGCTTCAGTCCTATTTCAATGGCCAGGGCTTCCAGCGCTGGGCATCGATCTATGGCGACGACAAGCTCTCTACCGTCCGCTCAACCGTGCGTCAAGGCCACGCGGTCATGATGGACAAGGCGTTTGAATGGGTCCAGAAAACCGGGCTGCCTAAAGGCTCGAAAATTCTCGACGCCGGATGCGGCACGGGCCTGTTCACCATCCGCCTCGCAAAGAGCGGCTACCGCGTCAAGGCCGCAGACATCGCCGAACAGATGGTCAACAAGACGCACCAGGACGCACAGAAAGAGGGCGTGGCCGACAACGTCGAGTTCGAGGTCAGCTCCATCGAGTCAGTCTCGGGTACGTTCGATGCCGTCGTCTGCTTTGACGTACTGATCCACTACCCTGCGGAAGGATTCGCCCACGCATTCAAAAATCTGGCGAGCCTCACCAAAGGCCCGATGATCTTTACCTACGCCCCGTTCAACAATATCCTCGCCTTCCAGCACTGGATCGGCGGCTTTTTCCCGAAAAAAGAGCGTCGCACCACCATCCAGATGATCAAGGATAAAGAGATGCAGCGGGTGCTGTCCGAACTCGGCCTTAAGATCGTTAACCGTCAGAAGATCAGCTTTGGTTTCTACCACACCATGCTGATGCAGGTCGATCGCAAATAAGCCGGAGTAAGGCCCCAAAAGCCTCTTCAGCAGCAGAGATGCCACATTCAGGATCAGGAATTTTATGAAATAAGTTGTAAATTGTAAATCCAAGAAATTTTTTACCGCATACGAACAGTTGAATGACAAGTATGTAACTGCATGCCGATAAAACCGAACTTGCACTCAAAAACCTATCCGGAGGGTGGAAACAGATGAAGATTCTGATGATTCAGCCGAATTATCACTCAGGCGGCGCCGAAATTGCGGGCAACTGGACGCCAAGCTGGGTTGCCTATATCGGCGGAGCTTTGAAGCAGGCTGGCTTCAATCAGGTAAAATTTGTGGATGCAATGGCTGACGACCTGCCGGACGAGACCATTGAAGATATCATCCGCAAAAACCAGCCGGATGTGGTCATGACCACCAATATCACCCCGTCGATCTTCAAGGCGCAGGACATTATGAAAACCGCCAAGAAGGTCAACAAGAATATCCGCACCATCATGGGCGGCATTCACTCCACCTTCATGTACCCGCAGGTGCTTACCGAAGCTCCGGAGACCGATTACGTCATCCGCGGCGAAGGTGAAGAAGTAGCCGTGAACCTCATGAAGTCGATCGCTGCCGGCACCGACAAAGAGGATCGCGCCGAAATTACCGGTATCGCTTACCTCGACGACGAAGGCAAGGTGTTCGCCACGGCGGCCCATCCGGTGATCGAAGATCTCGACACCCTCTCGCCGGACTGGAGCCTCTACGACTGGGACAAATATATCTACACCCCTCTGAACTGCCGTCTGGCCGTGCCGAACTTCGCACGAGGCTGCCCCTTCACCTGCACCTTCTGCTCGCAGTGGCAGTTCTGGCGCCGCTACCGCGCCCGAAGCCCGAAGCACTTCGTGGACGAAATCGAGATTCTGGTCAAGCAGTACAAGGTGGGCTTCTTCATCCTCGCCGACGAGGAGCCGACCATCAACAAGCAAAAGTTTGTCTCGCTCTGCCAGGAGCTGATCGATCGCAACCTCGACGTTCACTGGGGCATCAACACCCGCGTGACCGACATCATGCGTGACGAAGACCTCCTGCCGTTCTACCGCAAGGCCGGTCTGGTGCACGTTTCGCTCGGAACCGAGGCCGCCAGCCAGATGAACCTGAACCGTTTCCGCAAGGAGACCACCATCGACGAGAACAAGTACGCCATCAAGCTGCTCCAGAAGAACGGTATCGTGGCGGAAGCTCAGTTCGTGATGGGTCTCGAGCACGAAACTCCGGAGACCATCGAAGAGACCTACCAGCTCTGCAAGGACTGGGATCCGGATATGGCCAACTGGACGATCTACACCCCGTGGCCCTTCTCCGACCTCTTCAAGGAGCTTGGCGACCGCGTCGAAGTGCGTGACTACTCGCGCTACAACTTCGTTTCGCCGATCATCAAGCCTGACAACATGGAGCGCGAGGATGTGCTCAAGGGCGTACTGAAGTCATACGGACGCTTCTACGCACGCAAGACCTTCTTCAGCTACCCGTGGATCAAGGACCCGTATGTGCGCAAGTACATGCTCGGCTGCCTGAAGGCTTTCGCGCAGACCACGCTCACCAAGCGTTTCTACGACATCGACCGCGTCAAGACCAAGAACCGTAAAATCGAGGTCGATCTCGGCTTCGACCAGTCCAGAATCCTGACGCAGGCAGAGGTGAAGAACCTGAAAGAGCTGAGACCAGAAATGGTGGCCGACATGAGCTTCGGCCTCAAGGAAGCCGGCTACCAGCGCGAGCACGACGAGCACAACTGGGACGAGTTCGACGAATCGACGATCAAGGATCGCACGTCCGCCCCCGTCCGCAACTGCTGATCGCCAGCAAGGACATCAAAAGCAAAACCCGCCACTCCGGCGGGTTTT
>CBEUNJ010000042.1:0-13590 GCA_965544465.1 uncultured Chlorobaculum sp.
ATTGACAATGCACGCGCTCTGACCGTCTTTGTAGGGGCAGGCCTTACGCCTGCCCTCTCTCGCTCACCACGTCCACGCCCCGTCCACTTCCCCCAAACAAAAAGGGCAGACACCCTGGTCTGCCCCCTACAGTAAATCCAACAACATTGTCCCGCCTTATTACCCGGCATTATTTTTCAAAAAACGTTTGATATTCCTCGCAGCTTGCCGGATTCGCTCCTCGTTCTCGATCATGGCTACACGTACGTACTCATCGCCGTAAGCACCGAAGCCGATGCCGGGGCTCACGGCTACCTTGCCCTCCATGAGCAGCTTTTTGCTGAATTCGAGACTCCCGAAATGGCGCAGCGGCTCAGGAATCCGACCCCACACGAACATCGAGGCCTTTGGCGTCACAATGTCCCACCCAGCGTTGGCGAAGCTCGAAATGAGCACATCGCGGCGCTTGCGGTACACCTCCCTGATCTCATCGACGCAGCTCTGGTCTCCATTGAGTGCAATGGTCGAGGCGACCTGAATTGGCGTAAAAGTTCCATAATCAAGCCAACTTTTGATCTTCTCCAGCGCGCCGATTAGCTTGGCGTTACCCACCATAAAGCCCATGCGCCACCCGGCCATGTTGTATGTCTTGGAGAGCGTATAACTCTCGACGGCGACATCTTTCGCTCCCGGCACTTGCAAAATCGACGGCGTCACATACCCGTCGTAGGTAATTTCGGCATACGCAATGTCGCTGATGATGTAAAAACGCTCACGCCTGGCCAGTTCGACCAGCCGCTCATAAAACGGCAACTCGACGGTCGCCGTGGTCGGGTTGTTCGGAAAATTGACCACGAGATACTTCGGCTTCGGCGACGATTCGCGGAACACAGTCTCGATGTTGCTGAAAAACGCCTCCTCGTCGAGCGTGTAGTCGTCGTTCATTTCGAGCTTCATGCGATGTACGTTCCCGCCCGAGAGAATGAATGCCTGCGAGTGAATCGGGTAACACGGGTCGGGCACAATGGCTAAGTCACCGGGATTGGTAATTGCCTGAACCAAATGCACATAGCCCTCTTTGGAGCCCATCGTCACAACAACCTCGCGATCCAGATCAAGATCGACATTGTACTTGTTGCGATACCAGTTACCCACCGCTTCGCGCAGTTTGTAGATACCCTTCGAGACGGAGTAACCGTGAGTCTTGGGCTTGTTGACGCTCTCCACAAGCTTGTCGATGATGTGCTGCGGCGTCGGGCCGTCGGGATTGCCCATCGAAAAATCGATGACATCCTCCCCGGCTCTTCGCTCTGCCATTTTCAGCTCGTTGACAGCGGCGAATATATATTTGGGCAATCTCTTGATCTTGTCAAATTCAATCTCGTCAAACATGGGAATGGGTTCCGTAAAACGTTAGAACAAAGGCTGTATGCAATCGCAGTTATACCAACATCTATCATAAACAAAAAGCGGTTGATCTCCATAGGGGAACTTCCAAATTGTGACGGAAGCGGCCCGTTCGGTCATTTTCTCAAGGTCGGGACGGGCAGTTCGGGCAGCGCACGGCTTTCACCGGAATGGCCGAGAAGCAAAACAGATACGTCTTGGTCTCAGGAACCGGAGCCGGTTCCGACGGTTTTGCGGCAAGTCGGCGCAAGCGGTTCATGACGAGCACGAAGAACAAGACCACGACGGCCATCATCAGAAAACTGGTGAACGTATTGACAAATACGCCGTAATTGAGGCCTGGGCGAGCGCAACGTAGGGGCCGGGCTGTACCCCCTCTTTGAGGACAATAAACAGATTCGAACAATCGACCTCATTGAGCAACAAACCGAGCGGCAGCGTCACCGAATATCGCCGACAATCGACTTGACAACGCCGGTGAGCGCTCCCCCGATCATGATGCCAACAGCCATGTCAATCATATTAACCTTGATATCATATTACCCTTGATGGCAAATTCCTTGAACTCTTTCAGCATGATTTCCGATGGTAAAATTTGAGGAAATACTCCGTTGTTGCAGGGGCATACTGAAGGAATCTCAATAAAATAAACCCCCCTTAATTGGACATTAGTGTATTTTTTGTTAAAATTAAAGCTCATGCCCTTATTGAGCCCGCACGAATTTATCCAAAAATAAAAGGCACCTCTGAAACATTGACGTGATCGGAAGAGTAAAAAAGCGCCCATGAGGCGGCCAGACGTTCAACAGTGTAAAGCGGTTTCCGGGATGCCCATAACAACAGGCACTCATCAATCGATGGAGCATACTATTCGTACAGATTCATTGAAGCAGCAGCTTGAAAACGCAACAGGCAACAACTACGCTTGCTGTTATCAATGCGGAAAATGTACCGCCGGGTGTCCCGCCGGCGGGTTCATGGACAATCCCCCGACCCGGATCATGCGCCTCGTGCAGGCTGGTTACGTCGAAGAGGCCATGCGAAGTGACTCATTGTGGTACTGCATCGGCTGCATGACCTGCACGTCGCGCTGCCCGCAGAACATGGAGATCGCAGGCACCATGGACGCACTTCGTGAAATGGCACTGAAGAGCGGCATCGTGTCGTCGGATCGTTCCAAAAAGCTGGTCACGGCCTTCCACACCTCGTTCCTGAACACGGTTCGCAAGAGTGGGCGCTTGCAAGAGCTGGCCTTGGTCAACAGCTACAAGCTGCGCACACGCACCCTGACGCAAGATGTCGGCGCGGGCTTAAAGATGATAAAACAGGGCAAGATCAACCCCGTCAAGGCCTTCACCGCCAAGGAGGAGGTCGAAAACAAAGGGCAGATTGAAAAGATTTTCCAGCTTTCCGAACAGGAGAGTCACTCCCCCGCACCGAAACGCAAGCCCGTCAAGCGCACCTTCAAACCCGATGAGCCGCTCACAATCAAGCCCGGTATGACCATCGGCTACTATCCTGGCTGCTCGCTATCCGGCACGGCAAAGGATTATGATATTTCCATCCGCCGCATGTGCGACCACCTCGGCATCAAGCTGCACGAAATCGAGGACTGGAACTGCTGCGGAGCCAGTTCGGCCCACGCAACCAACCACAAGCTCTCGATGTTGCTTCCGGCGCGCAACCAGGCGCTGGCCGACAAGCAAGGGCTCGACTACGTGCTGACGCCGTGCGCAGCCTGTCTGAACCGCCAGGTCATGGCCCGCAAGGCACTCAAGGAGTCCGAAGAGCTTCGGAACGAGCTGAAGCGCGTCATGGGCTACGACACCGAAGGCACCTCGCAGTTCATCGGCGTCATGCAGTTACTCGAAGGCATGGAGCCCGAAGAGCTCAAGAAGCGAGTAACGCACCCCCTGAAGGATCTGCCGATCGCCTGCTATTACGGCTGCCTGCTGGTGCGCCCCTTCGACACGATGGGCTACGACGATCCCGAAAATCCGACCAAGATGGAATCCATCGTCGAAGCGCTTGGCGCCAAACCGGTTGACTGGGGCTACAAGGTCGAGTGCTGTGGCGCCGGTTTGACGATGGCCCAGCAGGAGATGATCGAAGACTTGACGCACAAGATCGCCCGAAACGCCTCCAGCAGCGGAGCTAACGCGTACGTCGTCGCCTGCCCGCTCTGCCATGCCAACCTAGACATGCGTCAGGAAAGTATGCGCAAGCGCTACAACGACGTAGGCGAAATGCCGGTGTACTACATTTCAGATCTGGTCGCGCTGGCCTGCGGAGCGAGCCCCGAAGAGGTAGCGCTCGACAAACACTTCGTGCAGGCGACCGACATGGTAAGAAACCTTTAATATGCTCCGGATGTATGAAAAAAGAGCATTTGATTCGTACATTAAGGTTCTTCGTCAGACCGTTCGATAATTGGACGCTTGACATTCCGCCCGGCGGATAAGTTCCTGAACGTCCGCACCTGCCTTTTAGCTTCATTGCGTATCGATACGGCCTTCAGGTTACGGATAACGGGCGTTTTGGAAACCCAAGACACAACTCTCGAAATACTCCGCTGATTTCAGCGATGAAAGGGACTGACTGTCCCCATAGTCTGGCGGTACGCGGAGCGGAATCGTTTCTCCGGTACCGGTAACCTCATAAACTCAGGACTTCAGGATGGCAAAAATAGGAGTCTTCGTCTGTCACTGCGGCGAGAATATCGCGTCGATGGTCGATACGGAAAAGCTGGTCAAGGAAATATCCGGACATCCCGGCGTCGCCGTGGCCACCGAGTACAAGTACTTCTGCTCCGAACCCGGACAGGAAACCGTCAAACGCGCGATCAGGGAGAACAACCTGACTGGCGTCGTGGTCTCTGCCTGCTCCCCGAGGATGCATGAAACAACCTTCCGCAAGGCGTGCGCCGAAGCCGGACTCAACCCGTACATGCTCGAAATGGCCAACATCCGCGAGCACTGCTCCTGGGTACACTCCGACAAGGAAAAGGCTACCGAGAAGGCGATTGAAATCACCCGTTCGCTGGTCGAAAAGGTCAAGCGCAACAACGACCTGAAACCGATTTCCGTGCCGATCACGCGCCGCGCCCTCGTCATCGGCGGCGGCATTGCGGGCATCCAGGCGGCGCTTGACATCGCCGGTGCAGGCCGCGAGGTCATCCTTGTCGAGCGCGAGCCTTCGATTGGCGGCCACATGTCGCAACTCTCCGAGACATTCCCGACGCTCGACTGCTCACAGTGCATCCTGACCCCGCGAATGGTCGAGGCGATCCAGCATCCGAACATCACAGTGCTCACCTATTCCGAAGTCGAGGAGGTTAACGGCTACATTGGCAACTTCAAGGTGAAGGTGCGCAAGAAGGCCCGCTACGTCGATATTGACAAGTGCACCGGCTGCGGCGACTGCATCCAGAAGTGCCCGTCCAAAAAAATTCCAAGCGAGTTCGAATGCGGACTGAGCAACCGCACGGCGATCTACACGCCGTTCGCTCAAGCCGTGCCAAACGTGCCGGTCATCGACACAACCCGCTGCACCTACTTCAAGAACGGCAAGTGCAAAATCTGCCAGAAGACCTGCCAGATCGACAACTGCATCGATTTCGAAATGCAGGACACCATCGAGGAGTACGAGGTTGGCGCCATCATCGTGGCCACCGGGTTCCAAGTTCAGGACACCACCCTCTACGGCGAGTACGGCTACGGCAAATACCAGGATGTCATCACCGGTCTGAGCTTTGAGCGCCTGGCGTCGGCCAGCGGCCCAACCAGCGGCGTCATCAAACGCCCCTCGGACGGCAAGATTCCCGATACGATCGTCTTCATCCAGTGCGCCGGATCGCGCGACCCGTCAAAGGGCGTCAAGTACTGCTCAAAAATCTGCTGCATGTACACCTCCAAGCATGCCATGCTGTACGCCCACAAAAACCACGACGGCAACAGCAAGATTTTCTACATGGACATCCGCGCTGCTGGCAAGGGGTACGACGAGTTCACACGCCGCGCCATCGAAGAGGATGGGGCCGAGTACCTGCGCGGCCGCGTGAGCAAAATTTACGAAGAGAACGGCAAACTGATGGTGCGCGGCGTCGATTCGCTGCTCGGCAAACCGGTCGAAGTCGCCGCCGATATGGTGGTGCTCGCCACGGCCATCGTGCCGCAGCCCGACGCCAAGGAGACCGCCAAGAAAATCGGCATTAGCTACGACGAGTACGGCTTCTACAACGAAGCTCACCTCAAGCTGCGCCCGGTCGAGACAGCCACAGCAGGCATTTACCTTGCCGGTGCGTGCCAGTCGCCAAAGGACATTCCGGACTCGGTCGCCCAGGCTTCCGCCGCTGCGGCCAAGGTGATCGGACTGTTCAGCCGCGAGCAGCTTGAACGCGAGCCGGTGGTGGCATCGATCAGCGAGGCGACCTGCTCCGGCTGCTTCGGCTGCCAAATGGCATGTCCATACAACGCAATCGACGTGCGCGACATCAACGACCGCAACGGAAACCTCATCAAGCAGGTAGCCGACGTCAACCCCGGACTCTGTCAGGGTTGCGGCACCTGCGTGACCTTCTGCCGCTCCAACAGCATCGATCTGGCTGGATTCACCGAAAAACAGATCTTTGCAGAAGTCATGGCCCTCTGAGGGCCTGTGACTCTGTTGAAGCACGGAACAGCAAACTGAACCAAAACCAAGCGACTGAATCAGCCGATGAGCGAATCATTCGAACCGAAAATCGTGGCTTTTGTCTGCACCTACTGCACCTATGCCGGTGCAGACCTTGCAGGCACGAGCCGACTGAAATACGCGCCGAACGTCAGAATCGTGCGCCTGCCCTGCACCGGACGCATCAGCCCGATGTTCATCCTCAAGGCCCTCCAGAAAGGAGCCGACTCCGTGCTGGTCAGCGGCTGCCACCCTGGCGACTGCCACTTCGCCGCCGGTAACTACCACGCCCGACGCCGCTGGACGGTCTTCCGTGCGCTGCTCGCATTCACGGGCATTCCCGAAGAGCGCATCCACTTCTCGTGGGTCAGCGCCGCCGAGGGAGGCAAGTTCGCCGACCTGATCAACGACATCACCGAAAAGACACGCAAGCTCGGCCCGTTCACGCAGTATCAGGAGCTGCAGAAAGTCATTGAAACCCAGTCTTCGTACTAAGGAACCTTTTTCATGGGAATACAGGAAGAATACAGAAAAGAGGCGGCGTCGCTGCTCTCGTCCGGCGAGGTAAAGCTGGTGATTGGCTTCGGCCCCGGCACGACCGCCGACCGCCGCCGTGCACAGTTCGCCCGCACGGCAGAAGAGGCCGAAAAGCTGGTGCTCGACCAACACTGCATCGCCAACCTCACGACCTATCTGGTAGCCGGAGGGCTGCTTTCGGATGGCAAGAAGGTGGCTGTTTTCCTGAAGCCGGACGGCATCAGAAGCCTGAACATCCTCATTTCGGAATCACAGATCAAGCCGGAACAGATCGTGATCTTCGGCTACGCCATCAAGCAGGGCGCACTCCAGGAGCTTCCGGGACGATCGATCGGTGATTTCGCCAATCTCGGCCAGAAGCTTCGCACCGCCACCCCGCCGCCGCACATCGTGCAGGAGGCTGAGCGAATCGAGGCGATGAGCCCCGCCGAGCGGTTCGAGTACTGGAAAGAGCAGTTCTCAAAGTGCATCAAGTGCTACGCCTGCCGTCAGGCCTGCCCGATGTGCTACTGCCGTCGCTGCATCGTTGACGTCAACCAGCCGCAGTGGGTCAGCACCTCGTCGCACACCCTCGGCAACTTCGAGTGGAACATCGTCAGGGCGTTCCACCTTGCCGGACGCTGTGCCGCCTGCGGAGCCTGCGACCGCGCCTGCCCGGTGAACATTCCGCTCCGGCTCGTGAACTTCCGCATGGGCAAAGAGGTCAAAGAGGCCTTTGATTATTACGCCGGCGAAAGCAGCGACCAGAAACCTGTGCTCGCAAGCTTCAGCCAGGACGATCCCGAGACCTTCATTCTTTAAGCATCCTGAACAGCATGACCAGAATACTTCTCAAGAATAAACTCGACGACTGCATTGCCGCCTGGCAGAAAGCCGGATACAGCGTGCTCGCGCCGGTCAAACGGCACGACATGAGCAGCTTCGACGAGGTGCAGAAAGGCTCCGACATGGCTCTCGAGCTCATCCTGACGGAACGCACCATCAAGGATCAGTTTTTTCCGCAAACCGAACCGCTCATCAAGTACAACATCTCCAAAAAGAAGATCGCCTCCGAAACCATGACCCCGCCCGACAAGAAGCGCGTCTTCTTCGGCGTGCGTCCTTGCGACGCTTCGGGGCTGGCCATTGACGATCCACTCTTTGGCTGGGACTACAAGGACGACTACTGGTTCCGTCGCCGCGAGAATTCGGTGATCATCTCCATCGCCTGCACCGAGGCAGACGACTTCTGCATGTGCACCTCGGTGAAGCTCTCGCCCGACAGCACCAAAGGCGCAGACGTGATGCTCCGCCCTCTCGCCAACGGAAACGGCTGGCAGGTCGAAGCCATCAGCGAACGCGGTACGACACTGCTCGACACCGTCTCGTCGCTGTTGCAGGAGGGCTCGGACGAGGCCGCCCCGGTTCCCGAGGTCACCCCGAAGTTCGACGTCGAGAAGGTCATGGAGTGGCTTGCTGACAAGGAGAACTTCGAGAGCCAGTTCTGGAAGGACATCTCCGTACGCTGCATCGGCTGCGGAAGCTGCACCTTTCTCTGCCCCACCTGCCACTGCTTCGACATCCAGGACGAGGGCGACACCTACGAGGGCATCCGCCGCAAGAACTGGGACAGCTGCTCCTTCGCGCTCTTCACCATGCACACCTCCGGCCACAACCCGAGGAACGCACAATCGACCCGGTGGCGCCAGCGCATCATGCACAAATTCAACTACTACCCTGGCAAGTTCGGCGTCAACAGTTGTAGCGGCTGCGGCCGGTGCACCCGCCAGTGCCCGGTGGACATGGGCATTACCGAAACTCTGCAAGCGATTACAAATTTACCGAGGTGACACAAGACCGATACCACACCAGCGACATGATCTACACCCCGTTCCCGATGCGGGTTGTATCGAAGCGTGTCGAGGCCCCCGGCGTTAACACGCTCAAACTTGAATTCGTCAATCCGGAAGATCACGAGTTCTTCAAGGCAAACTACCAGACCGGCATGTTCGGCCTGTACGGCATCTACGGCGAGGGCGAAAGCACCTTCTGCGTGGCAAGCCCGGAGACCCGAAAAGACTACATCGAATGCACCTTCCGGCAGTCAGGCCGCGTGACCACCACGCTCGCCAATACCGATGAAGGAGACATCGTAACCTTTCGCGGCCCGTACGGCAACCGCTTCCCGATCGAACAGTTCGAAGGCAAAAACCTGCTCTTCATCGCCGGCGGCATCGCCCTCCCCCCGACCCGCAGCGTCATCTGGTCGTGCCTGGATCAGCGGGAGAACTACAAAGACGTAACGATTGTGTACGGCGCAAGAACCGTGGCCGACCTCGTTTACAAGCACGAGCTGGAGGAGTGGAAGCAGCGCGACGACGTCAATCTGGTGCTCACAGTCGATCCCGGAGGCGAAACCCCGGACTGGCACGACCACGTTGGCTTCGTGCCGACCGTGCTGGAGCAGGCCGCCCCGTCGCCGGAGAACACCATCGCCGTACTCTGCGGCCCGCCGATCATGATCAAGTTCACGCTCGCGGCGCTCGAAAAGCTCGGCTTCACGGCGGAGAACGTTTATACGACGCTCGAAAACCGCATGAAATGCGGCGTCGGCAAATGCGGCCGCTGCAACGTCGGATCAACCTACATCTGCAAAGAAGGTCCGGTGTTTACAGCAGCCGAAGTGCAAGCCATGCCGCAGGCTGATTTGTGATGGACAACATGGACTGACGCGGACGAACACGGACACGAATCCTGTAGGGACGGGTTTCATGCCCGTCCTTTTCCGTTTATGGAACACAAAAGGAAAGGGAGCCTCATTGCTCCCTTTTTTCATTCGTAATTTCAGCCTCATATTGGCCATCTCCTCTCGGGAAGCGCCGTCCCGAAAGCTTTCGGAACAGCAATGGAGCCGAAGGTTCCTCAGAACACATGACACCGCCACGCCACATGCAGCCGGGCGGGCGTAACCCCTTTTCCCTACACGATCTCACACCAACCTCACCTCGCAAAACCTCCCCGGCTGGTGAAAATCTACCTTGCCCTCGTCGCACCACCACGGGAACAGCCCATAGCGCCCCTCGCCAAGGCTAACGGCGCATTGCAAGTGCAGCGTATTGCCGCAAACAAATGTTTCAAGTAGCTCGTAGCTGAGTTCCATACCGAAGCCTTGCTTGCCAGCGAATGGCTGCACGTGGCCCCGCCAAAACGATTCCGACGGGGTTTCATGCCCAGCGGCTCGCTGGCGCGGGGCACCGAAGCGGAGAGCAATCCAGTGGCCTTCGGGCGTGACCTCGAATTCAAGGTAGCCCTCCCCTTCTCCACCGCTGACAAACAGCTCCGAAACGCTCGATTCCCACAAGCGCTCAACGAACACGCCTGCCGGAGCGTCAGCTCGAAGCGGAAACGCCTTCCCGCTCTCGTCCCGGCTTGTCCAGCGGATGAAGGGTTTTTCGGGCGCACGGCGTGCTTCGTCGAGCGACGCAAGCTGCTCGACCCGCACCGTGATGGCGAACGAACATTCCGCGTCGCGGCAAGCGTAGCCGAGCATCGGACCTTCGAGCAGCGTTCGAGGCATGAGAGCTTCGTGCCGATCCGGAAAGCGCAAAAGGCCCGCCCAGCCATAGCCTGGGCGCGACGGCTCCGGCGTCGAGGCAATCCCGCACTGGTCGAGCAGCGCCGTCTCGAAGAGTCCGGCGCACTGGAGCTCGAGTTCCAGCTCCGCTCCGGCCTGCTCTTTGGCGGCGATGCGCATGGCAGCAGCAAGGCGGAGCACATCGACAGCTTTCGCTCCGCCGGTGTTGAAGATGAAGTTGGCGTGGTACGCGCTCACCTGCGCGCCACCCTCGCGCCGCCCGCAAAAACCGAGCGCGTCAAAAATCTGGCCACTTGGCCGCCCGGCTTCGCGGTTATTCTTGAACGCCGAACCGCAGCTTGGACAATCGAACTGGTGCTTCGTCTCGCGGTCATCGGAATACTCCTGCATCCGCCTGCCGATCGCCTCTGGCTCATCCTCCTCCTCGAATTCGAGCAGTGCGCCCACGACAATCTCCGAACTCTGCATCAGGCTGGTGCTTTTGTAGCCAAGGAACACCTCCGCGCCCTTCCGCCAGCGCACCGTGCCGTCAAGCGAGAAGGTCACGACACTCTTCGTCACGACGGAGATTTCGCGTCCATAGCAGCGCCCGTTCATACGCACCGTCGCGCCGATAGTGCCCGGCAGACGGTAAAGCCACTCACCGCCGCTTCGACCCGCTTGCCGGAGCCGCTGGGCGACCTCGGTATTCTCCGCTCCGGCTTCGCAGAAAAAGAGGCGATCCGAAAGCTGGATGACACGCTTCATCGCTTCAAGAGAAATCACCGCACCGGGAAATGGTTCATCCGAAAAAAGCATGTTCGTGCCCTGCCCGGCGATGATGACCGGAATCGAGTGACGACGGCATTGCGCGAGCGCGGTGGAAAGTGCGGCGACGCTTTCGGGCAGAAGCCGCCAGCGAGCAACTCCGCCGATAGCGTAGTAACCAACCGTGGAAAGATCAACATGCTCACGAAACGGACAAGCAAACAGAGGGGCGGTCATAGGGCCAGAAATCCTGGAAAATTCGGTGTGCTTGGCAACAACCATCAAAGGGAGGAATCAGACAAAAAGGAAAAGGACACCGGAGAACAGCGTAAAAAAGCCCAATGAAACGATGCTTTCTCCGCTATTGCCACCGATGTCCCTGAGGTCTTTGAACCTGCTGAAGCTTACTGCTCCGGCTGCTGGTTCTTGGTGAGGATGCCGTCGCTGACCATTTTGTCGATCATCTTGCCAAACTGGTCGTGAACGCGAATAAGCGCAGGAAGCGACATGGCGAGAGTTGCGTTCTGGCGGACATTCGGCTCCTTGCCCTGCTCAACTGAGGTGACATTCATGAGATCGACGCGAACAACGCCATCGACGAGGATCATGTTGGCGATTCCATCAGCGTAAATGGTCTGCATATGGTAGTTCCTCCGGATAAAGGGGGTTAGTATAATATGATCTGGTCACTAAAAACTGGCCAACAATATACACAAACTCATGCATTATGGCCTACAAGTCACGAAAATTACACGAAAAAGCAACGGCGAGCCAAGGTTCACGATCTGATCCACCCTTTCCGGATGAACCCCATTTGACCAGTTCGATGACCGGCACAACGCTCAAGGCGCCGCCAAGCACAATCAGCCAGTCGGAAGTGGTCTTGAACTGTTCGAGCACAGCTTCGGCAGCGAGCGTGTGAACGGCTTCCGGCATATCGAAAAGACGATTCAGATGGCGGCCCCGTCACACGCAGCCGCCGGGCGATGGAACCATCTATCGCATCAACCGTTCAGGCCTCGACGCCGTTCCCCGGCTCTATCGTTGGAAATCAGCCGGGAAAATGGACGTAACCATCCGGGAACTGCCGCAGGCTGATGCCGCTGCTTCCTGGCTTTTCCTTGTTAAGCCACTGCATCAGGCTGCCGTTTTTCCAGTCGTTAACCGGATAGCTGGAAGGGTTGTGATGAGCGACAAAACTGATATACTTTGCAAGTAATTCGTTAGTGAAATGATACTCCTCAACCTTCGCGGGATAAGGCATCACCGACGAATCGCACATGCTTTTCTTGTCTGCTTCCGTGCATAAATCGTTATGATGCCTGAGATAACCGCAATGGCTCCCACGCTCGACCATGCAGGTGGCAGCCCACGGATTTATGTCACTCCCTTTGTAAGCCATCTGCGCATACTGGCTTTGGGTTTGATCGGCAACATCGATCCAGGCAGGTGGAACCGAATTCTTCGGATCGAGACAAGCGCTGTCACAAGCCCCCGTCACCATCAGGTTCGGCATGGCCACGCCCGACAAATAGTCACGATACGCCTTCATACCGGGCGCAAGACACGGCACGGTCCGCCCCCCGGCGCCATCAACCGGCGAGAGCTGAAGCAATCCGACCGGCAGCGCCAGACTCTCCTTTTCCCACTTCGACATCGGCCTGGTGTGGTCAGGCGTCACCTCACGGTTGTAAAACACCGGATCGAACGGCATGAAGTGCTTTCCACCAATCTCCTGCAGCGCCTCGAAGCCAGTCGCCGCAACCTGGGCGTGAGCACCTCCGACCGAATGGCCTGCAAAGAGCACACGGTTTCCCATGCTGTTGTTTTTAGCCACATCAGCATTCAGGAATCGCGCCTTGCAGACCTCCTCGGCATTATCGTACTTGTGCGTCGCACCGTATTTGATGAGGTACGAGGCAGCCGCATACGCCGCCTGCCCAACGCGCGGATTGCCGCCAAAATTGGTCCACGGCATCATGTCGAGCTGCATATGGGTTGTGGTAACAAAGCCTAACGCCCAATTGTTCTTGAAAGCCGCATCGGAATAGTTGTAGTACCAAGAAGGATGGACCTGAAAGAGCGGCGTATCCTGATTGGTAATCTTGCTGATAAGCTGTTTGGGATAGAACAGCAGGTCGGTGCCAATCAGAAATCCGTGATTGAACATCACCAGACCGTCGGCCTGCATGTTGTTCGGATAGAACACCTCGATGACGATTTCCGAAAAGAACGGCGTCTTGTCGGAATACTGCAACCAGAGATACAGCCTCTTGAAATCGTAATTGGCTATCTGAATCGGATACATGAACCAACCTCCTGTTTAGTCGCACCGCAAGGCGCATGATTGAAAACGCCCAAGGAATCGGGTAAAGCTCAATGCCAGAGCCCGCCGCCGCAGCATCCGCCACGCCTCGCGCACAAGCTCCATCCTTTTGCGAGACAGATCGGCGGCAAGCTGAAGGCTGAACTCCTCCTCGGCCATAATACGGTCGAGAAACACGCGCACTGATGAACGTGACATAAGCGGTGAAGGCTATATGAGTGAAATAATCGTGATCAAAGGTAAATATCAGCAATAAGCCGTAAGGAAACAATGGACAGTTGACAATTACTATCCACTCTCCCCTAAAGCCTCGCGCCTCCGGAAATTTCGAGAAGCTGGCCGGTGATGA
>CBEUNJ010000043.1:0-13579 GCA_965544465.1 uncultured Chlorobaculum sp.
GGGACGCCAGAGGACGGCCATCATGCGGCGCACCTTTTCGGCAACTTCTTTTGCATGCTCCACGAGCTCCAGATGTTCGGCCATCGAGAGTGGCGGCCAGGGATCCATAGCGACCACTGAGATCTTGTCGTCGTCAGTAGAGTAGAGCACCACATTGCAGGGCAAGAGCGTTCCGAGCGGTAGTTTGCGGCTGATCACCTCGAAGGCAAGCGGCGGATTGCTCGCGCCGAGAATGACGTAGTTACGGAACTCGGCTTCGGCGAAGGGCAGGTCGAGCGTTTGCCCGAAAGCGTACGGGGTTTTCATCTCCATCACGGTCTCTCCTCCTGATTTGATCGTTAGCTCTAACGCGCCAGAGCAGAAAAGCGGCGCTCAATCTGAGCCTCCCGTTCACACCAGCGGGAAAAGCGAATAAGCAACTGTTAAACGCATATTGATCCACACTCAATGAGCGCAATCAAAACAAGAGGTCGAGCGGCCTCTTCTACTTTCGCACCATTCCCGCTTCAAGCGCTTTTCCATGAGCGCCGGAAACCGTGTAGGCGATCGAGTTTGCCGACTTCATCGTGAGGGTGAGCTGGCTGAGCGTATGGCAAAAACCAGCGCCATGCGATTTGAGGCTGAACCAGCAGGAGCCGTTCGACTCATTTTCCAACGTACCGTCAAGCAAGCAGCCCCGCTCGCCGCCGTAGATTATGGTCAGGGCAAGGCTGTTGCCGCCAGCCGGACGGATGAGCAATCTGATCGGAATCTGATGGCCTGTTGCCGTCTTGACCTGGCCGCGCCAGTTGCCGATCATCCCCGACTTGTCGAACGCTGGCTTGTCGGCGCGCTCCTGAGACCGCCACCCAAGGGCCACAACTGGCTCGACCGTCACAAGGTTCTGTGCGCCAAAGAGCGTGGCGATCAGAAGGGCCGCTTTTGCAAAAGATTTGAACATGCCTCTCTATTTGTGAGGATTGTCGATTGAAAAGCCGGTTCGGCAGATGGCTTGGGCTCCGCCTACACCGGCTGGCTGGCGATCACGCTGGTCAATGCGCGCATCGCCTCGGAGATGTCGTAGTTCTCACGGAGCGACTCGGGCGCGCCTTGCAGGGCGTGGAAAAACCAGCTTGAGGCCATCGTACGGAACAGCTCCGCGATGGCGGCGGCGTCACCGGCAGGCGCGTGCAGACCTCCGGCGTCAAGCACGAGCCGCGAGGTTGCGCCTTCGGGAGTGATGGCGCACAGCGGCAACCCCATGCCAAGCGCGTCGGCAAGCCGGTCGGGCACCGTGCTGGCGCTGGCGGCGGTACTCGACTGAACCACGCAGAAGAGGGCGGCCTTCTGGCAGCGCACCAGCTCGCTGTCGATGCCGCCAGTCTCGTTGAGCGTAAGGAGCTGTTCGAGCGGCTTGCTGGCCGCGCGGCGTAACAGATCGGACGCCCCGCCGCCCAGCAGCATCAGCTCGACGCCGCCCGGCGCAGCGCCGCTGCTGAGCCACGCTTCAAGCCCGGCCACCAGCGCCTTCAGCTCCGCCTTGGGTAGCTCCTCCACCAGCAGTGCGATGCGCAGCACGGTATCGGAGCCACCGGACGTCGAACGCCTGAACGCAGGATGCGATGCATCAAAGGCGGATGAAACGATGGTCATCAAACCGTAATCGAGCCTGCCGTGGTATTTCTGGAGAAAGTACTCCTTGAGTTGGCGCGTCGGCGTGATCAGCGCCACGCCGGAGAGCAGAATCCGCTCCTCGGCCTCGGCGGCGCTGGATGAGCTGGAGGAGCCGGGCTGTGGCATTGCTGGATCAAGCGGTTCGGTAATATCGAGAATGACGCCAACCGGGTGCTTCCGCGCGGTTTCAAGCGCCAGCCGAAGCGGTTCGAGCGGCGGCCCCTGGGCGTAGAGCAGATCGATCTCCGGCTCCTCTTCAAGCAGGCGCTCGATCAGCTCGGCGGCGCTCTTTTCCCACTGCGCGCCACTGGAGTTCCCCCTGAACAGGGCGGAGAATTTGGCTTTCAGCGAATGGTTCAGCACCGACACATCCTGACCGTGCAACAGAGCGTTGCGGTCGGCGGCATCGAGCCCATCGGCATCGATCTCCGGGCCGGTGCGATGCACGGCGACGACGGGGTTCGCGCCCGACTGCGCAGCGCCCGGCACGCCCTTGATCTCCGGAGGGGCGATGACGACCGGTTCCCAGCCAATGGCGGAGAGGTTCGAAGCGATCTTCCAGGCCCGCGTCGCACCACTGGTGACGCAGGGCGGAAAGTTCCGAGTCAGAATCAGTGCTTTTCTCACGACTTGCTAAAGGATTATAATGGTTTGGATGCGCCTTTGCCAACAACGGTTCCGGCGACGATCAGACCGAGCGACAGCCATAGAGCGGCAGTCGAAACCATCCGGCCCGTCTGGAAACGACTGCGGTCATAAACGAAACGCACTTCGTGCTCGCCGGCCTTCAGCATCACGCCGCGAATCACGCCGTCAACCTTGAGCGCTTGCTGCTTTCGGCCATCGACCGTGAGTTTCCACCCCGCCGGATACCATACCTCGCTGAGCACCAGCACCGCGTCGCCATCGGCGCGAACCTTCATTGCAAGCGACTCAGCACTGCGCTGCATGGAGAGCAGTTCGCCCGTCGCGAAACGCTTCGTGCCCTGCCACGGCGCATGTTCGACAAACACGCCGCCATCGCCGCCGCGCCCTTGCATGACCGAATCCACAGCTTCAGCTTCGCCCTGCACGGCCTCGGCTCGCGGCGCGAACCACGCCCTCGGCATCGCTCCCGAAAGCTCGTACACATCCACCGGCAACTGGCCGGAGACAAGATCAAACGTGCCGGACGCCACCAGCTTCAGCGCGGGGTGATCGATAGGCCGAGGCGAAAGCAGGTAGCGCACGTTGAGCATCCGAAGCACATCGAGGTTGGCCAGATTCTCCGTGCGGCTGAGCAGCTGCTGATACACACCGAGCTTGGCCGCGTGATAGCCGCCAACTGACTCGATCCCCGCAATGCTGAACTTGTTCTCCGTGAACAGGCGGCCCGCCGGATAGATTCTGAACGGCTCCGGACAGCTCGCAAGAAAGCGCGTGATTGCATCCCCTTCGAGCGCCGCATCGAGCGAGGAACGCTCAACGAGTGGCGACATGCGCAGGGAGTTATCCGCAGGCGACACGATCCGGTGATCCATCCAGCCGAGATCGACGGCGGAGACCGTCACCAGCACCAGCGCCACCTGCCGCGCCGTGAGCATCTTTTTCGCCACAAGCCACAACAGGCCGAGCACGCCCGCAAAGACGAGGATAAAGATAAACAGGCTGTTCCGAAACAGCTCCCAGCGGAGGTCGCCAACCAGCGCCACCAGACCGAGATTTTCGATGCGCACCGGCGGAAACAAGGCGCGGAGAAGCTGCTCCAGCCCGCTCTCGAACGACAGGAACAGAATCGCCAACACCCCCACGGCCACGCCGCCCCATTTCAGGAAGCGGGAGGAGTCGTCGAGCGGCTTGTCGAGCCACGCCTGCAAGCCAAATCCGGAGAGCATGGCCAGACAGAGCGCAACGACAATCAGCACCATCGACGGTACCCGGAACGAGCTGAACTTCGGCGCGAAGTGGTAGAAAAAGTCATACACGGGGCTGAAGAAGTGGCCGAATGAGAGCAGCAGCGCCAGCGCAGTCATGGCGATAAAAAAGAGTACTATCGGCTTTTTGCGACCGGCAACTGCGCCGCCCATAGCGAAGCCGAGCACGACGAGGCCCGCGTAGTGCGGAAAATCGGTGAAGGGCATGAAGCCCCAGTAGGTAACGCCGCCGAAGCCATACGCGCCGGGCAAAAGATAGGTGAGCAGTTCGGCGGGGTGCATCGACCACATCGTCGCATAACGGTACGCCTCGGCGGTGTCACCCGCGACGCCTCGCGCCGAGAACGGCAAATAACCAAGCGCAGGCAGATAGACCTGCAAGGCGATGGCCACGCCAAGCACCAGCGCAGCAAGCGCCAGACCGCTCGTTTTGATAGTCGAAGCACCCTCTTTTTTCTCGACCAGAATCTTGACGATGAGCAGTGGCACGGCAAGCATCCAGGTGTACCAAGCGATCTGCACATGCGCGCGCTGGAGCTGCAAGCCGAGCATCAACGCCAGCAAACCCGCATCGGCAAGCCCGCCACGCTCAGCAAGACGAATCGCCGCCCAGAGCACCCACGGCATGTAGGCCGCCGTCATGAGCTGGCTGCCGTGCCCGTAGGCAAGCATGGCGGTCATGTAGGGATTGAGCATAAAAGCCGAACCGGCAAGGAACGCCGCCGTGCTGCCCAGCCCGAGCCGCCGCGCCAGCGCGAAACCGCCCAGTCCGGCGAACACCAGATGCAACAACTGGATGTACATCGGATCGAGATGCAGAAAGCCGAACACGACGTTCGGCAGGTAGAGGCCGCTGAGGTAGCTGAACGCCCCCACGGTCGGCATCCCGCAAAAAGTCCAGGGCTGCCAGAGCGGGTAATGGCCGGAGTGCGCCTGCAAAGCATGAAGCGCCTTGTCGAGCGCCATCGGCGTCACGCTGTCCGGCGAGCCCGGCACGAATTGCAGTGAGATGATCGGGCCGAAGGGCAGTGCCAACATGAGAGCAAACAGGGCAATGGCGGCCAGATATGGCCAGACAGCGTTCTTCACAGGTTTTCGTTCTTGCGTTGAGTGTTCAGAAACGGGACAAACTTAAACATAACCTCCAGCTCTTCCTGTTCCAACCTGAACGCGCGGATCAGCAGCGCATACGCCGCTGCGCCCGCAACGCCCGCAACGGCGAGCAGCACGAGCGGCGGCAGCGGCGGCGTGAAAAAGCGGACGGCAACCATCACCGCGCCTGCCGCAACGCCCGCCGCGAGCGGCTTCCAGAGCTTGGGCGAAAAGAACGGAATGGCGAGCAAATGACGCAGCTCGACCATCCGCGCAACGCTCAGCAGCGCCGTGACGATGAGCGTCGAGAGCGCCGCGCCATTCAAGCCGAAGCGTGGAATCAAGAGCCAATGCAAAAGCAGTTGAAACACGAGCGCCACGGCCTGATTGATCATGCTCAAACGCTCGCCGCCGCTCATGGCCAACACCGAGCTGCCGAGGCCGAACCACGCCAGTAACAGTGATGAAACCGAGAGCAGCTCCAGCGCGGTCGCGCCGCCAGCGAACCCCCTGCCAAACACCGAGAGCACTTCATCCGGAAAGAGCACGAACAGGAGGAACGGAACCATGACGAGCATCAACGTCCAGCGGCTAACCATCTCGTAGATCGCCCTGATAGCGCCATGATCCCCACGTCCGTAATAGCCCGCGATCATCGGCGCGGCGATGCCGGAAAAAGCTATCAGCACCGAGCGCAGCAACCCTGCCGTGCGGGCGGCTGGCTGGTAGATGCCGACCGTGCCGACGTCGGTCAGGAGCCCAAGCATCACCACATCGATCCAGTGCGACAGAATCGAGAAGAGCGACACAGCAAGCAACGGCAGGGCGAACTGCGACAGCTCCCGATTGCCGCAAGCACGAAGCACATCGCTCGCGCCAATACCGGTCATCCTTGCGAACCTCGGCGCGATCCACGCGAGCGCCACCAGCGGCGCAATAAGAAACGGCAGCACCAGCGCCGCCTCTCGCCCCCAGAACTGGCGGGCAGCAAGCATTGTCAAAAGGAACAAACCGGGCACGATCACCTGCGCGGCCACCACCTTGGGCATGAGGCGGCGGTGCGCCTGAATGGCAAACCCAGCCATCGTGGTCGTCACCGACACGGGCAGCGCCACGGCCACCGCGAGCAGCGCCATGCGCAACAACCCGCCGCCGTGCAGCAATACGGTGAGCTGGCCGGAGAAAAGCGCCACCAGCACCCCCACCAGCATCGCCGCAAGCGCCGTCCGCTTCATGGCCGTAGCGACGAGCTGCCGCCGCTCCTCGCCCTCCCGCTGGTTGACAAAGCGCAGAAGCCCCGCGTCATAGCCGCCGATCGCCAGCACCTCGGCCACCTGCTGCACCGCGACCACGAGCGCATAGACACCAAGCACATCGACGCCGAGCAGCCGCGCGGCGGCAAGATTATAGCCGAACCGCACCACCTGCGCGAACGCAAACCCGGCCATCGAAATTGAGGCTTCGTGCGCAATCGTCATCTCGCGCTTCACGACCGCCTCCGCTTCATCGCCGCCGCCAGTTCGCGCACCATCGCGCCGGCAAGCGCGTCCCAGCTATGCGCCGTTGCAAATGCCTGACGCTCCATCCGCCGCCCGTCAGCCAGCGCCTCCGGCACAAGTTGGACAAACTCCTCCGGCGTCGAGGCGACGTGCACCACACCGCTCGCCTTCCGTACCGCGTCACAGTAGTCAATGGCGAGAATCGGCACGCCCGACGCCGCGTATTCGTAGAGCTTGTTCGGATTGGAAGCCCGCTTCAGCTCGCTCCGTTCCAGCGGCATCAACGCCAGCTCAAACCGCTGCACCCACGCCGGAAGCTCGTCATAATCCACCTTGCCGACCCAGCTTACATTCGGCAGCTCAAGCAGCGCCGCATGCCGCTCCGCCCAATCGCTCGCGTACGCCGGGCCGACAAGCACGACACTGTACTCCGGCCACGCGCGGGCAACCGAGGTGACGAGATCGGCATCAAGCCAGTCCATCGCGCCCACGTAGCCGAGAATCGGACGCGGCAATTCAGCAAGTTTTTTGGGGCTGTTCGGGCGAGGCGCAGCGAAGTGCTCGAACTCGACGCCATTGCCAAGCTCGACGCAGCGCTGTTTCGGTCGAGGTCTGAGTTTTTCGAGCAAGGGATCGCTGACATAAAAAATAAGATCGGCCTTTTCGACAAACCGGCGCATCGAATCGCGAAGCCACGGCTGGCCAGGCGTGAAGCCAAGATGGTCGTCGTTGGCGTCGTAAAAGCGCAAGCGGCACGGTAGCGACGCTGCAACATCGCCCCAGTAAATATTGCTGAGGCCGATGATCCGGTCGGCGGACGAAAAGCCGAGCACCCGGCACCAGAAGGCAGCAAGCGCCCGACCAGCAAGCGTGCCGGTCGAGCGAATGAGCGGGTTATCAAAAAACTGCGGCTTGCCCTGCGGAATGGTCTTGAGGAACGGCACGGTGAGTACCGTCACGCACCCTCGACTGGCAGGCCGCCAGTGGCTCCGGCGGCCCACGGCGAACGGCTCGATGAACAGGATGCGCCACGGCTCCGGAAAGCGGGCGAGCAACCGCTGCTTGCGGGTCGAAAGAAAGTCCCACTGGATTTCGGAGAACCAGATGAGTTCGACCCGATCCGTACTCTCGTCACCGCGCCGCAAGCTCGTATATCCTGATTTTTTCAAACACGCAGCGCAAGAGCGGACGGATGCCCTTCAGACAGAAAAGCGGCGAGCGGATGCCGAATTCGGCGCTCCGCACCACCTCGAATCCGGCTCGTGCGATAAGCGCGTCAAGCGAGCGCTTCGGCATTTCGTGGAAGTGATCGGGACTTTGCAGAAAGCCCGGTTTCCACGCTGGAGTCGAAAGGAAGAAGCGTGACGACGGCGCGGAATCGAGCGCGTCGCGAATCTGGAGCAAAAGGTGGAGCGGATTGTAGAGGTGCTCGATCACCTCGAACGCCGTCACCACGGGGTAGCTTGTTGTCCGATCCAACAGCTCGGTGTCGAGATCGACAGAGGTCGTATCGAACCGGCAGCCGAAGTGCGCTTCGAGCATATCGGTCGCGGGCGTCCGGTCGCCGATGTCGAGTCCCGCCCGCACGGGAAGCGGGATAGCTGCGGACGCCCGGACAAATGCGAGACTGTTCTCCCACCGCATCCGGTGCGCGGGATCGGCGCTCCAGCTCTGATCGACCACCGTTCTGTAGCGTAACTCGTCTGTCATGGCTCCTCCTGCTTTGGTGATGAGACCCGCTGGAACAGTTGAATCCGCAGCAACCCGAGCACCGCGCGGAACGGCAACAGCAATGGATAAAGCACAAGGCCGCCGACCATGCCGTGCTTGGCAAAAAGCGTCATCGCCGCGCCGCTTTTGCGGAGCTGCTTTCGAAGGCTCATCTCGCCGCCGGACGAGGCCGAGACGCGATGCCAGATGCGCGAGGCGGGCTGGTACATGACGACGAGGCCGCGATGGCGCACCTTCATCGAGAGATCGACATCCTCGCCATACATTCCGAACCGCTCGTCGAAACCGCCCACCGCCTCGAAGTCGCGGCACCGCATCGCAAGACAGCAGCCGGTGGCGTAACCGACCGGCCTGGGCGCGTCAAACTCCGAGCCGTCGGGCTGGCGGATGCCGGTGTGCTCAATCAGCCCGGTCGCCGGATTGACGACGCCACCCGCGTACCAGATGCGCATCGGATCGTCCATGTAGAGAATTTTCGGCGCAGCGATGCCAACCCATGCTTGTTGCAGTTCGTCGAGCAACGGCTGGAGGAATCCGGAATCGACCACCGTATCGTTGTTCAGGAACACCACGTTCTCGAAGCCGCGTCCGCGCAGAGAGCGGAACGCTGCGTTGTTGCCGCCCGCGAAGCCAAGGTTATGGTGAAGTTCAAGAATCTCGACCTCCGGAAACGCTCGCCGGACGAGACCGACCGAACCGTCAATCGAACCGTTATCCGCCAGAATGACCGTGAACTCAGGCTGCCGCACCTTTGCGAGCGACGACAGGCAAGCGAGCGTATCGGCAGCGCCGTTCCAGTTCAGCACGACGACCGCTGTCTTGCCGCCGTTCATGCCGACCTCCGGGAACACTGCTGAAGAAACGTGACCGATTGTTCGGCGAACTCGCGCCACGAAAGCTTGCGGCAAACCGCGGCGATCCCCTCCGCCAGCGGCAGGCGGTCGCGCTCGCGGAAAAATTCGACGATCCCGTCGGCCAGCGCTCGCGCTCCCTCCTCGCGGACGATCCAGCCGGTGCGTCCGTGCTCGACCTGCGCGTCGAGACCTCCGGCGCTACAGGCGATCACCGGTACGCCGTGGCCGAACGCCAGCGCCACCACGCCGGACTGCGTAGCCGAGCGATAGGGCAGCACCACCGCATCGGCGGCGGCCATCAGCGTGGCAACCTCGCTCGCGGGCACGTACCCTTCGCGAAATTCGACCGTACCTTCGAGGCCAAGCCGCCGTGCCTCATCGCGAAAACGCGACGAATCGATAAAAAACTCGCCCGCAACCACCAGCCTGGCCGACGGCAGCTCGCGGACGACGACGCTCATCGCGTCAAGCAGCGTATCGAGCCCCTTGTACTCGCGGACGTAGCCAAAGAAGAGCAGCACCGGCGCATCCTCCGGCAGGCCAAGCGAGCGCCGCGCTTCGGCTTTGGCGAGCATGGGCGATTGCGATTCGTAAAGCGGATGAAACAAGGCAAAGGTGCGCGCGCCGGGGTTGAAGCCGAGCAGCTCCGCTTCGACGCTGCGGGAAAGGGTGAGAAATCCAGCGGACGATGAAACCAGCAAACGCTTCAGCATCGACTCTCCCGGAATGGATTCATGCGAGGTGAAGTTGTGCAGCAGCAGCACGGTCGGCAGACCGCTAACCCACCGGAGAACCGCGATCAGCGGCGCGAGCGGGCCGCTCCAATACGCGGCGAGGAGCACATCGGGGCTACTCCGGCGAAGCTGGCGAGCCACCGAAAACCAAGAAACAGGATTCATCAGATCGAGCGAAAGCGGCGTCGAAGCTGGAGGCTCTGCGCCAGCTTCGACAGCCGGACGCCCATTCAAGAGCCAGCGGGGCCAGAGACGGCGATAAAAGACCGGAACCACCTCGCAACCGGACGCTTCCAGCGCCTGCCGGAGCGAGCTGCTGAAACGCGCAATCCCCCCTTTGAAGGGGGGGAACGGACTGATAAGGGCTATCCGCAAAGACTTCAAGGGGGCTTCCGGTTTGGGGCAGCCGGGAGTTACTTCTCGCCGAACCCCTGTTCGAAAAATTCGATAAGCTGGCGCGCCGCCTCCTCTTCATCCTCGCCTTCAAGACGCAGCACCAGGCGCGACCCCTTGGGTGCAGCCAGGCTCATAACGCCGATGATCGACTTGGCGTTGATCGCCAAACCCTCCTTTTCAATGAAAAATTCGGACTTGAATTTCGAGGCCAGTTTGACGACAGCCGCTGCCGGGCGGGTATGCAGTCCTGCGCTATTGGTTACGGTCACTTCCTGGACGATCACGGATACTGGTCGGTTTTAATGGTTAAGAGTTCTTACCATCGCGATTTCATCGCACGCCATGAGTTTTGGGCAGTTGGAGCAATCGCGCCAGATTTTCTGGGGAAAATACTCCTTTTCAATCTGCTTATACCCCATTTTATCGAAAAATCCGGGACTGAGCGTCAGCACGAACACCTCCTTGACCCCCTCTTCGGTCAGCACAGATTCGGCTTTTCTGACCAGAAGACTTCCGATGCCTCTACCGCGGAACTCATCAACCACGGCAAGCGAGCGGATTTCAGCCAGCTTGACGGTGTAAAAGGCTACCGCGCAACAGCCAATGAGCCGCCCCTGGTATTCGGCAACAAAGAAATTGCGGATATGCTCGATGATATTCTCGACAGGACGCTTCAGCATAACCCCTTCTCCAGCATAAGCATCCGTCATCCGGGAGATCTGCTCAGCCTCGTTCAAGCGCGCATGGCGAATGATGGTTTCAGTTGCTGGCATCGGCGGCTTCACCAAGATTCTGAGCGGAAATCTGCCGCCACAACTCATCCTTGAGCGGCTTGAGCCCTTGGCCTGCAACGCTCGAAATGGTGAACACCTTTGCACCCGGCTCAAGCTCCGGCACCTCGAACTCTTCCGGCGCAATGTCCATCTTGGTGATGACCGCAAGGCGCGGCTTGGAGAGCAGTGAGGGGTCGAACTTCTCCAGCTCACGGAGCAGCGTGGCGTACTCGGCGGCAATGTCGGCTGAGTCGGACGGCACCATGACGAGCAGCGTCTTGGTGCGCTGGATATGGCGCAGGAACTGAATTCCGAGACCGCGCCCCTCGGCAGCTCCCTCGATGATGCCCGGAATATCGGCCATCACAAACGATTTGTAATCGTCGTAGCGCACAATGCCAAGATTCGGTACCAGCGTGGTGAAGGGGTAGTCGGCGATTTTCGGGCGCGCGGCGCTGAAGACCGAAATCAGGGTCGATTTGCCCGCGTTCGGGAAGCCGACAAGACCCACGTCGGCCATCAGCTTCAGCTCCATTTCAAGCTCGGCCTCCTCGCCCTTTTCGCCGGGCTGGGCGAAGCGCGGCGCCTGCCGGGTCGCTGTGGCGAAGTGCTGGTTACCTTGGCCGCCGCGCCCCCCCTTGGCGATCATCACCTCCTGGCCATCCTCGACCATGTCGCAGAGCACCTCTCCGGTTTCAGCGTTGCGCACCACCGTGCCGCAAGGCACACCGATAACGACGTCCTTGCCATCCTTGCCGCTCTTGCGTGACCCCATGCCGTGCCCGCCACGGTCGGCGATATAGGACTTGCGGTACTTGAAGTCGAGCAGCGTGGAGAGCTGCCGGTTGGCGCGCAGATAGACATGGCCGCCGCGCCCGCCATCGCCGCCATCGGGGCCGCCCTTGGGCACATACTTCTCTCTTCTGAAACTCACGCAGCCCCGGCCGCCGTCACCAGCTTTAACCGAGATTTTCGCACTATCAACAAACTTCACGCTTCCGCCCTTTTTGTAAGAATCCTTTTTGCAGGAGTCGCCACCATTAAATAAGTTAACCTGAAAATCAAACCATACAGACAATGCCCGCTGCCCGCAAAACACGGAAAAACCAAGCCTCAACCATCGAAGAGCTGATCCAGCACCTCGAAGAGCTGACTGGCCAGATCGAAAATCCCGACACCGGGCTCGAAAACTCCATCGCGCTGTACGAAGAGGGGCTCTCGGTTGCCGAAGAGTGCCGCAAGCGCTTGCAGGCGACCCGCAAGAAGCTTGAGACCATCAACCCCGATCAACCCGCCGCCCAACCAGAAAAGCCTACCAAAACCGCCAAACCGGAACCCCCGAAACCGGCAGACCTGTTCGGCATGGAGGAGTGAGCGCCTTTCAGGCATGACCATTGCAAGCACGGCGCGCCGTGCCCCTACGGTTCCTGTCTTCAGGCGTCCAGCAGCTTCTTGAGAATTTCGTTGACCACCTTCGGATTGGCCTTGCCCTTCATCTTCTGCATGCACTGACCGACGAAAAAGCCGAACAGCTTCGTTTTGCCGCTGCGGTACTGTTCGAGCTGCTTCTGATTCGCATCGAGAATTTCGGTGATCGCCGCCTCGATCGCTCCCGTATCGGAAACCTGTGCAAGCCCTTCACGCCTGACAATCTCCTCCGCCGTCGCTTCGTTCTCTTGCATGATCTCGAACACCTGCTTGGCGATGGTGTTGCTGATCGTGCCCGCACCAATGAGCTTGATGAGCCCACCGAGCCGTTCGGACGAAATGGCGAATTCATCGATGTCGAGATACTTCTCCTTCAGCGTGCGCATCACCTCGCCCATCACCCAGTTCGATGACGCCTTCGCGTCGCCGGAGACGTGCACGGTCGCCTCGAAGTAGTCGGCGATTTCGCGCTCCACGGTGAGGACTCCGGCGTCGTATTCCGGGATACCGAACTCCGAAATGAATCGCGCCGTGCGGTCTTCCGGAAACTCCGGCAATTCCTCCTGCATCCGGTGCATCATGCCGTCATCGACCAGCACAGGCACGAGATCAGGATCGGGGAAATAGCGGTAATCGTGGGCGTGCTCCTTGCCGCGCATCGAGCGGGTTTCGAGCTTGTCTGCGTCCCACAGGCGCGTCTCCTGCACGATCGTGCCGCCCCCCTCGATCACCTCGATGTGGCGTTTGGCTTCGTACTCGATGGCTCGCTCAACGTTACGGAACGAGTTCATGTTCTTGATTTCGGTGCGGGTGCCGTACTCGGTCGCCCCCACCAATCTGACCGAAACGTTGGCATCGCAGCGAAGGCTCCCCTCCTCCATGTTGCCATCGGAGATGCCGAGATACTTGACGATCTGACGCAGCTTCTGCAGGTACGCCGAGGCCTCCTTCGGCGTGCGCATGTCGGGGTAGCTGACGACTTCGAGCAGCGGCACACCGCAGCGGTTCACGTCGATATAGGTGTCGTCGCCAATGTCGTGGATCGACTTGCCAGCGTCCTCCTCGATGTGGATCCGGACAAGGCGAATATTCTTGCGCCCCTCCTCGAGTTCCACAGGGATCATCCCCTCCGAGCAGATCGGCTCCTCGAACTGCGAAATCTGGTAGCCCTTCGGCAAATCGGGATAGAAGTAGTTCTTGCGCGCCATGATCGAGTGGCGGGCAATGGTGCAGTTGGTGGCCAAACCCAGCTTAACGGCGTCCTCCACCACGCGGGCGTTCAGCACCGGCAATGCGCCGGGCAAAGCCAGGCAGACAGGGCAAACGTTGGTATTGGCTGCCTGGCCAAAGGTTGCCGAGCAGCCACAGAAGGCCTTGCTTTCGGTATTGAGCTGACAGTGAACCTCCAAGCCCACGACAATTTCATAATCCATTGAACACAAAGACTGAAAAAGTGAAAAAACTTTTGTTGAAACCGGCTCGCTCGCTTACCGACCGGGCTTGAAA
>CBEUNJ010000044.1:0-13430 GCA_965544465.1 uncultured Chlorobaculum sp.
ATCAACTATTTCAGATTTACCTCGCTGTAGGTTTTCAGGCCAAGGCCGTAGAGCTGGATGAAGCCTTCGGCAGCTTTGTGGTTGAAGGTGTCGGCTTCGGTGTAGGTCGCCAGCTTTTCGTTGTAGAGCGAGTTTGGCGAGGTGCGGCCTAGCAGGGTGACGTTGCCTTTGTAGAGCTTGAGCCTCACCATGCCGGTGACCGGCTTCTGCGTGACGTCAACGAAGGCGTCGAGAGCTTCGCGCATCGGGGAGAACCAGGTGCCGTTGTAGATGATGTTGGCATAGTCCTGGCCGATGTTCCGCTTGTACTGGAAGACCGACTTTTCAAGCGTGAGGCGTTCGAGTTCGCGGTGGGCAAAGTGTAGCATGGTGGCTGCCGGAGCTTCGTAAATCTCGCGCGACTTGATGCCGACCACGCGGTTTTCGATCATGTCGAGCCTGCCGATGCCGTTCATCGCGCCGAGCTCGTTGAGCTTGACGATCAGATCCAGTCCCTCCATCTGCTTGCCATCGAGCGCTACCGGTATGCCTTCGACGAAGTCGATGTCAACGACGGTCGGTTTGTCGGGAGCCTCTTCGGGAGCCGTAGTGATCTGGTAGGCGTCGGCGGGCGGCGGCGTCATCGGATCTTCGAGCACGCCGCACTCAATGCTGATACCCCAGATATTCTCGTCAATCGAGTATGGGTTTTTCTTGGTCGCGGACACTGGGATGTTGTGCTTCAGCGCGTAGGCGATCTCCTGTTCGCGCGAGGTGAACTCCCACTCGCGCAACGGGGCGACCACCTTCATGTGCGGGGCGAGCGAGGCGAAGGTGACCTCGAAACGCACCTGGTCGTTGCCCTTGCCGGTGCAGCCGTGGGTGAGCATGGTGCACCCTTCGGCTTTGGCGACGTCAACCAGCGCCTTGGCCAGAATCGGGCGTCCGAGCGCCGTGGCGAGCGGGTACACATCTTCGTAGAGCGCGCCAGCTTTCAGCGCTTTCCAGATGCACTCTGCGACGAAGGTCTTGCGCAGATCGACGAAGTGGAACGACGCCGCGCCAGTGGCGAGCGCTTTGGGTTCGAGGTTATCGACCTCCATCTGCTGGCCGAGGTTGCCTGTGACGGCCACGATTTCAGCCCCTTCATATTTATCCTTCAGCCATTTGATCATGACTGATGTGTCGAGGCCGCCAGAGTAGGCGACTGCAATTTTTTCCTTGCTCATACTGGGGTCCGGTTATGGTTGTGAGAGAATGTTCTGAATATATGATTTGACGGACGAAATTTTCCTGATGGTTGCAGGAATGACGAGCACCGTGTCGTCTCCGGCGATGGTGCCGAGAATTTCGGGGCTGCGCAGGCGGTCGAGGAACGAGCCGACGCCATGTGCACGGCCCGGCAGAGTACTGACGATGATCGCGGTTTCGTTGGCTGCCACCGACAGCACCTCCATGCCGACCAGTCCGCGGAGAATCTCCTCCTGCGTCGGTTTGGGCACTGAAAGCCGGTAGCCGCCGTCAGCGGTGCGGTTGCGCACGATGCCCATTTCGCCGAAGTCGCGCGACAGGGTCGGCTGGGCGACCGGAAAGCCCTCCTTTTCAAGCATTCCGAGCAGCTCCTGCTGGCCGGAAATCTCGTTCTGTTCGATGAGCTCCCTGATTTTTTTCTGCCTGCTGGCCTTGTTCATTGTCCTCGAATCAGGCTTTGAGCTGGCTGGCCGCACGGTTTAGGCGATGCGTCAGGTGGAACTGGCGATAGACGTCGTGGTTCATCAGCTTCACCATGAGTGCCTTCTGCACGTGCAGGCGGTTTTCGGCCTCGTCGATGATGACCGACTGCGGGCCGTCCATCACCTCGGCGCTGATCTCCTGACCGCGATGTGCGGGCATGCAGTGCATCACTACAGCGGACGATTTGGCTTCGGCCATCATCTTCGAGTTGATCTGGTATGGCTCGAACGTTTTCAGGCGCTCGGCCATCTCATCCTCCTGGCCCATGCTGGTCCAGACGTCAGTGTAGAGCACGTCGGCCTCTTTCGCCGCTTCCATCGGGTCGTGCACAATTTCGATGACGCTCTTTGCGTTGGTGCGAGCCTGTTTCAGCAGCGTTTCGTCCGGCAGATAGCCTTCGGGGCAGGTGAGTACGAAGTGAAACGGCAGGATGCCTGCAAGTTCAATCCACGAGTTCGCGACGTTGTTACCATCGCCGACGAAGACCACCTTGATGTCGTCGCGCCACAATCCTTTTTCGTAAAGCGTGAAGGCATCGGCCAGGATCTGGCACGGGTGCGACAGGTCGGTGAGCGCGTTGATGACCGGAATGGTTGCGTGCTCGGCAAGCGTCTCGATGATTTCGTGCTCGTGCAGGCGGGCCACAATCGCGTCGTTGTAGCGCGACAGCAGACGGGCGATGTCTTCGACCGACTCGCGCTCGCCAACGCCGATAGATTTCCCTTCGAGGCTGATGGCATGGCCGCCCAGCTCATACACACCGAGTTCGAACGACACACGCGTGCGCAGTGAGGGCTTGTTGAAGATCATCGCCACGGTTTTGTGGCGGATGGGGCGGAACTCGGCAGTCTGGCGGTTGGCTTCACGCTGCTGCTTGATGTGGAGCGAGTAGTCGAACAGTTCGATCACCTTTTCGGCATTGAGTCCCGTGAAGCCGAGAAAGTCGCGTTTTTTCGTTCCGGTCTGTTGTTGGCTCATGATAGAATTTCTTTTTCGGTTTCGACGACGAACTGCGTGCCGACGCCTTCGTTGGTGAATATTTCGAGCAACAGGGCATGGGTGACTTGGCCGTCGATGAGATGAACTTTGCCGACGCCGCCGTCGAGGGTCTGGTAGGCTGAAACCACCTTCGGAATCATGCCGCCGGTGATGACGCCGCGTTCGATGAACTCCGCCGCATCGGCCTTGCAGATCGTTTTCAGAATGCGGTCGCCAACGCGGACGCCTTCGACGTCGCTGATGTAGATCAGCTTTTCAGCTTTGAGCGCTACGGCGATGGCCGCCGCCGCGTCGTCGGCGTTGATGTTGTAGACGTTGCTCTCCATATCGTAGCCGATGGGGGCGATCACCGGAATCAGTCCGGCATCGGTGAGCAGGTCGATGTAGCGCGTGTTGATTTCTGCCACCTGACCGACCAGCCCCAGCGTCTCTGCATTGGCGGCGGGCACGGCGCGGATCATGTCGGCATCGAGGCCGCTGACGCCGACGGCGTGGCCGCCATCCTCGTTGATGAGCTGCACGATGTCCTGGTTCACCTTTCCGGCCAGCGTCATCTGCACCACGTTGATGGTTTCGAGGTTGGTGACTCGCTTGCCGTGCACGAAAGTGGTCTCCAGCCCCATCTTGTCGGAGGTCTTGGTGATGGCGTCGCCGCCGCCGTGCACGATCACCACCTTGATGCCGACCTTGCGCAACAGCGTGACGTTCTCGGCGAAGATGTTCTTGAGCCCCTCGTCCTTCATGGCCGAGCCGCCGTATTTGATGACGAAGGTCTTGCCCTCGAACTGTCTGATATAGGGCAGCGCCTCGACAAGCACGTGGCCGATGACCGGCTGGGGACGTTTGCCGTCGGGGCGGAATTCACTGCACATGTTTTTCATGTCATTCCATGTCAAAATCTCTGAAATTCAAAAAAGGCGTCGCTGACAAGCTAAAGGCGACACAACTCCTGTGAAGCCGGAGACGAAGTTGACTCAGTGGATGGAGTGGACAAAACCCCGAGAACCACCAGGCCCAAACTGTCAATTATCAACTCCGATAGCTGCCATTGATTTCGATATAACCGTGGCTTAAATCACACGTCCACACGGTTGCCGCTCCGGGTCCGTTGCCGAGCGAGAGCGTGATGGTGAATTCCTTTTGCTGCATCACCACCTTGGCACGCTCTTCGGAGAAGTTAGCATCGAGGCCAGGCTTCAAAATCGGCTCGTCGTCGAAGCTGACCGACAGCTCCTCCTGCACGAACGAAGCGCCGGAGCGACCCGCCGCCGCGATGATGCGCCCCCAGTTGGCGTCCTCGCCGTAGATGGCGGTCTTGACGAGCGGCGAGTTGGCCACGCTCATCGCTGCCATGCGAGCCTCGGCGTCGCTTTTCGCGCCGGTGACGCGCAGTTCGACGAACTTGGTCGCACCTTCGCCATCGACGATGATGAGCTGGGCGAGCATGGTCATCACCGAGCGCAGCGCCTCGCCGAAAAGCTGCGCGTCGCGCGAACCGCGCAACACTTCCGGCCCTGTTCCGCTCGCCATGATCGCCGCCATGTCGTTGGTGCTGGTGTCGCCGTCAACCGTGATGGCGTTGAAGCTCACCGAGTTTGCCGCCGAGAGCAACTCCTGCAAGAGCGCCGGTTCAATCGACACATCGGTGCTGAGGAACGCGAGCATCGTCGCCATGTTCGGGCAGATCATGCCAGAACCTTTCGCGATGCCCGCGATGCGAGCTGTGCCGCCCGAGAGCTTCATGTTAACCGCAAATGCCTTCGGGAAGGTGTCGGTGGTCATGATCGCTTCGGCAGCGTCCGTCCAGTTGGCCGGGCCGGATGCGGCTTTCAGAGTCGGCATGGCCGAGGTGATCTTTTCGACTGGCAGCGTCTGGCCGATGACGCCGGTGGAGGCGACGAGCACTTCGCCAGCCTTGATGCCAAGTTCTGCCGCTGCGGCCTCAGCCATCTGGCGAGCGCGCGTCATGCCGTCAGCGCCTGTGGCCGCGTTGGCGTTGCCGCTGTTGCAGATGATGGCGCGTATTTTGCCGCTGGAGGCTGAAAGCGCAGCTTTCGACAGCTCGACCGGCGCGGCACAACAGAGGTTGGTCGTAAAGACCGAAGCGGTGCTCACCGGCTTGTCGCACGAGAGCAGCATCAAGTCCTTGCCCTTCGGTTTGATGCCGCAGTTGATGCCCGCAAGCATAAAGCCTTCAGGCCAGAATGTATCGCCCGGTGCGGGGTCGGCAATGACCGGCCTCACGCCTTCAGGCCAGACGGTTCTCGAGGCGAGGCGCTTGACGGCGGCCATCGATTTGTCGAATGGTTCCACTGTTCAATCAAAAAAATTCAGGTTAACGGATGCGTTGAAGCCTCAGAGCAGTGCTGTGGTTTCGTTGAATCCAAGCATCAGGTTCATGTTCTGCACGGCCTGACCGGCTGCGCCTTTTACGAGGTTGTCGATGGCCGTGATGACGACGAGCGAGCCGTCCTCTTCCCAGGCGAGGCTGATGTCGCAGAAGTTGGTGTTGGCCACGTGGGCCACTTCGGTTACGCCGTCGCGCAGGCGCACGAACGGGGCGTCGCCGTAGAATCCGGCGTAGAGCTCTCGCAGCGACTCCATCGCCACCGGCGAGCCGAGATGCACGTTCAGCACCGAGTAGATGCCGCGCACGTAAGGCGCGATCATCGGCGTCATGACGAAGCGGAACGAAGGCTCTGTGGCCGAGGTGCCGAGCGCCTGCATGATCTCAGGGGTGTGCTGGTGTTTTCCCACTTTGTAGGCGCGCATGTTGCCGCTCATCTCCGAGAACGACAGTTCGGTCTTCGCGCTCCGGCCCGCGCCCGACAGGCCGGACACCGCCGTGACGTTGACTGCTTCGACTTCGAGACCCGCCATGCCGCCACGGAACAGGGGAGCAAGCCCGAGGATGATGCTCGTGGCGTAGCAGCCCGGATTGCTGATAGCTGTCGCGCCGATGATTTCGCTGCGGAACAGCTCTGGCATACCGTATTGCAGCACGGCGCCTGGCGACTTTTCACCGCCGTAAAAACGCTTGTGCTCGTCGATTTTTTCAAGTCTGTAATCGCCCGAGAGATCGATGATTTTCTTTCCGGCGGACAGCAGTCCTGGCACCAGTCGCAGCGCTTCGCCATGCGGAAGGGCGAGGAAATAAATATCGCTATCGGTTTGCCCCTCGTAGGTCTGGAAGACCTTGTCGCAGGTGATGGCCGGGTAAAGCTCCGAAAAGCGCTTGCCCGCCTGGGTGTGGGCGTAGAGCGTATCGATTTCGATACCGGAATGCCTCTTGAGGAGTTTGATGAGTTCAGCTCCGGAATATCCCGAAGCGCCAATCACCGAGGCCGTCCAGGTGTTCTGCTGTTGATTCATCGACGAGTGTATGTATTCAGGGGAGTGAATAAATATTCAGGTAAGCGGATATATTAATGAATTCGTATCGTTTTTCCACAATAAATATTGCAAGCAGATCGTAACGGTTGCGGGCGGTACTGAGCGCTCGCCACTGGCTGGTCTATTCATTGTGTTCATCCATTCCAAACCGTGCCTCTTTGCCATCTTCGTGTGGGCACGGCGCCCCATGCCTCTCCAGGGATCATGCATATAGTCGAGGCGTTTCCCTCGCGTTCTTTTTTTGCCTACATTCAGGTATAAATCCCATTATAGCCATGAATCACCGGATCCGTAACGTTGTGATCATCCTCATCCTTGCCGCAGGCATCGTTGTGCCGTTGTGGCTCTGGATGCGTCCTTCCACTCCCGAAGAGCGGGTGAGCGCGGTTGTCTCCAGACCGACGCCCATCAGCGGCAGGTTGCGGCTCGCCGTCGATCCCTCCCTGATGCCTGTCGCTACCGTCCAGTCTCGCGCCTTTTCCGACCAGTACGCCAAAGCCTCGATCGCTCTCAACGGCTCCAGCACGCGCCCCGTGTTGCAACTGTTGCGCCACGAGGCCGGAGCGGCGCTGATTGAGGGCGCACTCTCCGCAGAGGAGGATTCGGTGATAACGGCCATGCAGCGTCCGCCAAGGCAGCAGCCGGTGGCGCGCAATGCAATGGTGCTGGTGGTCAACCGCGCCAATCCGGTCGCCAGCTTTACGCTCGATGAGCTTCGAAAGATTTTTTCAGGCAAGCTCACCAACTGGAGCGCTGTTGGCGGTTCGTCGGGACGCATTGTTCCGTGCTTGAACGGTAGCGATTTTCGCTCCAGGCTCGTCTTCTCTTCGTTGTTGTTCGGCAAGCGCAATGAGCTTGACGCTTCTGCCGAGCCGACGCTTGAGGCGCTGCTGGAGCGGGTGCGCCGTGACCGCAATGCCGTGGCGGCCATCACCATGCCCGCCTGGGCCGAAGCGTTGCGCAGCGGCAAGAATGGTGACCATCTCCGCGTCGTGCCGGTCGCTGGCGACGATGGGGGAGCGCCGGTAACAGCATCGCCAGCAACGGTTTACCAAGGCGACTATCCACTCTCCACGGTCGTGCTTTATCTTTACGACCCGTATGATCCACTTGCCACCGGGTTTGGCGCATGGCTTTCCAAAGATGGCCAGAAGCTTTTCGAGCGCGGCGACATGGCCCCCTACCAGCAGTTGGTGCGCACCATCATCATCAAATGACGCGGATGAATCAACATCACGATACAGAAAGCAGGGGGCTGCTCCGGCCCGCCATTGTCACCGGCATCGCGACCCTTTTACTGGCTGTCGGCGGCACGGCCTGGTTCGGTGCTTATCAGTCCGCGCATATCCGGGAGATTGCCATCAAGCAGGATCTTCGTATGAAGCTGGTCGAGTGCCGCACGACGGTCGCCTCCATCGAGCACCAATTCGGCAACGAACGGCTTTCGCTGGCTGATCGCGAGGAGATTCAGTCGCTGCTGCGTATCGAATGCGCCCGCTTTGCCGAAGTCAAAAAAAGCTCAGGCATCCAGCCGAAGAGCGAGTTGGGCAGGTGGCTGATGAAAAAAAAGCCGATCGTCGGCATTGTCAACCGCGAAAAGCTTCAGCTCATTGTGGTCGATCTTGATGAAATGATCGCGGCCATGAACCAGCAGATTACCGCTGAAAACGATATGCTTGGTCTCAGTTTGACCTGCTATCTGGTTTTTATCACTGTCATGCTGCTCTTTCTCGTGCTGGCGGGCGAGCGGTTTATTGCCTCGAACTATCGCCATTCAATCATTCCACTGCACCAGCTCGCGCGCCGCCTGACGCAGTTGAATCGCGATTTGCCTGAAAGCCTGCACGACACCGCTGAAGCTGCCGAGAGCCTTTTGAGCGGCTCTGAACCTTCCGCCGAAATGCGCTCTGTCACCGGCTCGGTCGCCTCGCTCTGCCACGACATCGAGGCCAAGAACAAGAAGCTCGACGAAATCTATATCCGCGATGAAAAGACCGGCCTGTACAACTACCGCCACTTCAAGGAGCACCTCATCATCGACGTTGAGCGGGCTAAACGGTTCGGCACGCCAATCGCCATGGCGATGATCGACATCGACCATTTCAAGATATACAACGATCTGCATGGCCACATCGAGGGTGACAAGGTGCTGGCAAGGATTGCTGAAATCATCCGGCAGGAGTGCCGCGTCACCGATATTCCGTCGCGTTTTGGCGGGGAGGAGTTCTCCGTGCTGTTCCCGCAGACCGACCGCCGGACTGCGCTTGAGATTGCCGACCGCCTGCGAAGCATCATCAGCGCCGAACCCTTCGACCACGAACACACTCAGCCCGAAGGCCAGCTTACTGTAAGCATCGGCGTAGCCGCCATGCCCGACGACGCTACCGACTGGTACTCCCTCATTGATAATGCTGATAAAGCTCTTTACAAAGCAAAGTCAACCGGACGTAACAAAATACTAGCATTTACGAGGGAGTTTATCAGTGAAGGGCATCTCTAACCGGTGTTATGAGTGGCCTGAGTGCAACACGGATGGAGCGCAGAACCTGGAGTGTACACGGCGTACATGAGGATGTCCATCACCACAAAACGCAGCAATCGGGATGCGTCACAAGGTTTTGAGATGCCATCTAACCCTCCCCAAAACCCCGGAAATTCTTATCTTTCCCGTCATCATTGCATGGTCACTCCTCAGAAAAACCACCACTTGTGCCCTTGACCGCTTAGTGAAAGCTGAACTCTACATCGCCCGGCGATTCGCCTTCAAGCCGCGTTCGCATTCCAAGCCAACCTTCATCGTGTTTGCTTCGGCGCTAGGTATTGCCGTGGGGACGGCAGCGCTGATTCTGACGCTCTCTATCGTCAACGGATTTGCTTCGAGCATCGAGGGCAAGCTGATCCGCTTCACCTCGCATCTGCAGGTGCGGCAGCCCGACGGTCGCCTCTTTTACGAGACCCGCCGTGACAGCGAAACGTTGAAGAGCGTGCCTGGGATTACCAAAACCTACCCATTCCTCGAAATCAACGTAATGCTCAAAAGCCGCAACAGCTCGCCCGATGGCGGCGGCATTGCTCCGGCGCAGATTCGTGGCATTACGCCCGGAGAGGCCCGTAAATTTCTCGGTTTTTCTAGCAATGGCTTGTGGCAGGCCCTCAAGGCTCCGGATGCTTCGTCCGGCGAGGTGTTGCCGGTGCTGTGCGGCAAGGTGCTTGCCGAGCGGCTGGGAATCAAAACCGGCGACCGGCTGATGATCGTAGGTATCGATAGCGGCGCGGATAGCTCCAACATCTACGGAGCGCAAAGCGTCGTCGGTCTATTGTCTTCCCTCGATCTCCACGTGGCGCGGGTGGCGGGTATTTACGATACCGGGCTGAGCGAGGGTTTCGACGATCTTGTGGTGTTCACCGATCTCGGGCGGCTTCAGGCGCTCTACCACCCCGGCATGATTTCTGGCTACGAGGCCAACGTTTCCGACCTGCGCAACCTCGACGCCATTTCGGCACATGTGACCGAAGCGCTCGGCTATCCCTTTTACGCCTATACGGTCTATCAGCGCTATTCGAACCTGTTCGAGTGGCTGAAGCTCCAGAAAAACATCACGCCGCTACTGATCGTCACCATTACTGTGGTGGCGGTCTTCAACATCGTTTCGACGCTCTTGGTGCTGATTATCGAAAAGACCAGGGAGATCGGGATGCTTTTGGCGCTTGGACTCCAGCCGCGCAGCATCAGCATGGTGTTCATGGGGCAGGCGCTGATGATTGCGTTGGTGGGCATCGGCGCGGGCAACCTGCTGGCGCTTGGGCTCTCGCTGTTCGAACTGCGCTTCCATCTCATCAAACTGCCGGAACAGAGCTATTTTGTCAGCCACGTGCCGATCCAGATTGATCCGCTGAACTACCTGGTCGTCTCCGTTGTCGTGGCGCTCTTGACGCTCTTGTTCGCCTTCATTCCATCGCGCGTGGCCGCTTCGCTGCGGCCCAACACCGCCCTGACCGTATGAGGAGGCTCCAACGATGAACGCTGGGTTCTGGATAGCGAGCCGCTACAGCTTCGCGCGGAAGCGGTTTCGGGTGATCAACATCATCTCCGGCATCAGCCTTGCGGGGATCGTGGTTGGCGTGTCGACGCTACTGATCGTGATGAGCGTGCTGAACGGCTTCCAGAGCCTCGCGCGCGACCTGTTCGTAACGGTCGAAAGCCCGGTGCAGCTCGTGCCAGTAAGCGGGCGCTCGATGGTGGTCTCCGATTCGCTGCTCGCGGCCATCGGCAAGCTCAAGGGGGTGCGGGAGGTCGATCCTTTCCTTGAAGGGCAGGCGATCCTGTCCGCTTCGGGCAAGAACGAGCTGGTGATGGTCAAGGGGGTGACCCCCGAGGCGCAGCGCAGGATGCAAACGGGAGCCGGAGTTCGTCCGCCGCGATTTTCCGGAGAGGGGATTTCGGTCGGAAGCTTGCTCGCCGGGCGGCTGGAGCTGTACGCGGGCCAGCGGGTGCGGCTGTTCAGCCCGGAGCTGATTTCGGCAGGCTTGCAGGCGCTTTCGCAGCCGGAGCTGCTGCCCGCGCTCTCGATCGGCGAGGCGAGGGTGGAGTCGGCGTTCGTGTTGCAGCAGATTTTCGATGACCGCTATGTGCTTGCGCCGATTTCAGTTGCGCGCACGATTCTGCTCTACGGCAAGGCGCGCTACTCCGGCCTTGACGTGCGCCCGCAGAGCGCTGTATCAGCCGACAATCTTGAGCGTGAGCTTCGCCTCTGGATTTCGACGAACGGGCTTGACGGCCAGTGGAAAATCGTGACGCTCGAAGCCAAACACCGGGAACTCTTCTCTGTGATGCGGCTCGAAAAGTGGGCGAGTTTCGCCGTGCTGATGCTGGTGGTCATGGTGGCGCTCTTGAGCCTGGCAGGCTCACTGGCCATGACGGTGATCGACAAAAAGCACGAGCTTTTCTACTTGCGCTGCCTCGGCATGGAGCGACCGCAGTTCATGACCATTTTCATCGTTGAGGGCGGATTGACAGGTCTTTTCGGCACGGCGCTCGGGTCACTGCTTGCATGGTCTTTTCTGCAAGCACAGGCGTTGTACGGCTTCGTGCAGTTGCCGTCGCAAAGCGCCTTCATCATCAAGGCTTACCCGGTTGCAATGCAGCCGTGGGATTTTGTCGCTGTCGGAGCCGCCGCGATGGTGTTGACCCTGCTGGTCAGCCTCTATCCCGCCGGAAAAGCCGCCACCATCGCCACAAGCCGGTCGCTTGAAGACAAGAGTGAGTGAGCATGCTTTGTTCATCTCAAGTCCGGCGCCATGAGCAGCAAGGAGATAACGTGAAGATGGTTTCACAGAGTTGAGTGCTATCGAAAAATGGCAACATCTCCAATCAATTCCCGCCGTTACGCACGCGATGTAAGTTGCGGAAGTGAAACTTTGACGTTGCCGATTTCTGTTTATGGAAGGAGGTCATCAACAACCGAAAATGTCATTACATCATGTTCAGAAATCTGTTACGAAAGCGTTCGAACCTTGCCGGCCCGGCTACCGTGCCGGAGGTCGATGTCATGAAATACTGCGGAACCTGGTACGAAATTGCCGCAATTGCGAGCAAGCAGCAGCGTAGTTGCGCCAATACGAAGGCGGAATACACGCTTGATGCCGCAAAAGGTATGGTGCTGGTGCGCAACTCCTGCAAGCGCAACGGCAAGGAGAAGTCCATCCGCGCGACCGCCGTGCCGGTTGAGGGGAGCGGCAACGCCAAGCTGATTGTTACCTTTTTCCGCTGGATCAAGGCCAATTACTGGGTCATCGGGCTGGCCGAGAATTATTCGTGGGCGCTGGTCTCGAATGCTGATGCAAGCCGCTGCTGGGTGCTGTCGCGAACGCCGTACATGGATGAGGCAACGTATGCGGAGCTGCTCGACCAGTTGCGCTTAAAGGGCATCGATACGGAAAAACTGGTGAGAACAGCGCAGTGAATCGCTCGCATTCCATCGCCGGATACGTCCGATGTTGATCTTGATCGGCTGGATAAGCGTCCGCCACAGCTTGAACCGATTTGGAATAATGAGTTGTGAGGGCATATGTTACGACACAGCAAATCTGTAATTCCAACCCTGTTCCATGCACGCGTTTTGGCTCTCTTTTGCGATGATTTTTCTGGCCGAGCTTGGCGACAAGAGCCAGCTCTTAGCCCTTGCTCTGGCCACCTGCTACAATACGCGCATCGTCTTGTGGGGGATTTTCTGGTCAACGCTTGCCGTGCATGTTTTTTCGGCAGGCATCGGCTGGCTGATGGGCGATTTGCTGCCGACTGACTGGATCACCTTCGTCGCCGGAATTTCGTTCATCATCTTTGGCTTCTGGACGCTGCGCGGTGACAGCCTCGATGACGATGACCAGGCGGGGGAGTGCAAGGTCGGCATCAATCCCTTCTGGCTTGTTTTCTCTACCTTTTTCATGGCTGAACTTGGCGACAAGACGATGTTCTCCACCATCAGCCTCGCGACCACCAATCCCTTCATTCCGGTCTGGATCGGCTCGACCCTTGGCATGGCGGTGTCGGACGGTTTGGCGGTCATCGTTGGTCTGATGATGGGCAAAAACCTGCCGGAGAAGGCTGTTACCACGGGAGCGGCAATTGTCTTTTTCCTTTTCGGCGGTTACTGGATGTACCTCGGCGGTTCGCAGTTTTCTTTTGCGCTTTGGGGCAGTGCGATGCTGGTGCTCATCGCGGTGGCGCTCTTTTTGTTCCGTGATCTGCTGTTCAATCGGCAAGAGAAAAGCGTTTGAGCGACGCATGTGTTACGAGGCGTCCCCCGTTGCGTACGCCGGCAGAAAGAGCGTACCGCCTCCCGCAGTCGTGTCGAGCGTGACCTGCCAGAAGGGAAGCCAGCCGGTGGTCACAATCTGAATCACTACGTCGGTTCGGCGGGGAGAAAGTTCTGCGGTGGTCAGCGCCGATTCAGGATGCTCCCACCGCGCGGTGATCTCCGCCGCCTGCTCTTTCAACTCCGCCTCTATCTTCTCTTGCTGACGGTTCAGCTCATCAATCGTTTCGACCGACTCCTGCACATCCGCCTTGGCGTTGGCCGTCATGCGGCGGCGGTTCATGGCGCTGCTGATGCCGCGCGTGCTTTTTCGCCCAAGGAAAAAACCGAGCACGGTTTCTCCTAACCCGATCAGCTCACTTGCTTTGCGGTTCCGGTGTTCGGCCTCGTCCTGCGCCAGTTCACGCTCCTCCTTTCTGATTTTTTCGGCAATCCGGTCAAGGTGGGTGGCGTATTTCTTTTCAAGCGCATCGACCTCACGGTCGCGCTGTTCACGTGCGGCCTGTTGCA
>CBEUNJ010000045.1:0-13358 GCA_965544465.1 uncultured Chlorobaculum sp.
GGCCGCGCAATAAGTTTTTAGAGGCGCCCTTTGGTGTGACAGGAACAATGCAGATGGTCGAATACAAAGTTCCGTGCTTGCGCGTTTCAGGGCAACCGCAAGGGTTGCCCCTACATTATCCATTGTCAAGTATCAATGTATCATTCCTTTATCGGCTTGACCATGACCACTTTTTCGCGTTCGACAATGACGCTGCCGGGGCTTTTGCGGTCTTTTTTGACGTACTTTTTTTCGGTGTACATCACCGGTACCAGTTCTGAATGTTTGGCCGAGGAGTGCCAGGCGGAGATTTCGGCGGCGCGTTCAATTTCCGAGATGTTGTGCATTTGTGCGCCTTTGAGGATGCAGTGCGAGCCGGAGGCGCCCCGTGCGTGGAGCCAGATGTCGTTGGGGCGGGCGAAGCTGAAGGTGAGCTGTTCGTTCTTCGCGGCGCTTTTGCCGATGTAGAGCTTGATGTTCGGGCCGAGCGGGATGGCGCGGAAGGGGGGCTTTTTTGCCTGCTTCCGGTGCTGGCCCTTGGCGCTTTTGCTGCCGATGGTTTCGAGCACCGCTTGTTGCGCTTCGGGGGAGTCCGCCGCGTCGAGGGCTCGCAGCTTCTCGCGCAGCTCGTCAAGTTCGCCGTTGAGTTCGGCGTGTCGGAGCTTTTGCGCTTCGGCGCGTTTGCGGTTTTTGGTCGCTTGCGTGAAGTACCAGGCGGCGTTTTCCTGAAGGTTGAGGCGTGGTTTCAGTGGAATCGTCACCTCGGCCATATCGGCATCAAAGAGATTCGGTACCGTGATCGCCTTACCAGATGCTTCCGTCCTGCCGATTGCGCCGGTGAGCAGGTGGCCGTAAGTTTCGTATTGTTGCGCCAGCTCTTCAGGATCGTGCTTGTCAGCCGAGGCTAGCTCCTTTTCGGCCTTGCCTATCCTGCTCGTCAGCTCGCGGCGCACGGCGGTCGCCTGCTCTTGTTTGCGCAGGTGGCGGTACATCTTGCGGCTGTAGTGGTTCAGCGCGTCGAGCACACTCTCGAATGGCGTGAATAGCGCGTCGTCGAGCGGCTCGAACAGCGAAAAGCGTGGCGCTTCTCTGGGGCGTTCGATGACGCACGGTGAGGGGGAGGCCAGGTCGTAGAAGAGCGCGACGAACGCTTGGTGGAGCTGCGTTGGCGTGTCGCCTTCCGCCGTGTCGAGCAGCTGGCGCACCAGCTTGCGGTCGAAGCCCGGTAACGCTTTCAGCAATTGTCGGTCGAGTGGTTCGCCTTCGTTCGCCTCCTTCAGCGATCGCTCGAACAGCTCCGGGTCTCCAGCAAGTTGTTCCAGCGCACTGAAGAACGGTACGTCAGCGTTTGTTTCCTCAAACGGCGTATTTTCGAGTTTCCGACCCTCCTTGAAGGTCTCCACAATCAGCTCATCCTTCACCAGCAGCACGTTGGTTTCGGCGCTGAACATGCGCAGCACGATTGAGTGCCCGTCGTCGAGCCGGAAGCTGATCTGCCGGTCGGCGGGCGCGACGGAGATGTCGAGAATCTGCCGCTCGTAGAGCTGGCTCATGATGGCCGCTGTGTTGCGCCGCTTGCGGTTCAATCCCTCCCGCGTGTACAGCGAAAAGTGGGGTGAGCGCACCGTGACAACGAGCTGCTCGTGGCGGCCATCGGGGGTGACGAAGGCGAGGATGAGTTCGTTTTTCTGCTGGGAATGAATCTCGAACAGGTAGCCGCCCGCAAGCTGCTCATGCAGTTCCAGGGCGGTGTGGTAGAGCGTGAAATAACTTTTGATCATTGTTGAAAGGCAGCTGTATCCGGTTATGCCGGATTCCGGTGGTTAGCGGTTCGTTCTTTGCTGTTTCATCCGTCCGGAACTCTTGCGAAGGCGCGTTGTTTGCTCTATTTTATCGGTCAATCTATCAATTAAGGTAGTGTTAAAAAAGATGGTTATGCAGGACGAAAACAATGGCGGCTGCGGTTGTGGCTCGCGTGGTTCCGATAGCGCAGGCGAGCAGCTGCGGCTCGGGTGGCATGAATATTTCATGTGCGTGGCACACCTCATTTCTCGCCGGGCTACCTGCACGCGGGGGCACATCGGCGCGGTGATCGTGCGCGACAACAACATCCTTTCGACCGGCTACAACGGCGCGCCTTCCGGACTGCCGCACTGCAACGAGACCAACTGCAAAATCTACCGCAGCACCCATCCCGACGGCACCGTCGAGGAGAACTGCGTCAACACAATCCACGCCGAAATCAACGCCATCGCGCAGGCTGCCAAGCACGGCGTATCGATAAAAGACGCTGATATTTACATCACCGCGAGCCCCTGCATCCACTGCCTGAAGGTGCTCATCAACGTCGGTATCAAGACCATCTACTACGACAAGCCGTACAAGATTGAGCACATCGCTGAACTGTTGCGTTTGTCGGGCATCAAGCTGGTGCAGGTGAAAGCGGAAAACTGCTAAAGGGGGAAGGAAATGGTGACGGATCCAACAGCTCCGGGACGTCCGGAAGACGAAGCGTACATGCGGCGATGCCTCGAACTGGCCGAGCGCGGCGCGGGCAGCGTGAGTCCGAATCCGATGGTTGGTTCGGTGATTGTCCATGACGGGCGCGTCATCGGCGAGGGGTGGCACCGGCAGTACGGCGGGCCGCACGCCGAGGTGAATGCCATTGCGTCGGTCGAGGACGAAGCGCTGCTTCGGCGCTCGACGCTGTACGTCAATCTGGAGCCGTGTTCTCACCACGGCAAGACGCCGCCGTGCGCTGACCTGATCGTCGAAAAGCGCATTCCGCGCGTGGTGGTTGGTTGCCTCGACCCGCACGAAAAGGTGGCCGGCAAGGGGGTGGCCAAGCTCCGCGACGCCGGAATTGAGGTGACGGTTGGCGTGCTCGAAGTGGAGTCCGAGCGGCTTAACGAGGCGTTCATAACCTCACATTGCAACGCTCGTCCCTTCGTGGCGCTTAAAACCGCGCAGACTCTCGACGGGCGCATCGCCACGTCGCTTGGCGCATCCAAATGGATTACCGGCGAGGAGTCGCGGTGCGAGGTGCACCGGCTGCGATGCCGCTATGACGCCGTGCTGTGCGGCGCTTCGACTGCGCTGGCCGATGACGCCGAACTGACCGTGCGCTACTGCGCTGGCCGTCAGCCGTTGCGCGTGCTGCTCGACCCGAGGCTTGAGGTGCCGCACGAGTTCCGGATTTTCAACGACGCGGCAAAAACGCTTGTCTTCGCGCTTCGAGATGAGGCAGAGCCGGGGTTGGTCAGCCAGCTCGAAGCGCGGGGCGTCGAGGTGGTGCTGATCGGCGAGGCCGAAGGTAGTCTCGATCTCACGCAGGTGTTTGCGGAGCTTCACCGTCGGCGCGTGCTTTCGGTCATGGTCGAAGCGGGCAGCCGGTTGTCTTCCTCAGTGGTCAGGTCGGGCCTGGTTGACAAATATTACGTCTTTATAGCACCGAAACTTTTCGGCGGTGACGGCCTGCCCTCCTTCGGTCCGCTTGACGTCATCCGTCCCGACATGGCCACGTCGCTTGAGTTCACGCGAATCGACAGGTTTGGGAACGACTTGCTGATTGAGGCCTATCCGACGAGCTGAAGGCGGAATTTTGTCACAGCTCACACGCCACAACAATCGAGGCAGAGTACACGCTTTTTTCGGAGGAACTCATGAGGATAGATGATCTTGGTAAACTGATTCTTCGCTTGTGCATTGGAGGGCTGATGCTGTTTCACGGCGTCCACAAGTTGATTCACGGCTTCGGCTTCATCATCTCGAAGCTCAAAGCCGCCGGTCTGCCCGAACTGCTGGTTGCGGGCGTGCCCATCGGCGAAGTGGTTGCTCCGCTGCTCATCATCCTCGGTCTGTACACCCGGCCTGCCGCGCTTGTCCAGGCGTTCCTGATGGGTATGGCGGTCTGGCTGGTGCACATGGGCCAGATTGCTTCGCTGGACTCCCACGGCGGTTACGCGCTTGAATTGCAAGCCTTCTACTTGTTCGGCGCCATTGCCGTAGCGCTCCTCGGCGCAGGCCGTTACAGTGTCGCAAAAGGGTCGAGCAAGTGGAACTGAGCGGCAAGCCCTACTTGTTCATTCACACCAGTTGAACTCCCGCGTCGTCCATAAAATAGTCAGGACGGTGCGGGATTTTTCTTTTTTATCCACCCCAGCCATCGCCGGGGAATCGGCGGGCATTTGGGTTATATTGAGGCTTTTTCAGCGTTAAACAGGATTGGGCATGGTTCTTCTGACGGTCGAGGGAATTGGCAAGACATACGGATTGAAAACGCTGTTCACGGAGGTGTCGTTCGGCATCGACGACCGCGACAAGGTGGGCATCATCGGTGCGAACGGCAGCGGCAAGAGCACCCTGATGAAGATTCTGGCCGGGAGCGAGACGCCAGATTCTGGCCGCGTGATGATTTCGCGTGACAAGACAATCACCTATTTGCCGCAGGTTTCGCCCTACGACGAGGAGGACACGGTGCTCGAAGCGGTGCTGAAGTCGGGCGACAAGGTGATGGCGCTCATTTGCGAGTACGAACTGGCGCTCAAGGCGCTGGAGGAGTCGGAGGGCGACGCGGCGCTCATCGACAAGGTGACGCACCTGTCGCACGAGCTGGATGTGAACGGCGCGTGGGAGCTGGAGTCCAACGCCAAGGCGGTGCTCGGCAAGCTGGGGCTGAACGACCTGACGGCGAAAATGGGCACGCTCTCCGGTGGTCAGCGAAAGCGCGTCGCGTTGGCGCATGCTCTCGTCATTCCGAGTGATGCGCTGATTCTTGACGAGCCGACCAACCACCTCGATGCCGGCAGTGTCGAGTGGTTGGAGAACTACATTCGTCGTTACTCCGGGGCGGTGATTCTCATCACCCACGACCGCTACTTTCTCGACCGCGTCGCTACGCGCATGATCGAACTCGACGGTAAAACGGCTAAAACCTATACCGGCGGCTACGCGAGCTACCTGGTCCAGAAGGAAGAGGAAGAGGCGCAGGAGATTCGCGACGAACGCAAGCGCAACGCTTTGGCGAAGCAGGAGCTGGAGTGGATGCGCACCGGCGCGAAGGCGCGCACCACCAAGCAGAAGGCGCGGTTGCAGCGGGCCGAGGCGCTGGTCTATGCGCCGAAAAAGGCAGGGAAGCAGGAGATGGAGATCGGCTTTGGCGCGGAACGGCTTGGCGACAAGATCGTCGAGTTTCACGACGTTTCGAAATCGTGGGGCACCAAAAAGCTGCTCCGCTCGTTCGACTACCTGCTCGAAAAGGGCGATCGTATCGGCATCATCGGCCCGAACGGCTCCGGCAAGACCACGCTGCTCGAAATGATCGCCGGGCGCACTATGCCCGATAGCGGGCGCATCGAGATCGGCCCGACGGTCAAGATCGGCTACTACGACCAGGAGAGCCGCCACCTTGATGACGAAAAGCGCGTCATCGAGTACATCAAGGAGGAGGCCGAGCAGATCAAGACCAAGGACGGCACGCTGGTTTCGGCGGCCAAGATGCTCGAACGGTTCCTCTTCGCGCCGTCCTCGCAGTACAACCCCATTGGCAACCTCTCCGGCGGCGAGCGGAGGCGGCTCTATCTGCTTCGCCAGCTCATCGGTGCGCCGAACGTGCTCCTGCTCGACGAGCCGACCAACGACCTCGACATCCCCACCCTGCGCGTGCTCGAAGACTACCTCGACACCTTCCCCGGCTGCCTCGTCGTCGTCAGCCACGACCGCTACTTCCTCGACCGCACCGTCGAGCACATTTTCGCCTTCGAGGGCGACGGCACCGTCCGCCGCTACCCCGGTAACTACAGCGTCTATCTTGAAATGAAAGCTGCCGCCGCAGCTGAAAAGCAGGCCGCCAAACCGAAGCCTGCACCTGCTGCCAAATCCGCATCCGAGGCCTCGAAACCGACGACATCATCGCCAAAACAGCGCAAACTCAACAGCAAGGAGAAGCGCGAACTTGAGCAGCTCGAACAAGCCATCGCCGAAGCCGAAGAGCGGCAGGAAGCGATCAACGCCGAGCTTGCTGCCGCCGGTTCCGATTTCGAGGCTGTGCAAAAGCTGGGCGACGAACTGCACAAAATACAGGAAAAGCTCGAAAGCGACATGGAGCGCTGGGCTGAGCTGGCCGAGCTGGCGTGAAAGAGAGTTGACAGTTGATAATGGATAGTGGATAATTAAACCGGGCTGCAAATCTCGTGCGTCTGAGCTGCGCTTGGGCGCGAAAATCCATCAACCCGCTCTTCCATGATCTCGACAATCAACACCCGCCTCGAATCTCTGGCCGACGAGCCGACGGCGGCAATTCTCCGCAGCTTTTTCAAGACCGGTCCCGGCGAGTATGGTGAGGGTGACCGGTTTCGCGGCATTCGCGTGCCAGTGCTGCGCAAGCTCTGCCGCGAGTTCCGGCACGTGGGCATCGAGGTGATTTCGGAGCTGCTCGACTCGCCGTGGCACGAAGACCGGATGCTGGCGTTGCTCTTGCTCATCGAGCGTTACCGCGCGTCGAGCGAAAGCGGCAGGGAAGCGCTGTACGACTTCTACTGCTCGCGAACCGACCGCATCAATAACTGGGATCTGGTCGATGTCACCTGCCCGCACATCGTTGGTCGCCACCTCAACGTCCGCGCTCGCTCGTCACTTTATCGCTTCGTTGCATCCCCCAACCTCTGGGAGCGGCGCATCGCGATCGTCTCGACCTTCCATTTCATTCGAAATGACGACTTCACCGACACCCTTGCTCTTGCCGAACGGCTGCTTGCCGACCCCGAAGAGCTGCTTCACAAAGCCACCGGCTGGATGCTCCGCGAAGTCGGCAAACGCGACCAGCCGCAGCTCGAAGCGTTCCTCGAAGAGTACACCACCGTCATGCCGCGTACGATGCTGCGCTACGCCATCGAGCGCTTTCCGGAGGAGGAGCGAAAAGAGTGGTTGAAGAGGCGGTGAAGCCTAGGAGCGCCATGCTTCAGCTTGGCATTGGAGCCAAAGGCTCCACGTTTTTAGGTGGCAGCCAAGAGCCGCCGGAAATTGTGGACGTTGTGGACTTGGTGGACGAGGTGGACGGTAGAGGGCGCACACGCAGGTTCGCCCTCTGCAATTCATCATTCAAAATTCATCATTCATCATTCGGCGGCTCTGCCGCCGGTGGTTTGCCACAGCCCGAAGCTCAGCATGTCGGCGAGGGATTCGAATCGTTTTGTTTTTGTGTCGCCAATGCCATGGCCGGCTTTGTAATCGGTGAAGAAGAGTACGGGTTTGCCGGAGGTGGTCGCTTCCTGTAACCTTGCGGCGAATTTGGCGGGTTGCCAGGCGGGAACCCGGGGGTCGTTCATGCCTGCGGTGATGAGCGCTGCGGGGTACTTTACGCCGTCGCGGATGTGCAGGTAGGCGTCCATTTCGAGAAGTGCTTTGCACTCGTCCGGATTTTTCACCGTGCCGAATTCAGGGACGTTAACCGGGCCGTTGGGGCTGAATTCGCCCCTGACCGCGTTGAGCACGCCGACTTGCGGCATGGCGGCGGCGAAGAGGTCTGGGCGTGCGGTTATGGCGCGTCCGATGAGGATGCCTCCTGCGCTTCCGCCGTTGATGGCGATGTGTTCGGGTGAGGTGTAGCGCTCACGAACAAGGTATTCAGCACAGGCGATAAAATCTTTCCAGGTGTTCGGCTTGGTCGATTTCATGCCCGCCTTGTGCCAGGCGTCGCCCAGTTCGCCACCGCCGCGTACGTGGGCTACGGCGATCATACCGCCCTTGTACGTCCAGAGCAGAAACGAGGGGCTGAAGAAGGGGGTGATCGAGTTGCCATACGCGCCGTAACCGTACATCAGCACAGGGGTTTTGCTGTCCATCTTCATGCTGCGATTGTAGATAAGCGACAGCGGCACCTTGATGCCATCGTACGACGGCACCATCACCTCCTTGACTTCAAGATTGTCGTACTCCGGGTAGCTCGCCTTCGAGGAGAGCGTTTCGTCGATGAAGCGGTTGTGCTTCATATCGTAGCGGTAGCGGCGGTAGTCGTGGTTCCAGCCGCCCATGACCGCCCAGAGTTCCGGTTTATCGAACCCTTTCGAGCTGATGGCCATTGTGCCCGCTTCGAATGGTGTCTTGATCTCCTCCGGCTTTGTACCGCTGTAGTCCAGATGGAACAGCTTTTCACGGACGCCGTTGAACGATTCGCTGTAAAAAATGCCGTGGCTCGTCAGCGCCATGCCCGAGAGCGTGGCCTCTTCCGGCTCGGGAATCACCGTCTCGGCGGTTGCCAGATCGGGGTGGTCGAGCGAGGTTTTCACCACCTTGAAGCGCGGTGCGTTTTTCGGGGTAAAGATATAAAGGTCGTGTTTTGTTGCGGCGAAATCATAGACGTCGTCGGACGGGCGGAAGAGCGGCTTCCACGGGATCGTTTCCTTGCCAATTGCGCTTTCCGGAGCGTACCAGGCGGTGATGCGCGGATCGACGCTGCCGACGAAGGCGTAGAGCTTGCGGCTCTTTTTGTCGTACATGACCGAAGGGATGTCCTCCGGTTTGATTGCCAGCTGCGGGTTGTACGCGCGCGAAAAGATTTCGCGGTCAGTCGAAGGGTCGGTGCCGATGACGTGCAGCCAGACCTTGCTGTTCTGCTCCCGCGCCTTGTCGTGCAGGTCGGCGGTGTTCAAACGGTTATAGTAAAATGACTTGCCCTCCGGCAGCCATGATGGGTCGGCGAACCAGCAGCGGTCAATCCGTTCCGGATAGATCCGTCCGCTCTTTACATCCATCACGATCAGGATCGCATTTTCCGAACCGTTCGGCGACAGGCCGATGATCACCTTCGAGCCGTCGATGCTTGGGGTGAGCTGGCTGATGACGTAGGTGTCGCCGCTCTTGTTCCTGAAGGTTGCCGGGTCGAACAGCAGCCGCTCTTTGCCCTTGTAGCCTTTCCGGAAAAAGAGCTTGCCGGTTTCGTCCGCAGGCGTCTGCTTGAGGTAGAAATAGCGGTTGTTGTCCGTGATCGACAGGTCATAAATCTTTTCAGGACGGCGCTTGTCGAACTCCACCATCTTTGTGATCAGCTCGTTGCGGCCAGCAATAGCGTCGAGCACTTTGCGCGCGTGATCGGCTTCGCGTTTGAACCAGGCCTGAACCTTGGGGTCTTTCAGATTTTCAAGCGGACGGTACGGATCGGCGATGCGCTGGCCGCAGAGGGTTTCGGTTACGTTTGCTGAAGGCGCGTCCATGTTCGCTTTGCTTGACGCGAAGGCGGGCGTGGCGGACATCAAAACAGCGAGCCACAACGTGGCCCGGAAGCGGATCAATTTCATATCGGGAGGTTAGCTGGTGTGGAGTTTTTTTAGTAGAAAGGCCATCGACTGGCCAAGGTCGCGCATGTTCGCCATGCCTTCGGCGTCGTTGACGACCTCGCCGCCGTCGCGTCCGCCGAAGCCCATGTTCCAGTAGGTCGAGCCGACCATGAACATCTGACATATCTGGAACAGGTGGTTGATGCTGTCGTAGGCGTGAACGCCGCCGCCGCGCCGGAGCGAGACGACCGACGCGCCGACCTTGTGGCGGAAAAGCTGGCCGTTGCTTCTCGAAACGAAGCCCGCGCGGTCGATGAGTGCTTTCATTTCCGGGGTGATGTCGGCGAAATAGACGGGGGACCCGAGGATCATGCCGTCGGCTTCGGCCATTTTCGCGAAGATTTCGTTGAAGCCGTCGCCTTTGGTGGTGCACTGACGGTTCTTGTTCTTGATGCAGGCGTAGCAGGCCCGGCACCCCTTGATGTCCGTGCCGCCGACCTGGACGAGTTCGGTTTCGATGCCCTCCGCTTCAAGCACCTCGAAGACCGTTTTGAGCATGATCGAGGTGTTACCCGCCGGGCGCGGGCTGCCGTTGATTCCGATAACTTTCATGGATGAATGCTGGCCTTCGGAGAGCCGAAGCCCTCCGAAGTGTTAAAAAAAGTGACATTATTTCATCTGACGCTGTTGTCTGTCAACGCCAGCGGTCGCGATTTTATCTGTGGTGGTCGTGCCAGTCGTAGCGATCACGACGGTCATCTCGCCGGTCTCTGCGGTTGCGCCAGTCGCGTCTGTCGCGATGCTGAATGCCGCAGACGCCATCGCGGTACCGTCTGATTTCGTGGTGACGGAACCTGCGGATTCTTCTTGGGAGATGGCGGTGCTCAACGTATCTCCAGGGGCCGTTGTACCGGTGGGCCGAGTACCAGTGGCCGCGGTCATAGAGGTAATAGCGTCCGCCGTAATGGATCATGTCGTAGGGGTTGCCGATGGAAACTGAAAATCCAAGTCTCGGGGTATAGATGAACCTTGGTTTTCTGTGAATGCGGAACCGGGGGTGATGGCGTCGCGGCGGCTCGTGGTTATACGCTAAAGGCGCGGATGCTGTTGTGAGGTTTACGGTGATATTGACCTCTGCCAGAGCTGGAGTTGCTCCCATCCCCAGTGTCGCGACGGCGAGCGCCGCAATGGTGAGTGCGTGTTTTTTCATGGCGTGTCGAATGTTTACAGGTGGTGAATCATTGGTAGCTCATGCGGATCACGAAAGACGCCCTTGGCGAATCCGGGCGTTTTCCGGCATTGCATTCGGTGAGCGGAAGATCTTTCCGCAGACCGTTTCAACGCTATCGATACATACCGTGAATATATAATAAACGTTTGGAGAACAAACGAACCGTCACAATTCCGTGTTTCCCTGGGGGTTGCCAGCTTTCATCACGTTCCTGATTTTATCGAGCACCGCCTGCATGTCTGCCGGAAGTGGAGCGGTGAAGGCGAGTGGTTTGCCGGTGGTCGGCTGCCGGAAGCGGAGAGTCTGGGCGTGCAGCGCCTGGCGGCCCATCAGCTCCAGCAGGTTGCGCGTGAACGATTCGCTTTTGCTGAAGGCCAGCACGCGCGGAGTCGCGCCGCCGTAGGTTTCGTCGCCGAGGATAGGGTGGCCCAGGTGTTGCAGGTGCACGCGGATTTGGTGCGTGCGGCCCGTGTGCAGGGTCATGTCCATCAGCGCGAAGTAGGCGAGCTTTTCGACCACCTTGTAGTCCGTAATGGCGTGCTTGCCTTCAGCTCCCTCGTAAGGGAAGTTGGCCATCACCTTGCGGTTTTTGTGTGACCGCCCGATATTGGTTTTGATGGTGCCGGACTCCGCTTTCGGCACGCCCCAGACAATCGCTTTATAGACTTTTTCTACCTGCCGTTGGGCGAACTGTCGGGCGAGCTTGTGCAGCGCTACCGGATTTTTGGCGATGATGATGAGCCCCGAGGTGTCCTTGTCGAGCCGGTGCACGATGCCGGGGCGGAGGTCGGTTTTGTCGAGATCGTCGGCCTCCTTGCCGAGGTGGTGCAGAATTGCGTTGGCCAAGGTGCCCGTCCAGTTGCCGAACGCCGGATGCACCACCATGCCCGCTTCCTTGTCGATGACCATCAGGTCGTCGTCCTCGTAGAGAACGGTGATCGGAATATCTTCCGGAGCCAGTTCCGGTGCGGGCGGACGCAGGAAGGTGAGGTGGATATGGTCGCACGATTTGACGCGGTAGTTGCTCTTGACCGGCTTGCTGTTGACCAGCACGCGCCCCTGTTCGATGGCCGCCTGCACCTTGTTGCGCGTCATGTTCTCGACCTGCTGGGTGAGGTAGCGGTCGATGCGCATCGGCGTCTGTACCTTGCTGACCTGAAGGGTCATCTGCTTCGGCGCGGCTTCCGGCTGAAGCTGTTCCTGGAATTCGGTTTTTAGCGGCTCTTTTTGCATTTTGTGGCGCGTTGTGGTTTTCCGTTTCATATATAGTCAAAGAATCGTCTCGTGCAACCGTGATTGTCCGTTACCGCTGATTCGAAGCGTGTCGGTGATCAGCAAATTCAGAATCCCCCATGCAGCAGCCAGAGAGTTCATCAGCACAGTTTGGTGTGGCTGTCATCGGCTCCGGCCCAGGCGGTTACGAAGCGGCACTTCATGCGGCTCGTCACGGCATGAAGGTGTGCCTTGTTGAAAAAGCTTCGCTCGGAGGCGTGTGCGTCAATTGGGGCTGCATTCCGACCAAGGCGCTGCTTCGGAGCGCCGAGGTGTACGATCTGGCGAAGAATCCGTCGGAGTTCGGCGTCACTGTCGGCGACGTTTCGTTCGATTTGGCACAGGCTGTCAAGCGCAGCCGAAAGGTATCGCTGAAAAGCTCGAAGGGCGTGGAGTTTATGCTGAAGCGGGCTAAGGTCGAGGTGTGGCGTGGCGAAGCGGTGCTGACCGGTAGCAAAGGCGTGAAGGTGATGGCGGAGGATGGTTCGGAGCGCTTGCTTGAAGCGGCGAACATTATCGTCGCAACCGGTGCACAGCCGCGTGTCATTCCAGGGCTGGAGCCGGATGGCAAAAGGGTCATTACGAGCCGCGAGGCGCTGATTCTCAAGGAGGTGCCGGAGTCGATGATTGTGGTCGGCGGCGGGGCGATTGGCGTCGAGATGGCGTGGTTCTACGCCAAGGCGGGCGCGAAGGTGACGATTGTCGAGCTGATGGGGCGCATTTTGCCCGCCGAGGAGTCGGAGGTTTCCGAGGCGCTGAAGCGCTCGTTCGAGAAGGCGGGCATCGCGGTGCATTGCGGCGCGAAGCTCACCAATGTCGCTGTCAGCGAGTCCGGGGTGAGCGCGGAGCTGATCGTCGAAGGCGTGGAACCGCAACAGCTCGAAGCGACGCGCCTGCTCGTGGCGGTCGGCGTGACCGGCGCGATTGACGGTCTTGGCCTCAAAGCGGCGGGCGTCGAGACGGAGCGTGGATTTATCCGCACCGACGAGCTGTGCCGAACCTCTGCGCCGAATATCTACGCCATAGGCGATGTGCGCGGCGGAATGCTGCTGGCGCACAAGGCCTCGGCGGAGGCCGCGATTGCGGTCGAAGCGATTGCCGGGAAGTCGCCTGAACCCTTGTCGGAGCCGCTCATTCCGCGCTGTGTTTATGCCCAGCCGTCGGTGGCTTCGGTTGGCTTAACCGAAGAAGCCGCCGTCAAAGTCGGGCACGAGGTCGCGGTTGGCCGCTCGCAGTTCGCCGCATCGGGCAAGGCCAACGCCTACGGTCAGCTTGATGGCTTCGTGAAGCTTGTCTTCGACGCCGCAACAGGCAAGATGCTTGGTGGACACCTGGTCGGCCACGACGCGGTCGAGCTGATCGGGGAGCTTGTTCTGGCGTGCCGCTATGGTATTACAGCGGAAGGGCTGGTCGGCACGGTACACGCTCACCCGACGCTTTCGGAGACGGTTCGCGAGGCTGCGTTTGCCGCGTTGGAGGCGATGGGTTGACATCACGCGAGGGTAGCCGCAAGGGACTTGCCCCTACATTCGATCGATTGGTCGGATACGCCCGATCAGGCCGATCCAATTGAGCTTCCTTCATCCAACATCACTCTTTTGGGC
>CBEUNJ010000046.1:0-12986 GCA_965544465.1 uncultured Chlorobaculum sp.
CCGTGCGCCCCTACAACATTCCAAAAGCGCAGCCAAAGCAGCCGCCCGGGCGTTGTTTAGTCCCCGATTCTTGACAGATCCAGGAAGCTCTGGTAGCGGTCATCGACGTCGAGCATGTCGAGGTCGTTGTAGCGGTAGGGGCCGAACTGCTCGACGCAGAAGCTGGCCATCGTGCTGCCGTAGAGCACGGCTTTGCGCATCTCGGCTTCGCTTATATTGCCGCAGCGGGCCAGATGGCCGATGAAGCCGCCTGCGAAGGTGTCACCTGCGCCGGTCGGGTCGTAGATCGATTCGAGCGGGAAGGCCGGGGCGGCGAAGATACCGTTGTCGGTGAAGAGCAGCGCGCCATGCTCGCCCTTTTTGATGATGAGCGTTTTCGGCCCCATCTTGCGGATGATGCGCGCGGTCTTGACCAGGTTCGGCTCGCCGGAGAGCAGGCGTGCTTCGCTGTCGTTGACGATGAAGACGTCCACACGCGCGAGTACCTTCTTCAGCTCATCGAGCTTGCCCTCGATCCAGAAGTTCATCGTGTCGCAGACGACCAACTCCGGGTCGGTGATCTGGTCGAGCACCTTGAGCTGCAACTCGGGATCAATGTTGCCGAGGCAGACATACTTCGCGTCGCGGTATTGTGCCGGGACGTGCGGATCGAACTCGGCGAAGACGTTCAACTGCGTGTCGAGCGTGTCGCGGGTGTTCATGTCGTAATGGTAGCGGCCCGCCCAGCGGAAGGTTTTGCCATCCTCGATGACCTGAATGCCCTTGGTGTCGATGTCTTTGGAGTGGAGCAGGTCGAAGTGCTCTTTTCCGAAATCGGAACCTACGACGCCGACCATTTTGATCGGCTCGTCGGTGAAGTAGCTGGCCGACAGCGCGATATACGTCGAAGAGCCGCCGAGGGTGTTGTCGGAGTGGCCAAAAGGAGTTTCGATGTCGTCGAAAGCGAGGGATCCAATGACGAGAAGTGACATGATGTTATGATAATTAAATGGTTTACTGGAAAAATTTTCTGTCGTTGGTTTACGTTTTATTCGTGCCTGGCAGTTCGAACAACAAGCACTGGCCGGGATCGAAATCGATCACGAGCTTGTGGTCGGAAGCTGTCAGCGTTTGCCCTGAGATCAGCTCTTCGAGTTCCATCTCCTGCTGGCCGAACTCCATTGTGCCGGTGACTGACTCCTCGAAATTACTGTTGCCAACGAAGACGAGGTTCCTGCCGCCCGATTTGCGCATGACGGTCAGAAGCTGTGGGTCGGAAATATAGGGTTGCGTGATCGAGCCTTTGTCGCCGCAACGGACGAGCTCGAAGTAGCGTTCGCGGATGCTGAGCACCTTGCGAATGTCGTCGCAGAGCGGTGTGAGACCGTTCGATTCAGCCCAGTCGCAGGCGGCGGGAGCGAAGAGTGGCAGCGTTTCGGCGGGGAAGCGCTGCCGGTCGTCGCCGGTGAAGTTCAGGCCGAGGTTGACCGGATGCCACTCGCAAATCTCCATCCCCGAATGGATGAACGGCATGGCCGGAAGCACCGCGCCGAGCGTGAAGAGGAAAAGCGCCCGGCGACGCCCAGCCTCTTTGCCCGCCAGATTATGGCAGACTCGCGGCGTGTTGTGGTTTTCGCCTGTGGCGAAGAACGGGATTGCCACACCGTTGCGGTTCAGGAAGGTAAGCAATCCCTTGATGAAGAGCACGTCGTGAATCACAAACGGCAGCGAGCCGAAGACGGCGTTGAATCCCTCCTCCTTCAGCTTCGGCGACGGGTCAAAGTTCTCGTCCCAGAAGGCGAATTCCGGTGCGTCACGGCGCGCTTCAGCCACGATCGCGGCTTTCAGCTCTGGCGGCAGCGCGTGGCCCATGTCGATCATCGCGCCGTTGATGCCAAACTCGTTGCGGTAGTGCGGAATGATGCCGGTGATCTCACGCCAGAGTGCCGCCGTGCGGAACTCCGGGCGTTCGAGCGCCTCGTCGTACATGCGGATCGTGTTGTAAGCGATGTAGTTAAAACGTGGCGAATCATGCAGCTTCAGGTAGGTGACGTCGGTCCATGGTGGCTGGCGGTCGTCCGGCGGCCAGTCAGAGAATGCACTCGCGATGACGCACTTGCCGCCGTCCGCCGTCTCGCCGGTGTAGCCATCCGCGCCGAGCGTCAGCTTCTTCGGAGCCGGGACGAAGCGGTTGCGGTACGCCTCGTCCGGTTCGGGAAGTTCGTGGAAGTCGTGCTTGTCCACCTTTTCGTACATTGCGCTCAATTGGTCGTCCGAGAATGCCGGAGCGCCGTAGGGCGGCAGGTTCTCGTCAGATTTGATCCAGTAGAACCAGTCGGGATGTTGTTCGATCCAATCGCTGTCAATTGAGGCTGTGCGGAAAACGAACTCGAAGACAACCCTCATACCGAGGTGGTGCGCCGCTTCGATGAGCGCTTTGAGCTGTGTTTCAAGCGGCAGGTCAAGCACCGGTTCGCCGAGGGTTTCGTCGAGCTGGTACGGGTTTTTGATGGCGTAGGGCGAACCGAGCGAACCCTTGCGGTTGACCGTGCCGATGCTGGTCAGCGGCAGAAGATAGAGCGTGTTGACGCCCATCCGGCGGATGTAGGGAAGCATCGCAATCGCCTTGAGCCAAGTGCCGGTTTCGCGGAATCCCGCCGCCAGCGCGTCCGTGCTGATCTGCCCGTCGCGGTTGTGGTCGAACGCCGCATCGTAGCGGACGAAAAGGTTGTACACCGTTGCCGAAACGCTCCAGTCGGACTCTTCAGGCCCGGCGTCGAGCGCGGCGGGAGGCGCGTTGCGGATAGCGCTGAGGGCGTCGCTAAAATAGTCAAAAGGATCGACCACTGAAATGCCGGTTGTGCCGTTGCGCCAGAGGTTTGGCACGGCATAGCTGGGCGAAGAGCTGCCGCTTCTCGCTTTTTCAAGCGATGCGATGAGCAGGTCGAGGGAGTGGATGGTCAAGCTGTTTGCCGGTTTTCTGTGAATCGATGAGCTAAAAATTTTGCTAAAGATAAGTATTATCGGGAAAAGAATAGCGGAACGATTGACGGTAGAGAGTGAAATGGGCAGAAGGTCGATGAGAACGATCAAAATACAAATCGAGTATGACGGCACGGCCTACTCTGGATGGCAGCGGCAGCCGGGTGATGTAGTGACCGTGCAGGGTGAGATTGAGCGGGTGCTCGGGCTGATCACACAGGAGCCGGTCGGCATCGATGGCGCGGGCCGAACCGACAGGGGAGTGCACGCGCGCGGGCAGGTTGCGAGCTTTGTGGTTGCTTCGGAAATGCCGCTTGGACGCCTGATGCACTCGGCCAACTCGCTGTTGCCTTCGACTATTCGCATCAACGCCATGCGGCAAGCGCCGGAGTCCTTCCATGCCCGTTTCAGTGCCTCGTCGAGGGAGTACCGCTACTTCTTGCTTGAACGTCCGTCCGCCATCGACAGCCGCTTCGCCGGGTGCGCATATGGCAAGCCGGACGTTGGCGCGATGAACCGGCTTGCCGCAATGCTTGCTGGAACGCACGATTTTGCGGTGTTCTCCAAAGAGAGTGATGGTCAGCACGGAACGCTCTGCACTGTCAAGGATGCGCGCTGGTACCGCTTCGGGCGGTTCCACGTCTTTCGCATTGAGGCGAACCGCTTTCTGCGCAGCATGGTGCGCTTTCTTGTTGCCGGGATGATCGACGTCGGGATGGGGCGGCTTGGTGACAAGGAGTTCGTCCTGATGCTCGAAACTGGCCGCCGCCCGCCAAATTTGAAACCCGCTGATGCTGCAGGGCTGTTTCTGTGGAACGTCAGGTACTGAGCAATGAGTGATAGATTGCTGCGTCGGGTGGTGCCCTTTTGTCTTGACACATCCCCGGCATTTTCTTTTTGATAGCATTCGCAGCATCGCATGCTACTTTGGCGAGATATTCTGTTGTATAAATCAGGCCGTCTGGTTATAATAATTTTTAGTTTGTTTGCGCTATTATTTTACTCCTTTTGTGCTTTCATTCATCTGCTTAAATCAGCCAAACTTGTGAAACACTTTTTGCAGCTTGGGCTTTTACTTGCCAGCATCACGTTGCAGAGCGTTTTCTTTCAGGTCGAATCGCTCGGGGTGGAACCTGATAGCCTTTCACCGGCGCGTACCACGCGCGTTTCCGCAGTGATCGACAGCTTGGTTAATACTGCCTATTTTCTTTCCGACCGCTTTTATTCGGAAAATAACACCAAAGGAGAAGACGTGTTTCCCGGCGAGTTCATCCCCCAGTTCAGCGATTCAATTTACGCCGCCAGAATTGCCGGGCTTGCCAGAAAAAGCCAGTTCAATCTGATCTATAACGAGCACGTCAAAGGTTTTATCCGCGTCTATGCCGTGGACAAGCGCAAGTCTGTTTCCAGAGTGCTTGGCCTGACCAGCATTTATTTTCCACTGTTTGAAGAGAAGCTCCGCGAGTACAATATTCCTCCGGAAATGAAATATCTGCCCATCGTTGAGTCCGCGCTGAATTCGACCGCGGTCTCAAGGTCTGGCGCACGCGGGCTTTGGCAGTTTATGAGCGGCACCGGCAAAATGTACGGCTTGCACACCTCGCCGTTCATCGAGGATCGTTACGATCCGACAAAGGCGACAGTGGCGGCGTGCCAGCATCTGCGCAACCTGTACAAGATGTTTGGTGACTGGTTCCTTGTGCTTGCGGCTTACAACGCTGGCGCGGGAACTGTGCAGCGGGCCATCAAAAAAGCTGGCGGCGCGCACGATTACTGGGAAATTTGGCCCTACCTTCCTCAGGAAACGAGGGGTTACATTCCTGCCTTCATTGCCGTGAACTATGTGATGAACTTCTACCGCGATCACAACATCAAGCCGGCTGAAGCGGAATATCTCTATTCGGAGACCGAGAGGGTGCCGGTCAGGGAAGCCCTGACCTTCGAGCAGCTTCATGAAACCACCGGCATTTCGATGGAGAATCTCAAGTTTCTGAATCCGCAGTACACGTACGGGCTCATTCCCGCGCCCGCATCCGCACCGAACATGATTCGGCTGCCTCGGCAGTATGCGCAACGTTTCCGGGAAAGAGAGCAGGATATTTATGCCTACCGTCCGGACATGGTTGCTGAAAAGGAGCGTCTGTATGCGATGTCGCGCGAGGTCGAACGCCGCCGGGAAACGGTTAGCTGCAAGAGCCGCAACCGGAAAGTGCATGTGGTCAGGCACGGCGGTTCGCTTGCCAGAATCGCCCGACGGTATGGCTGCTCCGTCCGCCAGCTCATCGACTGGAACAACCTGAAGACCTCCCGTTTGAGGCCTGGCCAGAAGCTGGTGGTCTTCAAGGGTGGTTCGAACGATAAAGGTTGAGGCGTCTCTTTTCTGAAGCCCAAGCGGCGGATAGCGCGCCGTCTCGGCAGGCTTCCAGCGGCTTTCGGAACGAGAACGCGCCGTCTCGGCGTGGAGAGGCTATCAGGGCTTCATACTCATCACACGCCACACAGAGTGCAGGCGGTTACAAGGGCGGCTTAGCTTGGAAACAACGTGCACATGCGCCTAAACAGGTTTCAGAGGTTTGTGGATTCCCCTGATGCTCAATGGAGATTCATTCCTTGGCAGTTGTTCTTCTTGTCATTGCAAGTTTTTTCTTATCTTGACATTTTCAGTTTCGCACGCACCGGATGCCCGGTTTTTTCTGGGATAAGGACAGTTTTTTTAACCACCAACAAAGGGTACTGAATACAACGTATGCGTAATGTCATTTTCACCGGCAAGGGTGGCGTCGGCAAAACTTCAGTTGCAGCAGCGACAGCCCTGAGAGCAGCAGATATGGGTTACAAAACCCTCATCATGTCTACCGACCCGGCCCATAGCCTCGGTGACTCTCTTGATGTAGAACTTGGCCCCTCTCCCGTGAAGATCACGGACAATCTTTGGGGGCAGGAGGTCAGCGTTTTCGGCGACCTCAACCTGAACTGGGATGTGGTTCGCGAGCATTTCGCCCACCTCATGGCTTCGCGCGGTATCGAGGGCGTGTATGCTGAAGAGATGGGTGTTCTTCCGGGTATGGAGGAGCTCTTCTCACTGTCTTATATCAAACGTTACAACGAAGAGCAGAAAGATTTCGACCTGCTGGTTGTGGACTGCGCACCGACTGGCGAGACGCTTCGGCTCTTGTCTCTGCCCGAGACCTTCGGCTGGTTTATCAAGATGATCCGCAATATCGAGAAATACATGGTTAAGCCGGTTATCAGGCCGCTTGCCAAGAAGGTCAAAAAGATCGACAGCTTTGTAGCTCCTGAAGAGGTGTACGAGAAGGTTGACAACCTGTTCTCCTCGACAGAAGGCATTATCGATTTGCTCGCTGACGGTACCAAAACCACGATGCGCTTGGTTATGAACCCCGAAAAGATGGTCATCAAGGAGTCGATGCGCGCTCTGACATACCTGAACCTCTACGGCATCACCGTTGATAGAATCACCGTCAACCGTGTCATGCCCGACCAGAGCCTTGACCCGTACTTCCAGCAGTGGCGTGGCATTCAGCAGAAATATATCGATCAGATCAACGACGCTTTTGCTCCGATTCCGGTTGCAGAAGTTCCGCTGTTCAACAACGAGGTGGTTGGCCTTGAGATGCTCCGCAAGGTTGGTGAGAAGGTTTATGGCAGCGACGATCCGATCGACATCTTCTTTAAGGAGGATCCGATCAACGTCATCAAGAATTCTGAAGGCCACTACACGGTTCGCGTCAAGCTGCCGTTCATGGAGAACATGGGCCTTGAGCCGAAAATTATGAAGCTGGGCGATGATTTGACCATCCGTATCGGCGACTACCAGAAGATCGTGGCGCTGCCAATCTTTCTGGCCGGTATGGAGTCTACCGGAGCATCGTTCGAGGGCGGCTGGCTCAATATCGAGTTTACAAAGGAGTAAGTAACTCCTTTTTTTTCATACCCTTTTGGAGGAACAGGAGAACCTGTCGGCTTGGCAGGTTTTCCTGTGTAGGGACGTTCGGGAACGGGAGGGGAATTTACTCGCGACATCTCCCGTTATTCTGGTTGATTTGTTATCTTTCAGACAATTTCCAAGCATCTCTAAAAAAATTGGTGATTCCGTATCTCCGGGATTCGAGGCTTGAGCGCGGAAGCGAGGACTTTCAACTCTTTTGAACGCGTTGTCTGACGCCGCAGCCGGAATGCATAACAGGTTTTTTCGGGGGGCCTTTGTGCTTAATTGACGATATTTTTGAGTAGAAACGAATGCAGCAATTACAGGATTTACGAGTTTCAAGTATCATTACGCTCTCTTCGCCTCGGGAACTGAAGGAGGCGTTGCCCGTGACGGAGCATATTGCTAATACAGTTTTTCAGGCTCGGCATGAAGTCGAGGATATTCTGACTGGCAAGGATTCAAGGATGCTGGCCGTCGTCGGCCCTTGTTCCATTCATGATATTGATGCGGCCAAGGAGTACGCTATGCGGCTTCTCGCCCTGCGCGAAGAGCTGAAGGGGCAGTTCTGCATCGTCATGCGCGTCTATTTCGAAAAACCGAGAACGACCATTGGTTGGAAAGGATTTATCAACGATCCGCATCTGAACGATACCTACGATATTGAGCACGGTCTTTATCATGCGCGCAAGTTGTTGATTGAGCTGAACGAAATGGGATTGCCCGCAGCGACTGAATTTCTCGATCCCATTTCGCCGCAATATGTGGCCGATCTGATCAGTTGGGCGGCTATCGGCGCACGCACCATCGAATCGCAGACCCACCGCCAGATGGCCAGTGGCCTGTCGATGCCGGTTGGCTTCAAGAACTCGACGGACGGACGGCTTCAGGTGGCGATCGACGCGATTCATTCAGCGATGCACCAGCATAGTTTCCTGGGCATCGACCAGAATGGTCAGAGCAGCGTCATTACCACGAAGGGAAATCCGTTCGGCCATCTCGTGCTGCGCGGTGGCTCGAAGGGGCCGAATTACGACGCTAAAAGCGTCGCCCAGGCTGAAAAGCAGCTTCAGAAGGCGAAGTTTTCGCCGTATATGCTGGTCGATTGCAGCCACTCCAATTCCGGCAAGAAGTTTGGCAACCAGATCAAGGTGTGGCAGGATATTCTCGCCCAGAAGGAGAATGGCAACACAAGCATCGCGGGCGTCATGATTGAGAGCAATCTCTGTTCCGGCAACCAGCCCTTCCCGGTCAAGCGTGAGGAGCTGAAGTACGGCGTTTCCATCACCGACGAGTGCGTTTCCTGGGAACAGACCGAGAGGATGCTTCGGGATGGGGCCGCGTTCCTGAAGCGCATCGCTACAAAGGCGTAACGAACCTTTTTTCAATCATCAACCAACATAGTGTAGCAATGAACATCGATAGAGTTGTCTATGCAGTCGCCGGGTTTTTTATTCTGGCCAGCGTTCTGCTTTCCATCTACCATAACCAGAACTGGCTCTGGTTTACCGGATTCGTTGGCCTGAACCTATTCCAGGCGGCCTTCACCGGCTTTTGCCCGCTGGCCAAGATTCTCAAGGCGCTCGGTGTCGAGCCCGGCCAGGCGTTCAACTGACGCCACAGACCATGTTGCTTCCGGCTGGTGACTGCTGGCCGGAGGCAGCCCTTTCAGCAGGGACAGCATTAACCGCTGCCAACGTCCATAACCCACCGACATGAGCATTGAAATCAGGCGCGTCAATACCAAGCGTGAGCGGAAACAGTTCATCAAATTTGCGTGGAAGGTCTATCGCAAGGATCCGGAACTGAACCGCAACTGGGTGCCGCCAGTCGTGTCGGACTACATGAAGACTCTCGATACCGAACAGTATCCCCTCTACGAGCACGCCGATCTGGCCATGTTCACCGCTTGGAAGGATGGCGTCATGACTGGCACGATCGCGGCCATTCAGAACCGCCGACATAACGAAATTCATCACGACAAGGTGGGCTTCTGGGGCTTTTTCGAGTGCATTGATGACCAGAAGGTGGCCGACGCGCTCTTCGAGGCGGCCGCCATGTGGCTCAAGAGCAAGGGGCTCGACGCGATGCGCGGCCCGGTGAGTCCGTCGATGAACGATCAGTGCGGTATGCTCACCAAGGGCTACGACAGCCCGCCGGTCTTTCTGATGCTCTACAATCCGCCCTACTACAACGAACTCTGCCTGAACAGCGGCCACAAGATCGGTCAGGAGCTGCTGGCCTGGTATATCGACCAGAAGATGATCGACATCAGCCGCCTGAGCCGCATCGCCCAGCATGTGCTGAAGCGCGAGGGGCTGACTGTGCGCGACATGGACATGAAGAAGTTCGACAGCGAGGTCGAGAATATCCGGGAGATTTACAACAAGGCGTGGGAGAAGAACTGGGGCTTTGTGCCAATGACCGACAAGGAGTTCGACTTCATGGCCAAAAGCCTCAAGCCGCTTGCCGACCCTCATTTTATTTACTTCGTCGAAGACCAGGAGGGCAAGACCATCGGTTTTTCGCTGACCCTGCCCGACATCAACCAGGCGCTCAAGCACGTCAACGGCAACCCCTTCACGCCGTGGGGATTGGCGAAGTACCTCTGGCACAAGCGCAACATCTCGACGTTCCGCACCATCACGATGGGCGTGCTGCCGGAGTACCGCAACAAGGGGATCGACAGCATCATGAACGCACGTATTTCGGAGCACGGTGGCAAGTATGGCCTGTTTGCCAGCGAGATGAGCTGGGTGCTCAAGTCCAACGAAGCGATGAGCAAGCTCGCCAAGGTGATTGGCGGCATACCTTACAAAGAGTACGTGATCTACGAAAAGGCGATCTGAGAGGGGAATACAGGTGATAGTGAAGAGTGTGCTGAACAAGACGATTCCTATCTCCTGCAGCCAGTATAAGTCGAAGCAAAAAAGGAGCCCGAGGGCTCCTTTTTTGCTAACCTAACAAAGAGCTTCGTTCCCACACTTAGAACGAGGCCATGAAGACCAGGTAAGAATTTTCGGTATCCGGGTTGTAGATAGCCGAAGCGGTGTAGCGGTCTTTCGAGACGGAGATACCGGTGTTGACCAGGGCAAGTTTCTTGCCTTCGCCATCGCCATAGTAGCCTTCGTTGCCGAGGCCAGCAGTGGCTTTGGCGGTGTAGCCATCCTTGTTGTAGAACTGGTAGTCAGCCTGGCAGTACCATGCGTTGTCGTAGTCGTTACCGGCAACGAACACGCCAGCCATGAGGCCAACATTTTCGTAGCTGTAGCTGGCGCTGACCTCGACGGTGTTGTTGCTCTGTTCACCGAAGTCAAAGGTATCACCAGCTTCAGGGTTGCCATTGTAGTCGGTCACAGCGAGGGTGACAGGGCCGACCGGCATGCTGACGGTGAGGTCAACCTCTTTATAACGGTCGCCACCGTTGTCCTCGGTCAGGGCATAAGAACCCCAGAGTCCGACGCAAAGACTGTTCTCAAAGGTATAGGAGAGATTCGGCTGGATAGCTGCGGAATCACCGAGATCGCTGCCTCTCCAGACATAGCTGCTGACAACGTCTGCGCCCAGATTGAACCCTTCGTCTGCCTTGGCGTTGCTTGCACCGAAACCCGCGAACAGTACTGCGGCGAGGGCAATCAGTTTTGCTGTCTTTTTCATTGACAATAGCTCCTTTCGTTTAACTGTGGTGTTATGATTTGTGTGTACAAACCGGAGGCCGCTGTTCGGAGACCTCCGGAAAATTTGGAATGCCTGAATCAACCGATGGCGCTGCTGCCTTGTTCTTCGGTTCTGATCCGGATGCATTCTGGAAGGTCGAATATGAAAATTTTTCCGTCACCAATCTCACCTGTCTTTGCCCCATTGATGATCGCTTTTACCGTAGTATCAACGAATGCATCATTGACACCGATCTCAAGCTTGAGCTTTTTCAGGAGATTGACCTCACTCGGGACACCGCGATAGACCTCGGTGTAACCACCCTGAGCGCCGCATCCAAGGGCGTTGGTAACGGTCATTTTTCTAACCCCTGCGTCGGCGAGGCTTTTTTTTACGTCCGACAGCTTGTGGGGCTGGATCATTGCTACAATGTATTTCATTGCTATGGCTCCGTTTAAATGCGTTACTGGGTTGTGTAAATATCGAAGCCATAATAAGCTTCTTCTTCGTGTTCCGAAATATCGAGACCCTTCATCTCTTCATCCTTGTGGACGCGCAGGATGCCCATGGCCTTCAGGATCAGGAACAACACGAGCATGGTGGCGAAGCCCCAGAGCGCAATGACCAGCGAGCCGACAAGCTGGGGAATCATCTGCTGGCCGCCGAATATCCATGCAGCCACGCCGCCCCAGATACCGTTCAAGCCATGCACCGGCCATGCGCCGACCGGGTCGTCGATTCTGAGCTTGTCGAGCAGCATGATGCCAAGCACGACCAGGATGCCACCGATAGCGCCGATGACGAGCGAAGCGTTGTAGGAGACCACGTCGCAGTTTGCCGTGATGGCCACCAGACCGGCAAGCATACCGTTCAGAGCCATGGTGAGGTCAGGTTTCTTGAACAGACTCCAGGCGAAGATCATCGCGACCACAGCGCCAGCGCAGGCAGCGAGGGTGGTGTTGACAGCAATCTTCATGACGGCAGCCGTGTTGTCGCCGCCGACGATAGCGAGCTGGCTGCCGGGGTTGAAGCCGTACCAGCCGGCCAGAAGAATGAACACGCCAAGGGTGCTGAGCGCCAAGTTGTGACCAGGCATGGCGTTCGGGCTGCCGTCCTCGTTAAAGCGTCCGATGCGTGGGCCGAGCACGATAGCGCCTGCAAGACCGGCAAAACCGCCGAGAGCGTGCACCACGAGTGAACCGGCAAAGTCATGGAAGCCCATGGCGTTCAGCCAGCCGCCACCCCACTGCCAGAAGCCGCTGATAGGATAGACAAGTCCCGAAATGACCGCTGAATAGATCAGGTAGGACTTGAACTGCATCCTTCCAGCAACCGCTCCCGAGACGATCGTTGCGGCTGTTGCGGCAAAGGCTACCTGAAAGAGGAAGTCCACCGCAGGATAGAGGCTGCCAGCTGCAATATCGGGCATGTCAGTAGTGATTCCCCAGCTGCCGAAACCAAAGAAGCCCCCGCTGAAGGCATCACCGGGGTACATCATTCCGTAGCCGATGAAGTAGAAGAGAATAGCGCCGATAGCCATATCCATCAGGTTTTTGAACAGGATGTTGACCGTGTTCTTCGCAGAGTTCAGACCGGTTTCCACCAGTGCGAATCCCGCCTGCATGAACAGCACCAGCACGGCGCAGATAAACAGGAAGAAGTTGTCGATGGCGAAGGCATTGACAGCGTCTGGCGTTGGCACCGCTGCTGCCGTTGCCGCGTGGAGCGGTGGGCTGAACGTTGCCGCCGCCAGGAGTAGCCCGGCGGCAATTGCCCCGGATTTTGACAGAACTGATTTCATGATGCTGGCTTGGTTACGGTTATGAAAAAAATAAAGTTGAGTGTGCGTTCTGCATAGCATTATTAGCTCATCACACAGTTGCAATATAAATTTTAAATAAAAAATCACAAATCAGTAAGAAAAATAAAGTTTGTGTGGTTGCTGGGCTAAAAAAATAAAGTCATGATCGCACGGGTGCGGTTTGACGCAGCCAGCCTTCATTGTTAGCTTGAGGGCATCTCTAAAAAGTGTCATGAAAGAGTCGAGGGCAAGGCGGATGGAGCGCAGCAATCGGAGCTCGTCATAAGTTTTTAGCGATGCCCTTGAGTGAGGCCCGTTTTTTGTGCCATCAACCCGTCCAGTCATGAGCTATTACCGGCTGCTCCTTCCATCGCTGATTGTCCATGCGGGCCAGCTCCGGCGATGGGTTATCGCCTTGTCGCGACTCGAAGGGTATGGCGAGCGGTTCACTTCAGCTGTGGAGCTTGGCGTGCACGAAGGGTTCGTCAATGCGGCTACGCACGGCAACTGCGGCAAAGCAGGCCTGCCTGTTGTCATCCTGTTCGAAGCGGGCGGGGCGGGGCGGTGTTGACAGCAATCTTCATGACGGCAGCCGTGTTGTCGCCGCCGACGATAGCG
>CBEUNJ010000047.1:0-12778 GCA_965544465.1 uncultured Chlorobaculum sp.
CCTGATGTTTCTCCCATTTCGTCCTGCATTTGCAACGCGTCGGAGAGTGTTGATTCTCTCGATTACCTGCGTTAACTCCCTTCATTTTCCGCTCCCTTATCTCTAATACAGATAGGTCTCCATAGGAATTAATCTCGTCTTTTATACATTGGATTATCGTTAGGCGGCAAGGTGTTTTTATGACGCCAAACGGTTTTTAACGAATGTCCGTAGAATTACCTGATTATGGCACAAAGACCAAAAATTACGGCTATTGTCGGGCTTGAACAGTACAATGCCGGGCTCTGGAGGAAGATTAAGAGTATGCTCGACAAGGATGCCGAGCTGGTTCAGTTGAGCGATGTGGACCTGGAGAAGCAGACTGTCGAGGCTGCGGTGGCAATCAAGGAGTCGGATTGCGTCTTTATGAGCATGATTAACTTCAAGGAACAGATTGACTGGTTCAAGGAGCAGCTTGATCAGGCGACCAACGAAAAGACCATCTTCATCTTCGAGTCTATGCCTGAGGCGATGGCGTTGACCAAGGTCGGCAGCTATCAAGTCACCGAGGGTAAGTCGGGGATGCCGGACATGGTCAAGAAGATCGCGAAGATGCTGGTGAAGGGGCGCGACGAGGATGCGCTTTACGGTTACATGAAGCTGATGAAGATCATGCGGACAATCCTGCCGCTGGTGCCGAACAAGGCGAAGGATTTCAAGAACTGGCTGATGGTCTATTCCTACTGGCTCCAGCCGACGCCGGAGAATATCGTCAACATGTTCCGCCTGATCCTGCGCGAGTATTTTGACTCAAGCGTCAAGGTGGAGCCGATTGTCGATGTGCCGAATATGGGGCTGTACCATCCCGATGCGAAGGAGTATTTCAAGGATGTGAAGAGCTTCAAGAGCTGGTCGAAGAAGCGCGGCGTGAACTTCGGCAAGTCGCAGAAAATGGCCCTGCTTTTCTTCCGCAAGCATCTGTTGCAGGAAAAAACCTACATCGACAATACCATCCGCACGCTCGAAAGGCATGGCGTGAACGTGTTCCCAGCCTTTGTGATGGGTGTCGAAGGGCACGTTCTCGTGCGCGACTGGCTGATGAAGGAGAAGATCGACCTGCTGGTGAACATGATGGGCTTCGGCCTCGTCGGTGGCCCGGCTGGTTCGACCAAGCCCGGCACGGCAGCCGATGCGCGGCACGAGATTCTGACCGGTCTCGACGTGCCCTACATTGTCGCCCAGCCGCTTTTGGTGCAGGATTTCGAGTCGTGGCACGAGCTTGGCGTGTCGCCGATGCAGGTGACGTTTACCTACTCGATTCCCGAAATGGACGGCGCCATTGCCCCAGTGATTCTCGGCGCATTGCAGGATGGCAAGCTCGAAACCGTGCAGGAGCGGCTTGATCGGCTGGCGACGCTTTCCAAAAAATGGATGCGCCTGCGGTCCACCGCGAACCGCGACAAGCGCGTGGCATTGGTGGTCTATGACTATCCGCCCGGTCTTGGCAAGAAGGCGACGGCGGCGCTGCTTGACGTGCCGACCACGCTGCTCAGGATTCTGGAACGGCTTAAGAAGGAGGGCTACAACGTCGGCAAGTTGCCCGAGTCGCCTGAAAAGCTCTTCGAGATGCTCGACCGCGCGACCGACTACCAGCTCATGCAGAACAATCCGGACGCCATCAAGGTGAGCCGCGAAAAGTACAACGAGCTGGTCACCTACCACGAGCGCGAACGGATCGAGGAGCGGTGGCAGGCCTTCCCCGGCGAGATTGTACCGGTCGGCACCGACGAGGTATTTCTCGGCGGATTGCGGCTCGGTAACATCTACATCGGCGTGCAGCCGCGCCTCGGCGTGCAGGGTGACCCGATGCGCCTGATTTTCGACAAGGCCAATACACCGCACCACCAGTACATTTCTTTCTACCGCTGGATCAGCCGCGAGTTCGACGCGCACGCACTCGTCCATGTGGGAATGCACGGTTCGGTTGAGTGGATGCCGGGCCTCCAGACAGGGCTGACCGGCGAGTGCTGGCCGGATGCGTTGCTCGGTGAGGTTCCGCATGCCTACATCTATCCGGTGAACAATCCGAGCGAATCGACTATTGCCAAACGCCGTGGATTGGCCACGATGGTCTCGCACGTGGTGCCGCCGCTGGCGCGTGCGGGATTGTACAAGGAGTTGCCCGCGCTGAAGGACTTGCTCGCCGACTACCGCGAGCGCCATCAGGGAGCGGACGAAGATGTCGAGCAGGTGCAGGAGGCGATCATGCAGAAAGCCGAGCTGCTCAACCTCACCGACGACTGCCCGCGCCGTCCCGATGAGCCGTTCAGCGACTTCGTCAGTCGCCTCTATATTTACATCGTCGAGCTCGAAAACCGGCTCATCTCCAACTCGCTGCACGTCTTCGGTGAGGCCGGGCCGCTCGAATCGCAGATCATCACGATCACCGAAACCATCAAGAATCGCGGCGAAAACGGTCGCTCGCTGCCCTATATTTTCATCGACGCCACCGGCAGGAACGGCCACTACGGCAGCTACGAGGAGATTTCGAGCCTCTCGCGTAAGGGCGACGAAGCGGCGATCCAGCTCCGCGAGTGGGCTGAACACGCCTGCCGCGAGTTCGTCAAACAGACAATGTTCGACCGCAAGAATCCGATGCAGGCGTTCGAGTTGGTCACCGGTGGAAGCCGGATACCGGAGGCGGACAAGCCCTTCATCCAGCGTATCATTCAGGAGGGGGCGATGATGATTCAGGCGCTCGGCGACAACAGCGGCGAAATGAATTCGCTTGTCAAGGTGCTCGACGGCGGCTACATTCCCTCCGGCCCCGGCGGCGACCTGGTGCGCGACGGCATGAACGTGCTGCCGTCGGGGCGCAACATCCACTCCATTGACCCGTGGCGCATTCCGTCCGAAACCGCCTTCAAGCGCGGTACGCTGATCGCCGACGGCCTCATCGCCAAGCACGTCGCCGAGAACGATGGCAACTATCCCGAAACCATCGCCGAGGTGATCTGGGGGCTCGACACCATCAAGACCAAAGGCGAAGCTGTGGCCGTGGTGATCCGGCTCATGGGTGCGGAACCGGCTTACGACGCCTTCGGCAAGATCAGCCACTACAACCTCACGCCGCTCGACAAGCTGGGCCGTCCGCGCGTCGATGTGCTGATGCAGCTCAGCCCGATTTTCCGCGATGCCTTTGGCATTCTGATGGATCAGCTCGACCGTCTCGTCAAGGACGCCGCGAAGGCCGACGAGCCGCATGAGATGAACTTCATCAAAAAACATGTGGACGAAGCGCTGGCCGAGGGAATGGATTTCGAAGCGGCCACTTCGCGCCAGTTCACGCAGGCGCCCGGTTCGTACGGAACCTACGTTGACGACATGATCGAAGACTCGGCGTGGGAAAACGAGGGCGATCTCGACGATCTCTTCATCCGCCGCAACAGCAGCGCCTACGGTGGTGGCCGCAAGGGCGAAAAGCAGTCGGATATTTTGCAGAAGCTGCTCGGCTCAGTTGACCGCGTGGTGCATCAGGTGGACTCCACCGAGTTCGGCATCTCCGACATCGACCACTACTTTTCTTCATCCGGCTCGCTTCAGCTTGCCGCGCGGCGTCGCAACACGAAGAGCTCGGACATCAAGCTCAACTATGTCGAGTCGTTTACCTCGGACATCAAGCTCGACGAGGCCGACAAATCGCTGCGCGTCGAGTATCGCTCCAAGCTGCTTAACCCGAAATGGTTCGAGGGAATGCTCAAGCATGGCCACAGCGGCGCGGGCGAAATCAGCAACCGCGTCACCTACATGCTCGGCTGGGACGCCGTCACCAAGAGCGTGGACGACTGGGTTTATAAAAAAACTGCCGAGACCTACGCGCTCGACCCTGAAATGCGCGAACGCCTTGCCACACTCAACCCGCAGGCGATCAAAAATATCGTTGGCCGTATGCTCGAAGCGCACGGTAGAGGTATGTGGAAAGCCGACCAGAGCATGATTGAAGAGCTGCAGGAGATTTACGCCGATCTTGAGGATCGGCTTGAAGGTATGGCAGACGATTAATTGACAGTTGATAATTGATAATGGAGGGGCGGACCTGTGTGTCCGCCCTTTGTGCGTTGCGTCTGCCATCATCCGGGGAGTTTGCGGCGGCGGGTTTTACTCCTGCCCTGATCGGTCAGGTTCGTCAGATCAGATCGATCAGTCCGATTTTCCTTCAAATTCTCGTTCTCATGCAGTGGTTGAATCGGCCTTTGACGCGGTTGGCGAACTATTTCGTAGAGAGCTTCTTGCTGACGAATGTGGAGCTGTGCAGGGCTCCGAGGGTGTTGTAGGAGCAGGTTTCCTCGAAGTCGTAGCTTTTTTTCTTCTCGAAATCATTTTTCACCTCCTCTTCATCGAAGGCAATGCTTTTTTTAGCAGATCGATAAAGGTGAAGCAGGCGATGAAGGGCGCGCCCTTGCCGTCTTTGTAGCTGAGCAGGTCACCCCGTCCAGATCAAGGGTTTTTCGCGAGACATCCCCCAGTATTTTTTGAAACCCGGCTTTGCGGCTCGCATAGTGCCCGGCGTTGTAGTCGGCGAACACAGATTTCCAGTCGTCAGAGTGATGTTTGTAGTCGAGCAGGCAGGCCGAGTCGTAAAAGACGCGGCTCTTGCAGGTGTCGAGGAGTTCACGGATGCATCCGTTGCCGCCTTTTTTCTGGCTTCTACAATGGGCTAAAATCCCACGCAAAAGGTTACTTGGCTCAAATGGTGTTTGGGGAAACATAAGCATGTTCGGGTGAGTCTGCGCTTCCATATTTTCCCTCCAGAAACTTGAAAACCCCGGTGCGAGACCGGGGTTTTTTTCGAGTGTGGTGCTGTGTGGAGCAGCTCAGTGCGAGGTCGAGTAGTTGGGAGCCTCTCTGGTGATCATCACGTCATGCGGGTGGCTTTCTCGGAGGCCCGCCGAGGTGATGCGCACGAAGCGGGTATTTGATTTCAGCTCGTCGATCGTCTTGACGCCGCAGTAGCCCATTGAGGATTTCAGACCGCCGATGAGCTGGTAAACCACTTCGTCGAGTGGGCCCTTGGCCGGAATGCGGCCCTCGATACCTTCGGGCACGTACTTTTTGCTCTCCGCCGAAGCATCCTGGAAGTAGCGGTCGCTGCTGCCTTCCGGTTCCGACATCGCGCCGAGCGAGCCCATGCCGCGGTACGTTTTGAAGCGGCGGCCTTCGTACAAAATCGTCTCGCCGGGGCTTTCGTCGGTGCCTGCGAAGATGCTGCCCATCATCACCGTATCCGCGCCAGCCGCAATCGCTTTTGATATGTCGCCGCTGTACTTCACACCGCCGTCGGCGATGATCGGCACGCCAAGTTTTGCGGCCTCTTCGGAGCACTTCATGATGGCCGTGAGCTGCGGCATACCGACGCCTGCCACGACGCGGGTGGTGCAGATGCTGCCGGGGCCGATGCCGACCTTCACGGCGTCCGCGCCCGCCTTCACCAGATCTTTGACCGCCTCGGGCGTAGCCACGTTACCGGCCATGACCTCAAGCTCCGGGTAGTTCCGCTTGATGGTGCTCACCATGTCGAGCACCGCCTGGCTGTGGCCGTGCGCCGTATCGACGGCGACTACATCAACGCCCGCCTCGACCAGCGCATCGACTCTCGACATCGTATTGGAGCGGATACCGACCGCCGCGCCCACGCGGAGACGGCCCTGTGCGTCCTTGCTGGCATCGGGGCACTGCTTGCGCTTCTGAATGTCCTTGAAGGTGATGAGCCCCTTCAGATAGCCGTTCTCGTCGATGACGAGGAGCTTTTCAATTTTTTTTTGCATGAGGATTTCCTCAGCAGCCAGCAGGTCAATGTCCTCCTGAGCCGTGATGAGGTCGGTCGTCATGATGGTGGTGATCTTCTCGTTCGACGAGGTGGTCATGCGCAGGTCACGGTTGGTGACGATGCCTTTGAGCAAAAGGTAGCCTTCGGGGGTCGGGCGCTCGACAATCGGGATGCCCGAAATGGAGTGGCGGATCATCAGGTCGATCGCCTCCTGAATGCTTGCGTCCTCGAACAAGGTGATGGGGTTGCGGATGATGCCGCTCTCGAACCGTTTGACTTTTGCGACATGGCGCGCCTGGACATCGATCGACAGATTCTTGTGGATGATGCCGATGCCGCCGACCCGTGCTAGTGCGATGGCCAGTTCAGCTTCAGTGACCGTATCCATAGCAGCGCTCACCAGCGGAATGTTGACCTTGATATTGCGTGTCAGCCGCGACTTGACGACGGTTTCTTTGGGAAGCACATTGGAGTAGGCGGGAACAAGCAGAACGTCATCGAATGTCAGCGCATCGTACAGAATTTTATCCATAGGGCAGGGGCCTTGTAATTAAGAGATTGGCAGCAAAAATGAATCAGCAAATTTACGAAAGTAAGCACGGAATGACAACGCCGCGAAGCCGACCGACAGCGATCCTTGTGATTTTTCTTTGACTGAAACCGGGAAGATGGTTTTTAAAAATAAAAAATGAGTTGTACATTAAAAATCATCGCAAACGGAGAGGTCGCATAGTTGGTCTAGTGCGCTCGCCTGGAAAGCGGGTAGGGTGTAACAGCCCTCGAGGGTTCGAATCCCTCTCTCTCCGCCAGCCAAAAGAAGTGATAAGCATGATTTATGCTTGATTTTCGGCGATAAATCGCTATATTCTCGCCCGTTCTTTATATCCTTGGAGGATTAGCCTAATTGGTAAGGCAGCAGTCTTGAAAACTGCCGGGTTTGCGCCCTTGGGGGTTCGAGTCCCTCATCCTCCGCACCAAGTTCAGGAGAGGTGGCCGAGTGGCTGAAGGCACCGGTTTGCTAAACCGACGTAGTTCGATTAGAGCTACCGAGGGTTCGAATCCCTCCCTCTCCGCCACATTCAAAAAGCTTCCGGCAACACCGGGAGCTTTTTTTGTTTCAGAGGGATGAATTTTAGAAGGGGAGCGGGAGCCGAGCTGTCGGTTGAAAGATTCTGTCAGATAAGGTGTGTAAATGGCCATAGTCAGAAAGCAAGAGAAAGCCCCCGACATTCAGGGTGAACTGAACGCGCAGATCGGCTATCCCAAGCACCTGCCCATCGATCGACTGCATTGTCGTCAAAAGCCGTCAAGACGGCAGGGTCAGCAACAAGGCTGTTTACCTGGTCTTAGCCATCACCATAGACGGCCATAAAGAGCTGCTGGGTCTGTGGATTTCGCAGAACGAAGGGGCTAAATTCTGGCTCGGTACCCACATGGGACGGCAATTATCCCTCGGTCAGTCAGCTCTGGCAGCGGCATTGGGAGAAAGGTTCAGTTCCGACTGACGAATCGATGATCAAACTGATATATTTTGCCATGCAGAATATCGCTAAACAGTGGATTGAGCCGCTTCGTAACCGGGGGGAGGTTATCAATCAATGTCCCATTAACTTCAGGGCATCTCTACAAAGTGTCATGAGCGACCTGAGTGCAAGGCGGCTGGAGCACAGAAACCGGAGCGTACTTGCAGTGCGTGAGGATTGCGAGCACCACCGTTCAGCGCAAAGAAGGGATTGCCCGGCAAGCTCGACGCCAACGTCCTCGGGATGCCCAAAGAGGGGGTTGGAACCTCGAACAATCCCAAGTCAAGCTTTGTGGCCCACCATCGCTCAAGGATGCTGCGTTCATGCTTGAACGGCAGAGTTTGGAGTTGAACGTCAAGCTCAGGTGTCTGTGATTACTCTTTCTGCCGGTTTTGGGATGAGCGCTGAATGCGTATCTTTGGCTCTATGAATCCGCCGCTATCCTTAACCGTACAACCTATGGCTATTGTTGAAGCTATCTGCATGAGTGTTGAAAAAGGAACGATCAAGCTGCCGGTTCGATCAGCCGAACTCAGGGAGGCTTGGGGCATTGAGGGCGACGCCCATGCGGGTGAGTGGCACCGGCAGATTTCGCTGTTGGCCGCCGAGAGCATCGACGAGGTGCGCAAGGTGTTGCCGGAGCTTGAGTACGGCATGTTCGGCGAAAATATGGTGACTCGGGGGATCGATCTTCCGAGGCTTCAGGTCGGCCAGCGCTTGCAGGTCGGCGATACGGTGTTGCTCGAAGTGACCCAAATCGGCAAGGAGTGCCACAACGGCGGCTGCGTCATCCAGCAGGCGACTGGCGACTGCATCATGCCGCGCGAAGGGATTTTCTGCCGTGTGCTGACGGGCGGCAAGGTGAAGGCGGGAAGCGCGGTGGAGGTTTTATAGCGTTTTCCACAAGGGCGGGCACAAGGCGCTTGCTTCTGCATTTTACCCCTAAAGTTGATACTACCCCCCAATTTTCGACATGCTGGTGACGGCGTTGTTGCGGCCGCTGTGCAGACCGTCCTTTGGCTTTGTGCCTACTGCTTCAACCATTTTGTTCCTGAACTCTTCAGCGTTGAACGTGCCGCTGATTGCGGGGTTCAAATCGATGCTTTCTTGATGGTAGAGGCAACTGACAGCCCGCGCGTCCGCCGTAATGCGCAGGCGTGAGCAACTGCTGCAGAAGTTGCGCGAGAAGGCCGGGATAATGGCGATGGAGCCTTTGTGTCCAGCTAGCCGGAAGCTGTAGTGCTCGGTGTCGCGCCCGGTGAGCGCTTCGAGCTGCGGGTAGTGCTTCAGGAGCTGTTCGCGGATCATCTCCGCTCCCATGAACTTTCCGGTGTGCCAGATCTGCTGGTCGTCGAACGGTTGCAGCTCCATGAAGCGCACGGTCACGCTGTGCTTGCGGGTGAGCTCCACGAAGTTCGGAATCTCGTCGTTGTTGATGCCCCGGAGCATGAGCGTGTTGATTTTGACGGTTATCTCCGGCATGTCGAGCAGCTGGTCGAGCGTCGTGCGGACGACGGCGAAGCGGTCGCGGCGGGTGATGTCGTGGTACTTTTCGGCGTTTAGCGTGTCGAGGCTGAGGTTGACGCCGTCGAGTCCGGCGGCGATCAGTGCATCCAGATGCCGGTCGAGTAACAGGCCGTTGGTGGTGAGCTTGACGGTGTTGATGCCGGGCGTCGCTTTGGCGTGGCGCACCAGCTCGACAATCTCCGGATGAAGCAGCGGTTCACCGCCGGTGAAGCGCACTTTGCGGATGCCCATCTCCGCGAGCACGCCAATCATGTTGGTGATTGTACCGGCATCGAGCTGGTCGATCCGCTGGTTGGACTCCTCTTCGTTTTTCAGGCAGTAGGTGCAGCGCAGGTTGCAGGCGCTGGTGACGGCGATGCGCACGTAGTCGATCGTGCGGCCAAAGCGGTCGGTGAGTGCGGCGCTGTTCTGTTCCGATTCGCGCGTCATCGTTCGTCTCCGTTTTCCATTATCCGCCGGGCTTTGCTGAAAGCCTTGGGATCGTTGGCGTTGAAGAGCGCCGATGGGTCGCGTGGCTCGACAAGCTGCACGCGGTTGCTTCGCAGGAACGAGCGCAGCGAATCGTTGCCCCCGGCGTGCGCTTCGAGCAGGCGGCGGCGCGATTTCGGTTCGTAGATCGTCAGTAACGGTTCGGGACGATTCCGGTCATCGGAAACGAACGCCGTGGCGAAGCGCAATGGGTTGCGCGCCTCCGAGAGCGCAGCAATCGCCCGATTATCGATCAACGGAAAGTCGCACGCTGCGACGAGCCACGCCGCATTGGGGCGCTGGCGTTGCGCCGACAGCAGACCGCCGAGTGGCCCCATGTCGAGGTAGCTGTCGGCGATGGCCGGAACGCCTGCGGCGGCTTGATAGTCGGCAATCTGCTCTTGTCGGCAGGAAACGAACACCTCCGTGCAAACCTTGCCAAGCAGCGCTGCCGTCCGGCTGAGCTGGTTTGCGTCGCGGTAGCTGAGCAGTGCCTTGTCGCGCCCCATGCGCGAGCTTTGGCCGCCCGCAAGCACGAGGCCGCAGAGCGGTATGGCTTCGGCTTGTGTGCGGAACCGTCCACCGACAAATGCGCCGATTTCCGCTACCTTATCCCGATGAAAAAGCGGCAGGCCGAACCGTTCGAGTGTAGCCGCGTTGCCATCATGTACGAGTGCGAGCACATGTGGGATTGCAGCGCTTTCAAGCAGCGGCAGCACGGCGCGGTTATGATCCACCATCAACAGCTTCGGTACCGGCAGCTCTTTCAATCCCTCAACGAACAGCAGATCCGCCGAGAGCACTGAACTGGCGATGTCCAGTCGATCCGTTCCGCACGAAATGAGCGCCTCTTTCTCGCGGTCGGCGATGAGCACCGGTACGGCTCCGGCTTTGGTGAAGCGGTCGGAGTCCTTGTTTTCGCGGTCGATTTCAAAGCGGTGGCAGCCGTGCTTGAATGCTGCGACCTCGAATCCGTCCTCGCAAAAGCGTCGGATCAGCTTTTCGACGAGCGTCGTTTTTCCGGAGCCGGAGAGGCCGCAGAGGGCGATTTCAAATGGATGGAACATCGTGTTGTGCGGCATCAAAAGGAATTGGCCCACGGAAGCCACGAGCAGGTGACGAGTGTTCCGGCGGGAATCGGGTCGTGCGACGGCGCGGCTTCGATTATGCAATCGGCCCCACGGAGCGCGGTGAGCATGTAGGAGTCGGTGTGCGGCGTAACGCAGCAATGGAGCGCGCCGTCGTCGATTCGGGTCGTGCCGAACAGGAAACGGTAGCGCTTGCGGTCGGCGGGGAAGGGTTCCGCGAGCACGGCGGTGAACTTCGGAGCTGGAGCCGGAGCTGCGCCTTGCATCAGCGCAAGGGCGGGCAGGGCGTATTCGAGCAGGCAGACCAGCGCCGAGACCGGGTTGCCCGGCAGCGCAAAGCAGAGTGTTCCCGAACCGGCTGCGCCGAAGTAGAAGGGCTTGCCGGGTTTCTGGGCTACCTTCCAGAACTTTTGCTGCACGCCGAGCGCTTCAAGCGTTTCATGCATGAAGTCATACTGCCCGTTCGACATACCGCCCGCAGTGATGACCATGTCTGACTGCGCGATAGCTTTTGCGAGCACGTTGTGCATCGATTCACGATCATCCTTGATCTGTTGCGTTTCAACGACTTCGGCTCCGGCAGCGTCGAGGCAGACGGTGATGATCGCAAGGTTGCTGTTGTAGATCGCCAGCGGTTCGGCCTCTTCGCCCGGCAGACGCAGTTCATCGCCGACGGTGATGAACGTCACGTTCGGCTTTTGCGCCACCATCGCCGAGCTGCGTCCGAAGGTGGCGAGCAGGCCGATTTCGGCTGGCGTGATGCGGGTTCCGGCGGCCACGAGCAGGTCGCCAGCTGCGAGCTCTTCGCCCGCGTAGCGGATGTTTGCGCTTCGCTTCGGCGCTTTGTAGAACTCCACGGTGTCGCTTCCGAATCCGCTGGTCTGCTCGAACGGAACCACGGTGTCGGCACCCTCTGGCACTGGTGCGCCGGTCATGATGCGTGCGCAAGTTCCCGCTTCGAGCGGCGCAGCGGAGAGCGCTCCGGCGGCAAGCTCCTGCGAGACCTTCAGCGTTATCGGCGAACCATCCGACGTTTCAGCAATTTCCGCAAACCGCACCGCGAAACCGTCCATCGCGGCGTTGGTGAAGCGCGGCATCGGGAAAGCGGCGTGAACCTCTTCGGCCAGTACTCGGCCCCGGAGCTGGTGCAGCGGCACGGAGACGGTTTCCTGAATTTGCTGCACCGTTGCAGCGATAATTGCGTGAGCTTCCTGAACACTTTTCATACGTGGCCCTCCCCTTTCAGCATCGGAAATGCGTGGAAAATCGCGGGTAGCAGCACTTCGAGTGCATCGCTTGCCGCGCCCGCGCTGCCTGGCAAGCAGACGATGAGTGTGTCGCCGATCAGTCCGGCGGCGAGGCGCGAGAGCATCGCGGTTCTCGTCTTGGACTGCCCCCACCGCAGCAGCTCTTGCTCCACGCCGGGTAGGCGGCGGGTGAACTTCGGCGTGAGCGTGTCGATGGTTACGTCGCGCGGCCCGAGGCCGGTGCCGCCCGAGGTGACGATGAGTTCGACGCCTTTTTCGACCCACGCTTCGAGCGTCGCGACGAGCTCCGTCGGTTCGTCCGGAATGACGGCCAGCTCCTCCACCGGGCATCCGGCACTTTCGAGTCCATCCCGCAAAATACGCCCGGATCGGTCGGTCGCCGTGCCCGCCGCAATCGAGTCCGACAGCACCAAGACGGCACTTTTCGGGCGGTGTTCCGCTCCCATCGACTGCTTGCCGCCGGTTTTGCGGTCGAGCTTGACGCCGGTAATCTCCATCTGCTTGTCCACTGCCTTACACATGTCGTAGATGGTTAGCGCCGCGACGGAGACGGCGGTCAGCGCCTCCATCTCCACGCCGGTCGCCTCGCGTGTGATGACGGTCGCCCTGATGCCGATGCGGTCATCGTCAATTTCGAACTCAAGGTCGATCCACGACAGGTTAAGCTGGTGGCAGAGCGGAATCAGGTTGGCGGCTTGCTTGGCGGCCTGGATGCCGGCGATCTTGGCTGCGGCCAGCACGTTGCCCTTCGGCAGTTCGCGTTCACGGAGCAGGGCGATGGTTTCGGGGCTCATGACGATCCAGCCGGAGGCGCTGGCCTGGCGGCGTGTCGGCGGTTTGCCCGACACGTCAACCATGCTGACCATGCCGCTGTCGTTGATGTGGGTGAATTCCATGCGAAATCGGTTTAGAAGGCGCGAATCCGCGACCACGAAGGTCACAAGATCGAAAAAGTGGTTGTTCGGGTACATCGGTTCCATTCCGGCCCGTTCAATTCAGAATATAGGGATTCTTCCGATACTCGTGAACAATCAGCCGGAGGCAGCCTCCACAAGCGGTTTCAGTGGTTGTGATGGATTTAACGCCGTTGATTTTTTT
>CBEUNJ010000048.1:0-12623 GCA_965544465.1 uncultured Chlorobaculum sp.
ACGTCCGTCATCCTGTGAAACATCGAGCTGGTATGTAGCCATTCTGCCACTGCTTTCCCGAAAACGAACGGTAAAACCAATTGGCCCCTGCTCACCTCTGCTCACCAGCTCTTTATATCCACCACGTTTATTGACAGCAACAGCAACACTCTGCGACAACGCCTCCTTGAGAAAGCTGAAGACATCAAACAAGGTTGACTTACCCGAACCGTTCGCACCGACCACAATGGTCATACGTGGCAGATTTTTCAGTTCTGCCTAACGAAACAGACGATAATTCCTTACTTCAATGCTGTCGATCTGCATAATTGATGTTGTTGATGGTGAGCATCCTTGTAGTAAAATATATGCAGTCTAAAACAGAATGCCGCGAACAGAAACCATTGATGAACGTCGAGCGACACAGAAAGCAGAAAAACAGTAACCCTCACGCTCATCCCCCCGCGCACAGCCTCACCCACGCGGCGAAGCGATCCATCCACCGCTGCAAGAAATCGCGGCTTCCGGGGCCGATGCCGCCTTCGGCGTCGAACAGGTCGGCGTAGTGCTGGATGTAGCCCTCTGGCTGGGCCATGGTCGGGACGTCGAGCACGGCGAGGATGTTGCGCAGGTGCTGCTGGGCGAGCGCCGTGCCACAGGGGCTTGGGGACAGGCCGATGATACCAGCGGGTTTGCCCGCCCAGGCGTTCTGGCCGTAAGGACGCGAGCCGTGATCGATGGCGTTTTTAAGCACGCCGGGCACCGAGCGATTGTATTCGGGCGTAACGATCATGAGGCCGTCGGCTTCGGCAATGTCGCGACGCAAGCGCTGCACCGCATCGGAAGGAAACTCGTCATCATCCTGATTGTAGAGTGGCAGGTCGTCGATTTTCAGGTGATGAAACGAACAATCGGTCGGCGCAAGCTGGATGAGCGCGTCGGCAAGCTTGCGGTTCAGCGACTCGCGCCTGATGCTGCCGACCAGCACCGCAATACGAAAAGTATTCATAACAGAATGGGAAAAATTCATTGATACCACCTGCTCGAACACACGCGCGCTGCTGTTTGTTTCCCGCTGGCTGTTGCCGCAACACGGCAAGTTTCCGACCTGTTTGGAACAGTGGCCGAAATCAATAGTATATTAAAAGCAGCTCTAAAAACTTGTTACGAGCACCACCCAACGCAGCAATCGGCTCTCTCGTAACACTTTTTAACGGTGCCCTTGAGGTATGTCAACGCTCCAGGAGTTCCCCGGCTTTTGCCATCATTCATCCGAGAACAAGCACGATGAAAAAAGCACTCCTCATCACCGGCATCATCGCCACGCTGCTGGCGGCAATCGGCTTCTGGCTGCACCGCAACTACACGATTCTACGCACCAAAGCGCCTGCGCCCCTGACAAGCGACGTCCAGCTTGAACGGCGCTCTTCGGTGTTCAACCTGCCCATCAGCATCGAGCACGCCGTGCTTGCCGACTACCTGAACGGCAAGATTCGCGGTAACTTCCTGAAAGCCGATTTGTGGCTTCAGAAATCGCAAAAAGAGCGCATCTCGCTGACCTTGACCCGTGATGAACCCATCACCATCAGCTCGAATGGCCGGAAGCTGTTCTGCACCTTTCCGGTTTCGGCGGAAGCACGGCTCACCGACAGCCGCTTCGGCAAGTTTCTCGCCAAACTGCTGGTCAAGCCGCTGCACGCCAAGGCGCTGTTCACCTTTTCGACGCCCATAGCCATTGACCGCAACTGGCGTCTCCGCACGCATTTCAGAATTGTGAATATCCGGTGGGAACAGGAACCGGTGGTCAAGATCGGACCGTTCCGCAAAAATATCCGCGCCAATCTCGACACCCTGCTCACCGACAACAGCCGCAGCCTGACCGCTCTGCTCGACAAGGAGATTCACAAGTCGGCAAGCCTTTGGCCAACCATCGGCGCGGTCTGGAAGGAGTTGCAGGAGCCGATCGTGCTCACCCGAAAACCGATGCCCATCTGGCTGCGCTTCCGCTGCAACGACATCACCGGACACATCGCGCTAAACGACAAGGCCATCATCTGCAACACCCGGATCAGAACCAGCATGAGGATGCTGACCGACACGACCGCAATGCTCCCGCCAGCGCCTCTACCGCCGTTCCGTAAAACGCCGGCAGACAGCGTATCGACCATCTCCGATGTCAACTTCTACGCCCTGGTTCCCTTCACCAGCATCAACAGGCATCTCAACAACTATTTCAAGAACCACACCATCAGCCGCTCGGGCTACGAGGTGCTCATCAATGGCGTCAGAGCGTACGGCTCGACCAAAGGGCTATCGGTGGCCGTCATGACCGACCGAGACCTGAAAGGCCACATCGTCATGAGCGGCAACCTGCGCTACGACGTGCCCTTGCACACCATCCGCATCGACAACTTTGATTACTCCATCGATACCGGTAATCCGATTGTCAGCACCGGCGAGCTCGTGCTGCACGACGCCATCCGCGACAGCCTCGCCACGCGGCTAAACGTGCAGATCGGCGCGTTCGTTGACCGGCTTCCTGCAATCATCACCAGCGCGGTCGGCCACGCCAAAGCTGGCCAAACCATCGAGTTGAGCATCGACAGGCTCGCCATTCGCCAGTGCGATATCCGGATTGGCAGGGATAACATCTATCTGCTGGTCAACGCTACGGCGACAAACGCCCTGCGCATCAAACGGATCAAGTCCGGCAAAGCGATCAGAATCCGAAAAAGGGCAAGAGAAAAGCCGCGGGAACCGGGTGAACGGCACGACAATGAACGCCGCCAAACGACGAGCAAAGCGCGGACTCCGGCACGGCAAACTCAGCCGTCACTTTCCATTGTAACATTCCCGCAGAAAAGCGTTAAATTTCGCTTTAAAAGCTCCTCTTGAAACGAGCCTTCACCCTAAAGAATTACTTCCAATGCTCGGAGACGTTTTACTCATCAACGACCAACACAAATCAGCTGCCAAATCCATTCTCGAACGAGTGCTGGCCGACCTGAAGCCTCAGGAACAGGGCGACTACAAGTTCGTGGTGGCCATCTCGGGTGAATCGGGAGCCGGTAAATCGGAAATTTCCCACTCACTGGCATTGTTGCTCAAGGCGCTCAACATCCGCGTCAAGATTCTGCACACCGATAATTACTACCGCGTCCACCCACTTGAGCGGCGAGAACACCGCATCAGCAGCAATTATGAGGCGGTCGGCATTGACGAATATGACTGGAATACGTTACACCAGAACATCGACGATTTCCGCAACAGCCGCAAAGTGACCATGCCCTGCATCGACATCATCACCGACGACGTCGATCAACTCAGCACCGATTTCAGCAAGATTCAGGTGCTCGTCATCGATGGACTCTACGCCATCCGCACCGAAGGCGTTGACCTGAGAGTGTTTATCGACCTGACCTATCACGAAACCAAGCTCAGCCAGTTGCTGCGCTGCAAGGAGCCGACCGACGGTTACCGCTGGCGCGTGCTCGAACGGGAACACCATCACGTCCGGTCGCTGATGCACCTCGCCGACCTGCATGTGGACAAAAATTACCAGGTTTTCGATCCGAAGCCGCAACATGGCATTCATGTAGAGACCAACTAAGCCATGCGCTCCCGACAGGCTCGAACCGCCAAAACCAAGAGACGGAGGGGTTATGAACGAAACCATATCGACAATTCTCAGGCGGCGCAGCGTACGCGCCTATCGCCCCGATCCGGTTGGTCAGCCAGAGCTTGATCTTATGCTCGAAGCGGCACGCCACGCGCCGACCGCGATGAACCAGCAGCCGTGGCATTTCACGGTCATCCGGAATGCCGATCTGCTTGGCAAACTCGAAGAGCACTGCCTCAGCGCCTTTATCGGCTCGAAGGTCAACGCCCTGAGAGAGATCGCCAAACAAGAGGGCTTCAGCGTCTTGTACCACGCCCCGGTGCTCATCATCATCTCGGGCGACCCCGAAGCGCTGGCTCCGCAGAGCGACTGTACGTTGGCGATGGAAAACATGATGATCGCCGCAACCTCGCTCGGCATCGGCAGTTGCTGGACGAACGCCATCATGATGTATTACGCCACCGACAAGGGCAAAGCCGCTTTCGAAGAGCTGGGCATCGCCATCCCGAAAGGCTACCAGCCCTACGCCGCAGCCGCCTTCGGCTACCCGGCGGATCCCTACCCCGAAACCCCACCGAAAAAGAAAGAGTGCGTGACCTTCATGGATTGAATGAAGCGATGAACGGAGAGCGACGGGTAAAGATGACAAAGCTGACCCGGTGGACATTGACAATACTCGTTGTCCACCGGGTCGTTTTGCGTCAGCTCAGTCCACTTCCGGCGAGCGCCACTGTAGCCGGTTTTCTGCTAAAGGGCAACCGCTAAAGGGCATCTCTAAAAAGTGTCACGAACGGCCTGAGTGCAAGGCGGATGGAGCACAGAAACCGGAGCGTACTTGCATATTCGATAAGGGAAATTATCCCCTTAACCCATCGGCTCTTCGTGCGTCACACAGTGGATCGCACCGAGGCCCCAGATGAGGTCGCTGCAATCGATGCCGATGACTTCCCGACCGGGGAAATATTCTTGCAAAACGTCGATGGCTTGCTGATCGCGCGGGCAGCGGTAGGTCGGCACCAGCACGACGCTGTTGGCGATGTAGAAGTTAGCGTAGCTGGCCGGAAGGCGTTCGCCGTCGTAATAGACTGGCTCGGGCATGGGGAGCTTGACGACGTTGAGCGGCTTGCCGTCGAGGTCAGTCATGGTTTTGAGAAGCTCGTAGTTCTCCCGGAGCGGCTTGTAGTTTTCGTCCTCCGGATCGTCCTCGACCGTGATGACGATAGTGTTTTCGTTGACGAAGCGGGCCATATCATCGACGTGGCCATCGGTGTCGTCGCCTGCGATGCCGTCGCCGAGCCAGAGCACTTTGCGGATGCCGAGGTAGCGCGAAAGCTTTGCTTCGATCTCAGCCTTGCTCAGCGCGGGATTGCGGTTTGGGTTGAGCAGGCAAGCTTCGGTGGTGAGCAGAAGACCCGCGCCGTTCACGTCGATCGCGCCGCCTTCGAGCACCATGCCGGTCGAAACCATCGGCAGGCCTTGCGCCTTGGCCACGCGCTCCGGCACAGCGTTGTCGTCGTCGTATGGCTCGTACTTGCCACCCCAAGCGTTGTACTCCCAGTTCATGATGACCTTTTCACGCTGGCCGTTACGGGTGCGGATGACGTAGTTCGGGCCATGGTCGCGGCACCAGGCGTCGTTGGTAGGAATGCGGTGGAAAACCCTCCTGTCGGCGTATTTCCCCTCGGGGTCGCGCTCCTTCAGCAGCTCACGCGCCTTCGCCTCCATCGCGTCGTCGAGCACGTTGATGTTGACCGTCTCGGAGCGACTGAGCTGATACGCGAGTTCGGCAAAGACCGCCGGAACCGGCTCAAACTTGCCGGGCCACGATTCGAGCTTGTGCGGCCACGAAAGCCAGGTCGAGGCGTGCGGTGCCCACTCGGGCGGCATGAAGCAGGTCAGTTCGCTCATCGGTGCGTTATGGCTGGCATGGGTTGGATGGTGTTCAGTGCCGGGCCGCCGCTTCGATTCTCTGGATGCGCTGCAAGACCGGCGGATGGGAGTAGTTCAGGAAGACGTTGAACGGATGCGGCGTCAGGTTCGAGAGGTTTTGCCGCGAAAGCTTTTTGAGCGCGTCGGCCAGCAATGCGCCATTCCGGTAGGTCGTAACGGCGTAGTGGTCGGCCTCGAATTCATTGCGCCGCGAGAGCATCTGCATCAAAATCGAAATGATGAACTCCACCGGGCTGTAGAGTAGTGAGAAAAAAAGCAGGCTTGCATACACCGAGGTCTGCTGCATGTCGAACGCTTCGAAGAGCATCCGGTTGTTCATGAAAAGCGAGAGCAGGTAGAAAACCACCCCCATGTTGAGCATACTCAGCACCATCGACATGAGGATGTGCTTTTTCTTGAAGTGGCCGATTTCGTGCGCGAGGATGGCGACCAGCTCGCCGGTGGAGTGATTCTTGATGAGCGTGTCGAAGAGCGCGATGCGTTTGTTCTTACCGAATCCTGTGAAAAAAGCGTTGCCTTTCGCCGAGCGCTTGGAGCCGTCCATGACGTAAATTCCGGTGAGCGGAAAGCGCACCTCGGCAGCGTAATTCATGATAGACTGGCGCAGTTCTCCATCTTCGAGCGGCTCAAACTTGTTGAACATCGGCATGATCCAGGTCGGCGCGACGTATTGCAAAATAAGGCTGAACGCCGTCACGCCACCCCAAGCCCAGAGCCAGCCGAGCGGCCCGGCGCTCTGGAAGAACCAGAGAATCGCCGCCAGCACAGGCGCGCCGATGACGGCAGAGAGCAGCACTGTTTTGATAAGGTCGGCGGCGAACACCTTCGGCGTGGTCTGGTTGAAACCGAACTTTTCTTCGAGCACGAACGTGTGGTAGATGCTGAACGGCAAGCCGACGACGCCCTGGAAGAGTAGCAGCGCTCCGATGTAGAGCACGCCGTTGACGATGGGATCAAAGCCCAACGCCCGGATGAGCTGGTCAAGCCAGTTGAAGCCACCTGCGAACCAGAAAACGAGCAGCAGCGCAAGATCGAAGGTCGAGCTGATGAGCGAGAATTTCGTGTTGGCCCGGAGGTACTCCTGCGAGCGGCGGTAATCCGCCGGATCGTACACATCTCGGAACGCCTCGGGCAGCGTCGGCGACGCCGCGCGGAGGTTCAGCAGATCGGCGGCCAGCTTGATGAGCCAGGTGCCGATGAGCGTAAAAAGAATAATTTGGCCAAACAGGTTCATCGTCAAAACAGTTTATTCGTCAATCCAGCGCCGGGAAATTTCGTCGTACGAGTCGATGCGGCGGTCGCGCATGAAGGGCCAGTGCTGGCGGTAGAAGCCGATCTGCGAGAAGTCGCAATCGGCGTAGAGAATCTCTTCGCCGTTGTGCGCAGCTTCAGCAACCACCTGCCCGAAGGGGTCAGAAACGAAGCTGTTGCCCCAGAACTCCAGCTCGCCCTCGGTGCCCGCGCGGTTGGCGGCGGCGACATAGACGCCGTTAGCAACCGCGTGGCCGAGCTGCACGGTTTTCCACGCCTGCTGCTGGCTCGCGCGAACCTCCTGCGAACTCTCCGATGTTGCCCAGCCGATAGCCGTTGGATAAAAGATGATGTCCGCTCCGCGAAGCGCCGTAAGCCGCGCGGCTTCGGGATACCACTGATCCCAGCAGATCAGTACGCCAATGTTGCCAAAGCGCGTCTTGAACATCTTGTAGCCGAGATCGCCGGGAATGAAGTAGAACTTTTCGTAAAAACCGGGATCGTCGGGGATGTGCATCTTGCGATACTTGCCAAGGTAGCTGCCGTCGGCATCGATCACCACCGCCGTGTTGTGGTGCACACCACGGGCGCGGATCTCGAACATCGAGGCCACGATCACCACGCCGAGTTCGGCGGCCAGCTCCTGCAACGCAGCAGTTGAGGGACCGGGAATCGGCTCGGCGTACCCGAACGGCTCGTACTCCTCAGTCTGGCAAAAGTAGCGCGTAGCAAACAGCTCTTGCAGACAGACGATGTGCGCCCCGCCCGCCGCCGCCTCGCCGATGCGTTGCTCGGCTTTCTGGAGATTCTCCTGCGGATGCTCCACACAGCTCATCTGGACGAGCGCAACGCGAACCTGATCGGTGTTCATGGACGTACAATCGACATAATATTGGGAATGACAAGGCCGAGCGAAAAGAGCACGCCGTGCACGGTCAGCACCTTGCCGGTACCGGCAAGCACCGCGTTCAGCGCCCGGCCTTCGGAGGCGTAAAGCGTGCGAATCTGGCCGATAGCAAGCGGCAGACTCACGAGGCTCAGCAGGCACCACGGAGAGTACCCGGCGCGGACGACAAGCCAAAACGGTACGGCGTAGGCAAGCGCGACGAGCGCGACGTAGAGCGCACGGGCCGCCGGAGCGCCGATGCGGGCCGGGAGCGTCATCTTGCCCACTTGGCGGTCGGTGGCGATGTCGCGGATATTGTTCACCAGCAGGATGCAGACCGAAAACGCGCCCGGCGCGGCGGCGGCCACGAGCACCGGCAGCGGCAGCGAGAGCGCCTGCACGTAGTAGGTGCCACCAACTGCCACAAGGCCAAAAAAGATGAAGACGAACACGTCGCCAAGTCCTGAGTAAGCGATGGGAAACGGCCCGCCGGTATAGCCCCACGCGAAGAGCAGCGAGAGCACGCCGATCAAGAAGATCGGCCAGCCGCCGATGGCAACGAGGTACAAGCCGAGCACGAACACCGAAACGCCGAGGGCGATGGAGGCCCGCGTCATCGTCTGCTCGGTGATGATGCCAGCGGCGACCGTGCGCGTCGGGCCAAGCCGTTCAGCGGTGTCGGCCCCCTTCTTGAAATCGTAAATTTCGTTGATGAAGTTGGTGGCGATCTGGATACCGAGAGCGCAAACGAGCGCCACCAGCGCCGGAAGCGGCTTGAACACGCCGCCAGCTGCCGCGAGCGCCGAGCCGATCACCACCGGCATGGCGCCCGCGGGGAGCGTTTTCGGTCGGATAGCCAGCATCCATGTCTGCAACGCCGAAGGCTGTGAAGAGCTTGAAACAAGCATGAAGTTACTGCGCCTTGTTCTCCCCACCATTCTGCTGCTCGGCAGCTTTCTTTTCCTTGGCCATCTTGACGCTGCTGAAGACGTTGCGAATCTTCTCGCCCGGCTTGATGTAGGAGAGGCTGTGGCGCACAGCCATCGTCGCTTCGCTCAGCCCGGTCTGGATGATCTTGAGCTTGCCGGGGTAGTGCGCAATGTCGCCCGCTGCGTAAAGGCCATCAACCGAAGTTTTCATGTGGGAATCAACCACCAGCGCGTTTTCAGCCAGTTCGATATCCCATCCGGCCAGCGGTCCGAGATTTGACTTGAAGCCGATCAGGATAAGGAGACGATCAGCATCAACCACCCACTCCTCGCCGTTGCGAGAGCGCAAATGCACGCGCGTCAATGCACCATTCGACTCCTCGATGCTGGCGACCTCGGTTTGCAAGTGCACATCGATCGTGCCATCCGCCCTGGCCTGCTCAACCTCGTGGGCGGTCTTGCCGTGACCATGAAACTCCTTGGAGCGGTGCACAAGTGTCACGGACGCAGCGTTCTTCATGAGCCCCACCGTCCAGTCGAGCGCCGAATCACCACCGCCGACAATCACCACGCGCTTGCCCTTGAAATCGTCAACCGACTTGACCGCATAATAGACCGAACTGCCAGTAAGGTGATCGATATTGCCAAGCTGCGGCAGCTTGCGTGGCTCGAATGCGCCAAGGCCGGCGGCGATAAGCACCGCACGCGAGCGATAGACGTGGCCAGCGTTGGTTCTGGTCTCGAAGGTGCCGTCGTCGAGCTTGGTATATTTCGTGACCGTCTCGCCAAGCACCACGTCGGGATTGTAGCGTTCAGCCTGTGTCCAGAGGCTCTCGACCAGATCAATCGCCGGAACTTCCGGAAAGCCCGCGACGTCGTAGATATGTTTTTCGGGGTAGAGGGCCGCGAGTTGGCCGCCAAGCTGCGACATGCTCTCGATGATGCGACAGGAGAGGTTGTTCATTCCGCACTGGAACGCTGCGAAAATACCCGTCGGACCACCACCGATGATGGTCAGATCCCTTATATCTTGATGGTCGGTCGTTGGATTGTGGATATCAAACATTATGATTGCCTTGTTGGGTGTTTGCCGGAGCAGTTCAAGTGTCAGACCTTTTTCAGGTAGATCATGCCTTCCGGATCGACCATGCCATACAGAATAGCGAGAAGCGCCTCCTCTGCGTCGAATTCATGGATTTCGACATGCACGGCATCCTGCTTGGCCACCTGTTCACCCGCATCGTTTTTGAAATAGAAAACCGCCCTGACGCCGCCATGTGGTGTGTCGCCGACAAACTCGTAGGTGCCGTCCGCCTGCTCGCTCAGAGCGCATCCGGCCTGATCGGCTTCAATGGGGCAACTGGCGCATTGGGAGTAGAATCCCTCTTCGGATTCAGCGAAATCGCAAACGGGAAATTTCATAACTGTGCTCCTGTTCTCGTTGCTGCGTTGAGGTCGCCACCGAAACATCTTGTCCCTGAAAGGGGGGAATCGTATCGTATTTCAGAGGCGTCCGTTGAATGCGGCTTAATATAATAAGACTTTGATATATTGTTGCAGATTCAAAGTTTTGTGATTTCTTGAGTGCTGACCCCGCCATAATGCCGGGCTTTGCGACTCCCAAACCCTCTCGAACGAATGTTAGCCAAACGAATCATCCCCTGCCTCGACGTCCGCGATGGGCGAGTCGTCAAAGGCATCAATTTCGAAGGCCTCCGGGACGCCGGTTCGATTCTCGAACAAGCCCGGTTCTACAATAGCGAAATGGCCGATGAACTGGTCTTTCTCGATATTTCCGCATCGATCGAATCGAGAAGGACAACGCTTGAAGAGGTACTGAAAGTTTCAGGCGAGGTGTTCATTCCGCTGACGGTTGGCGGGGGTATCAATTCGGTCGAGCGGGCGCGCGACGTCTTTCTGCACGGCGCGGACAAGGTGTCGGTCAACACGGCGGCGGTCAGCGAGCCGGAGCTGATTTCGCGCATCGCCGAACGGTTCGGCTCACAGGCGGTCGTGGTAGCGATTGACGTAAAAAAGGTGAACGGCGAGTACATCGTACACACCCATTCGGGGAAAAAACCAACCGCCTTTAAAGCGGTCGAGTGGGCGCACCGGGTGCAGGAACTTGGCGCAGGCGAAATTTTGCTGACCAGCATGGATCGCGACGGCACGAAGGAGGGATACGACAACGAAATCCTCAACATGATCTCGACCACCGTACACATTCCGGTCATCGCATCAGGCGGCGCGGGCAACCTCGAACATCTCTACGAAGGGTTCACCAAGGGGCACGCCGACGCAGCGTTGGCAGCCTCAATCTTCCACTTCCGCACCTACTCCATCCGCGAAGCCAAGGAGTACCTTCGCGACAAGGGCATTCCGGTCAGGCTGTAACCACCTTAATCCAGTCGATCTGAAGGTTGAAGTTTCCTTTCTGCTGCCCGGCCACGAGGAAGCATATCTGAATCACGTTCGAGGAGTCGAACGGCGTGCCATCCTGCCCCTCATCGCCTCTTCCAGCCAGCGGATGAAACTCCGAAAACGGCAGATCGACCTCCGACCACACTCCGGGAACCGTGTCGAAACCGCACCCATAGACCAGGCCGTGAGCATCGGTATTGTTCCTTACCCGGAAATCGTAGCGACGGCCATCGCCCTTCAGCCGGATTCTGAAGCGGTCGTACCCGCTGAAATTCTGCATTTCGGGAGCGGTTCGCACCGAGGCGAATCCACCCTTTCGATCAAGCGACAGGCGACCCGCGAAGGTAGCCTGTCCTGAATCGTCCACCAGAAGTGAGCTTTTCGAGCCGCCACCCATGACGGTATCGTCCACATTACGCCACTCAAGGCACTGGTTTTCGAAATCACAGATAATACACTCTTCGGTCATAATGTATATCCGAAAACGTTCAGCAAATTGTATTTCAGACGATTGTGCTGCTGCGACGCTTGAGCATCTGACGAGCCAGCAAGGCAGGAATCAGATACAACGCGATGCCAATGCAATCAGCGATGAAATCCATCACCTCGGCGCTTCGCCAAGGCAGATAAACCTGCACCAATTCAATGAAAATTCCAAAAAATGCAAGAAAAAGCACCTTTCGCAGCAGGATGCGGTTTGATGGATAGGCCATATCCATAAGAAAAGAAAGGAGATAAAACGCCATGCCATGCAGCACCTTGTCACTGCTCAACGGAGGCAAAATTGTCAGCGGATGTCTCTCCGTTGCTTCGTACAGCGTAAACAGAATCGCGGAGGCAAACAACAATCGCGCCGCCCTGACGATCCAGCTATGCTTTTCGGGGTGCATTGATCCCATACCGTTCACGGCTTGAATGATTGTTCACGACCTGCCTCTCAATGTAACAAAGATGCCACAAAAAAAACGTCATGGGCGCACCTCGCCGGGGATGGCACAGCGGGCGCAGAACAAGAAGCCTCTCCCGGAAGTCCGGGAAGGATGGCGAGCGCCACTCACGCGGTCGGGATGCGCGGTGCGTTTTAGCGCTGCTTTAACGGTTTCTGAAACAGTCAGGATTGAACACTGAACTCTTTGGACGGCTTGCTACTGTCCGAGGCTGTATCGACCACCTTGTTGAATTCCTGTTCCAATATCGTTCTGAGCTTTCTTGCACTCCTTGATCCCCTTGCCGAGTCCGCGAGCCAGTTCGGGAATGTTCTAGCCGCCGAACAGCACCAGAATAACCGCAAGAGCAAGCAACAACCCCAGGCCTCCAATATCCATAACTACTCGAAATTAATGGATTTTGACAGTTTGTACCATGAGGATTAGAATTCATGAACTTGCAGCTCAGGAACTGGATGAAGCCGTTGAATGGTATGAACTTCAATCCAGAGGTCTTGGTAAGCATTTCAGGAACATTATCAGGAATCAGGTCAAAACCATAGCTAAAAATCCGACTTGGTATCTCAAAGAATCCGATGAGAGTTACAAGGCATTCATCCCAAGATTTTCCAATATTGTAGGGCATCTCTAAAAAGTGTCAT
>CBEUNJ010000049.1:0-12125 GCA_965544465.1 uncultured Chlorobaculum sp.
ACGCTCTGTTCGGCTGAATGATTCTGCTCTTCGGCAGCAGCTACAATCTTCACTTCGCGCATCACGTGGTGGCGTGGATTTTTTCGTTCTGCATTCTGGTGCATGTGTATGCCGTCTTCTGTCACGACATCTATGTTAACACTTAGCGGCCGCCGCATGACCTGGGGCTTGGCAATGCGGTTTGAGCCGAGCCGATGCGCGCTCATCTGGCTCATGCGGTCGATCTGGGGCGTAACGTGTTACTGGAATGGCTGGAACAATGAAGGCCTGCTGTTCTTAATAACAGGCCTTCATGGTTCGTGCTGTGAGGAATTTCCGTCGTGCCGTCAGTGGTGGCCGATCAGGCGCAGGAACTCGCTCCGGGTGGACTGGCTGGTCATGAACTCGCCAGACATGGCCGATGTCGTTGTCACCGAGTTTTGTTTCTCGATGCCGCGCATCACCATGCACATGTGCGTCGCCTCGACCACCACAGCCACTCCGCGCGGGCAGAGCACGTGCTGGATCGCATCCCGAATCTGCTGGGTCAGGCGCTCCTGTACCTGAAGCCGCCGGGCGAACACCTCCACCACTCTCGGAATTTTCGACAGTCCCACAATCTTGCCGTCGGGAATATAGGCCACATGTGCCTTACCGAAGAAGGGAAGCATGTGGTGCTCGCACATCGAGTAGATGTCGATATCCTTGACCAGCACCATTTCGTCGTATGACTCGGTAAAGAGCGCCTTGGTCAGCAACGTTTCCGGATCCTGTTCATACCCCTTGGTCAGGAAGCGCAGCGATTTGGCGACCCGCTCCGGCGTCATCAGCAGCCCTTCGCGTTCCGGATCCTCTCCGATGCCTTGCAGCAGGCTATAGACTGCATCGCCCATTGAGCTAAGGCGTTCCACCTCCTGGCGCTCACGGGCTTCATCAAAGCACTCGTCGAGATCGCACTGCGCAAGCGCGGATTGCGAGGATCGGTTATTCGCCAAGATAGGTGACACTGTTTTTTCCTGTTTCATGTATTTTAACTTTATGGAGGTTAACCTCCTGTTTGGTAATGGTTTCCAGTCGCGATTCGAGGATGTCCCAGACGACGACGGCCAGAATCTCCGTCGTTGGGACATGGTTCTCAAGCTCCTTGACCTCGAAGTTCATGTGTCGGTGATCGAATCGTGCGACGATTTGTTCTTCAAGAATCGCTTTCAGCTTTTTCAGGTCGAAAAGATAACCGGTTTTGCGATTGATCGGGCCTGAAAGGGTGATTTCAAGCAGATAGTTGTGTCCATGCCCGTATTCGCCGCTGCATTTTCCGTAACAATGTTGATTCTCTTCCTCGGTCAACTCGGGGTTGTATAACCGGTGGGCGGCATTGAATTCGATGGTGCGGGTGACGTATATTTTTCTCGGTTTTTCAAGGATGTCGTTCATTGGCAATGGTGAAATGCCTGTGCTTTGACGATAGCTCAATCAACAAAACAGGGCGGTGAACCGTAATTTTCCAGATCAACCTTACCGGTTGGCTATAAGTTTCAGACGCCTCAAACGTAGCTCTCTGGGCTTATATCGTGCTCCGTTTGGGCGATTGAAACGCTCAACGTCGAGACACGGTTTGTCTATGCACAAGCCCTGTCATTGACGGCGGCTTTTTTGCAGGTAATCAGCGAAACGATAATGTTGTATCACTATTATGGCTCAATCACTTGATGATCTTATCAGAACAAGCAAGCTTCCCGTGTTCATCGATTTCTGGGCGGACTGGTGCGGACCGTGCAAGCTTGTGGCTCCAGCCGTTCAGCAGCTTGCCAAAGAGTTTAAAGGCCGGGTTACTGTGGTCAAGGTCAACGTTGACCAGCAACCCGATGCTGCCGCCCGTTTCCAGGTGCAGGGCATTCCCGCTCTCATGCTTTTCGTCGGTGGCCAGCTCAAGTGGCGCACCGCCGGAGCCATTCCCTATGCTCAGATGCGCCAGGAAGTGCTGAAAGTGCTCGGTTGATTGTTCTGTTTTTTAGATCAGTCGGATCGGTCGGATCATCCCGATTTGAATGATCCGACCGATCTTGCACACAAAAAAAGGCGGCTTGTTGGCCGCCTTTTTTTGTGTATTCCCTTCATGTCAATCCCGCCGGTTCATCACCATGACATAGTAGAGCAACTGCATGATTGCCTGTGCGGCGGCAGCTACGTAGGTTAGTGCGGCAGCGTCGAGCACGGCGTTGACGCCCTCCATTTCGCGTTGCGAAACGATGCCCTGCGAAACCAGCAGTTCCTTGGCGCGGCGGCTGGCGTCGAACTCCACCGGCAGCGTCACCAGCGCGAAGAGCGCCGTGCCAGCGAACAGAATTATGCCAGCCCACGCCAGCGAACTGCCCAGCGTGCCGGACAGGAAGAAGCCGATCATGAAAAGAATCGGGCCGAGATTGCTGCCGATCGAGACCACCGGAACCATCGCTGAGCGGATCGTGAGCGGGAAGTAGTCTTTCTTGTCTTGCAAGGCGTGACCGGCTTCATGCGCGGCGACGCCAACCGAAGCGATGCTTGGCAGGCTATAGACCTGTTCGCTCAGGCGCAGCACCTTGTGGCGCGGGTCGTAATGGTCGGAGAGCATTCCTGTCGTCATTTCAACGTTCACATTACCAAGCCCCCCGCGCTGGAGAATGCGCATCGCCGCCTGCGCGCCGGTGATGCCATTCTGGGTCGCCACCTGCGAGTACTTCTTGAATGCAGCTTTTACCCTGAACTGCGCCCAGATGCCAAGTAGCAGCGGCGGAAGGGCGAACAGAAAATATACCGGGTCGAAATAAAACATAGTTTTTAGTCAGCAAGATTGGTTGATTTTTACGCTGTAAACCTGTCAATACAACAGGACAGAGGCAAGAAACGTTTCGAAGCAGCATGCTTCAGGAGCCCGTTCAAATCCTTCCTGGCTGTACCGGTCTTGCTGATCGTTTTGACGCCAAAACTTCGTACATCGTGTACGGTCTCCCTTACGCTTGTACAATAAAAAAGCCGCCTCATACTGCGGGCGGCTTTTTAGTGGTGGGGACAGGACTTGAACCTGCAACCTTCGGGTTATGAGCCCGACGAGCTACCAATTGCTCCACCCCACGATGTTATGGCCTTTAATTTAGGAGAATATCCGGTTTATCCAAATCTATTCGTCAACAAGTTTGTCTTTTGCTTGTGGCCGATCCAAACGCGCTTTTCCCCTGCTTGTGGCTTTTTGTCATGTTGTCATGAAACGCAGGCTTCAATATCGCAATGGCAAGTGATAATGAGGCATTATTGTTGGTTCAGCGTATTGTATCGACTACTTTTCAAAAGTAAACCCCATTACGTTTAACCTGGAGCAACAATGGTACATCAGCATACTGACGTGGCGCGTGATGACGAATGGTTCGGCTACTACGAGCGCTTCACCTATTTTTCACCTCAAAACGTTCGTGATGGATGTCATCCCAGAATCCTGGAGCATTCGGATCCGGTCGAAAAGGCGATTGTGCTGGTGCATGGTTTGTCGGATTCTCCCTGGTTCATGACGGCGATTGGTGACTATTTTTTCCATCACCTCGGCTATAACGTCTATCTGCCGTTGCTGCACTGCCACGGCCTGAAAGAGCCGAACGGCATGGAGGAGGTCGAACTCGAAGAGTGGAAATCCAATACCAGCTTCGCCATCAACGCGGCGGCGGCCAAAGCCGGAGAGGTTTCCATTGGTGGACTCTCGACCGGCGGTGCGCTCAGCTTCTACATGGCAGCGGTCAACCCGAAAATACAAGGCGCGCTCTATCTTTTTTCAGCCGCGCTCGATCTGGCGGGCGGCCCCTTCGGACTGATCGGTGAAATCAAGGAGAAGCTGTTGCGGACGTTTCTGGCTGATCTGCTCGATTTCAACAGTCCGCTGATCGGTGACAACCCCTATCGGTACAGCCATGTCGATATGGATGGCGCGACGCAGCTTGCCCGTCTCATCAAGGAGACCGACATTATCATCGAAGGATTCGATCACCGGTTTCCCTTCTCAAAGCGGGTCTTTGCGGCCCATTCAGAGTCTGATACGACTGCCGACCTTGCAGGTATCGAAACCTTGCGGAACGTCTCTATTGCCGAGCGGTTCGATTTTTTCAGAATTCCTGAAAAGCTTGGTGTGCCCCACGCAAGTGTCGTGCTCGCACAACCGGTCATGAGCAACGGAAAAGAGCTGGAGCCCCCAAATCCCGAGTTCCGAAGCATGATGCAGAGGATCGCGTCGTTTGAAGCAGTTGCGTGAAGCGCTTACGGCCATTTCTTCGATAATAATCCAAGAGGATTTTTCGATGCATCTTGCTATAACCCCATACATCTGAGCCGTACCGGGGATGGTCGTTCTATCGCCGCGATGTTGCTGAAGAGTGGATGGTTTCCGCACTTCACGGACGATTCGGTCTGCGCGGATGCCGGCTGAATCGAAGGGTTGCTTGAAGGCTCATACAGCCGCTTTGGTGAATGGCGAAGAGGGAGTTGTATAGCGATCACGGTGACAGCTACGGCACGGCCTTTTCATGGAAAGGGGGGCGCGATGTGTTGGGCGTAATCTTTCATGATTACCGGGTGAAACGGAAATAATCGATAACGCTGGTTCAGAGGAACTATCTCATTTTTTTTGTTATTCTTATCACTAATGGCGCATCGCGGAATCCACTTGTTTCAGAATGATTCAGGTCATGGTAAGCAGACTCTTCAAATTCAGCGTTATCCCGGCGATTGCAGTGCTTTTGCTTTGCGCCGTGCCGCTCATTGGCCAATCGACTGAAATTCGCGCCATGTCGCTGACGGGAAGCGTCAATCCCGGCAGCGCGGCATATTTTCTTCGCGAGCTTGATGAGGCGAATCGCGAGAACGACACGTTGCTGCTGGTTGAGCTCGATACGCCGGGCGGGCTTGTTTCGTCTCTTCGCCAGATGGTTCAGGGGGTGATGGCTTCGAAGGTTCCGGTCGTGGTCTATGTCGCGCCATCCGGTGCGCAGGCTGCTTCGGCGGGGGCGCTGCTTTTGCTCTCAGCGCATGTGGCAGCGATGGCTCCCGGTACTGAGACTGGCGCGGCGCATCCGGTCGAGCTTGGTGGTCAGCTCGACAAAAAGAGCGTCATGGGCAAGAAGATCGAGAACGATCTTGCCGCGTTTGCCCGCAGTTTGGCGCAGAAGCGGGGACGCAGCCCCGAGTGGGCGGAGCGGGCCGTGCGCGAGAGCATCGCCTCGACGGCGTCGGAAGCGCTCGCGGCGGGCGTGATCGACACGGTGGCGGCCAATCGCAAAGAGCTGCTCGCTTTTCTCGATGGCCGCAAAGTCGAGACTGCCGCCGGGGAAGTGACCATCCACACCAACAATGTGCTTGTCACAGAGGCCGCTCCTACCTTCGGCGAAGAGCTGATGATGACCATCGCCAACCCGAACATCGCCTATTTCCTGTTGCTTCTTGGCCTTGCCGGACTCTGGTTCGAGCTTTCGACGCCTGGCGCGATCATCCCCGGCGTGGCGGGCGTCATTGCCCTCGTGCTTGGCGCGTGGGCGATGCAACTTCTGTCGGTCAACGTCACCGGCCTTCTGCTCATTCTGCTTGCCATTCTCTTTTTCGGTCTTGAAATCTTCGTCGTCAGCAGCGGAGCGCTCGCTATCGCCGGACTCGTCGCGCTGTTCATCGGTTCGGTCATGGTGTTCAATCAGCCGGAGCTTGGCCTTATCATCAACTGGTGGGTTTTTCTGCCGCTTTTCCTTTCTTTTTCGGCGGGAGTCCTGTTACTTGTTTTTGTGGTGCTTCGTTCGATTCGACGCAAGGTGATCTCCGGCAGGGAGGGATTGGTCGGTGAAACAGGCTCGGTCGAACGCGCGATCGCAGCGGGCCAGAGCGGCAAAGTGTTCGTGCACGGCGAATTGTGGGATGCATCGGCTGCCAGCCCGATTCCCGTCGGATCAAGCGTCACGGTTGTGGGTGTTGCTGGAATGAAGCTTCAGGTGAAACCAAACTCAACAGAGGAGTTGTCATGATTTCGATGAATATTCTTGTTTTACTGGTGCTGGCGGTGGCCTTTTTCGTCTCCGCGGTGAAAATTTTGCCCGAGTACGAACGCGGGGTGGTGTTCCGGCTTGGCCGCATCATCGGGGCCAAGGGGCCGGGCCTCATTATCCTGATTCCCTACATCGACCGGATGGCGCGGGTTGACCTACGCACGGTGACGCTCGACGTGCCTTCGCAGGACATCATCACGCGCGACAACGTTTCGGTCAAAGTGAGCGCCGTGGTCTATTTCCGGGTGATTGACTCGATCAAGGCGATTATCGATGTGGCCGATTTCCACTTCGCTACCTCGCAGCTTGCTCAGACCACCCTGCGCAGTGTCTGTGGACAGGGCGAGATGGACAATCTTCTTTCCGATCGCGACGAGATTAACGAGCGCATCCAGACTATTCTTGACAAGGATACCGAACCGTGGGGCGTGAAGGTGAGCAAGGTGGAGGTGAAGGATATCGACCTGCCCGACGAGATGCGTCGCGCGATGGCCAAGCAGGCCGAAGCAGAGCGCGAACGCCGCTCGAAGATCATTAATGCCGAGGGCGAGTTCCAAGCGGCGCAGCGCCTGTCGGAAGCGGCGGCGATCATTGCGCAAAACCCGGCTGCGTTGCAGTTGCGCTATCTTCAGACCTTGCAGGACATTGCGACCGAGAACAATTCAACCACCATTTTCCCGGTGCCGATTGATTTGTTCAAATCCTTTTTCGAGAAAAAATCCTGAACCGGTTTTCAACCAACACTCTAACGTCCAAACACTACGGCCATGATTACCATCAAGTCGATTCTCTGTCCGATGGATTTTTCGGAAGCTTCGAAAAATGCCTGTCGCTACGCTTGCGAGTTCGCCAAATCGATGGGAGCGAGGGTCGTGCTGCTCAATGTCATCGAGCCGCGTCCGATAGCAGCCGATATGACGCTGAACTACATCCCGCTTGAGGAGGATCTTGCTGCTGCTGCAAGGGAGGATTTCGTACCGTTGGTCGATGAGTGCAAGAACGAAGGGGTTGATGTGAGCGCGGATGTCGCCATCGGCATACCGGCAGAGCTTATTCTTGAGCAGACCACTAAGCTCGATGTGAACCTTGTCATCATGGGCTCGCACGGCAAGACAGGCCTGAGCCGACTGTTGATGGGTAGTGTGGCCGAAGCGGTGGTGCGCAAAGCGCCGGTTCCGGTGCTGATCGTCAAGGCGAACGAGAGAGAGTTTATCAGCGAAGGGTAGTTAATTGATGGTTGACAATTGCTACTTGTTTAGGGCGCCTCTAAAAACTTATTGCGCGGCCTGATTGTCGGCGCTTGGGTGGTGCTCGAACTCTCGCGTGCTACAACTGCGTACACTCCGGTTTCTGCGCTTCATCCTCGCCGGTGAGGGCCACGTTAGGTTCCGATTCGTTCGGCGTAGCAACAACGGGTCGTAATTGCCCGAACAGTTCGATCAATGCTCCCACCGTCAGCGCCTCGGCGCGCAGCTTGAGCGTCGCTTCCGGCACATCGGAGGTGTCGTAATACTCTTTCAGATTGTTGTGCAGCGTTTTGCGGCGCTGGTGGAATGCTCTTCGTACAAAGAGCCGAAATCCTTCGCTGTCCTCGACGGGCTCTTCGGCTTTCGGCACCAGGCGGATGACCGCGCTGTCCACTTCCGGGCGTGGCTTGAAGACCGTGCGACCGACCTTAAAGAGATAGTTCACATCACAGAACGCCTGCATCTGCACGGCGAGGATGCCGTACTCTTTGGTGCCGGGCGCGGCGGCGATGCGCAGCGCCACTTCGTGCTGCATCATCAGGGTGGCCGATGCGACGAGGTGCCGGTGGTCGAGCAGGCGGAACAGAATCGGGCTGGTGATGGAGTAGGGAATGTTGCCGAGCACAGCGAGTTTACCATCGCCCGCGAGCGGTTCAAGCGGAACCTTGAGAACGTCGCCCTCAATGAGCTTGATTTGCGGATGTTCCTCACGGTTGAACTTCGCCAGCTTCGGGTCTTTTTCAATCGCGGTGAACGACGGCATCACTTCCAGAATCGCCGTCGTCAGAGCGCCGAAACCGGGGCCGATCTCCAGCACGCGCTCGCCCTCTCTAATGCCGGATTCCCGGACGATCTTGCGCGGGATGTTCTTGTCCAGCAGGAAGTTTTGGCCTAATTTTTTTTTTGCTGCTATATGCGTATGCTTATATTCAACCTTCGTCATCGACCTGTGCTCTGTGATCGCAAATTGATAGATGGGCAGAGCTTAACCCGGAAGCCCTCCGGAGCCCGCATAAATTTTTCCAATCTAAGGTATTCTGTCATTTAATGGGAGAGAAAAATATCATCGAGGAAGCCGGGAAGTACGCTTCACGGGGTAACAAGGCTACCCGCAAGGGGTTCGGCGATGCATTGCTTGAAGCCGGGCGCGAAGACCCTTCGGTTGTCGCTCTCTGCGCCGATTTGACCGGTTCGCTGAATATGAACCTCTTCCGTGACGAGTTTCCGGAGCGTTTCATCCAGACCGGCATTGCCGAGGCGAACATGATTTCGATGGCCGCCGGCCTTGCCACCACCGGCAAAACCGCCGTGGCTTCGACCTTCGCCGTCTTTGCCACTGGCCGCGTGTTCGACCAGATCCGTCAGTCGGTCTGCTACTCCAACCTCAACGTGAAAATCTGCGCTTCGCACGCCGGCCTGACGCTTGGCGAGGATGGTGCGACCCACCAGATTCTCGAAGATATCGGCCTGATGCGCAGCCTGCCTCGCATGACCGTTGTCGTTCCTTGCGACTACAGTGAAACCAAACGCGCCACCAAGGCGATTATCGAGCACGAAGGCCCGGTTTACCTGCGCTTCGGTCGCCCGAACGTGCCGGATTTCACCGCCGACGAAGATGGTTTCGAGATCGGCAAATCGATTGAACTTCACCCAGGTAAGGATGTCACCGTCATCGCCTGCGGCATCATGGTCTGGAAGGCGCTCGAAGCGGCGCGCTTGCTGGAAAAGGAGGGAGTGACGGTGCGCGTCATCAACATGCACACCATCAAGCCAATCGACACGCTTGCCATCGTGCGCGCGGCCAACGATACCGGCGCGATCGTCACTGCTGAGGAGCACCAGATGTACACCGGACTTGGCGAGGCCGTGGCCAACGTCTGCGCGCGTAACATTCCGGTGCCGATCGAGATGGTTGCCGTCGAGGACACCTTCGGCGAATCGGGCAAGCCGGACGACCTGCTCAAGAAGTACAAACTCACCACCGAGGATATTCTTGAGAATATCTACAGGGCGTTGCGCAGGAAAGACTGATCAAAAAAAACGACTACCGTATTACAGGAGACTACCTACCATGGCGATGCCCAATTTTGGTGATATGATGAAGCAGCTTCAGGATGCTGGGGCGAAGATGCAGGATGTGCAGAAGCAGCTCGAAAAGCTTGTCTCCGAAGGCGAGGCAGGCGGCGGAATGGTCAAGGCGAAAGTCAATGGCCGCCAGAAGCTGCTTGAACTCTCGATTGATTCCGAGATCATGGATGACGTCGATATGGTGCAGGATCTGGTCGTTGCAGCGGTCAACAAGGCGCTTGACGCTTCGGCGCAGCTTGCGCAGAGCGAGATTCAGAAAGCTGCCGGCGGCATGATCAATCCTGCCGATCTGATGAAACAGTTCGGCGGTCAGGGATAAGCACAACACTTCATGCGTTACAGTTCAGGAGCCGTCGAAGCGCTTATCGAAGAGTTCGCCAAACTGCCCGGCATTGGCCGGAAAACCGCACAGCGCCTGACGATGCATGTGTTGCAGCAGCGGAGAGGCGAGGTCGAAAAGCTCGCCGCTGCTTTGATTGACGTCAAGGAGAAGGTAGTGCGCTGCTCGGTCTGCCAGAACATCACCGATCTCGGCACCGACCCCTGCCTGTTCTGCACTTCTCCGGGCCGCGACCGTTCAGTTATCTGCGTTGTCGAGTCGCCTACCGAAGTGCTTGCCTTCGAGAAAACAGGCCATTACAAAGGATTGTATCACGTGCTGCACGGGGTGATTTCGCCGCTCGACGGCGTCGGCCCCGACGACATCAAAGTGCGTGAGCTGCTCTCGCGCATCAGTGCTGATCCGGAGGGTGGTGTGCGTGAAGTGGTGCTGGCGCTCAATCCCACGGTTGAGGGGGAGACCACATCGCTCTACATCAGCAAACTGCTCAAACCACTTGGTATCAACGTCACCCGGATTGCCAGAGGCATTCCGGTTGGTGCGGAGCTTGAATTCATCGATGAAGCGACCCTGTCGCGGGCGATGGAGGGACGGTCGTCTGTCTGAAACCGGCAAGAGCCGCTTAATGGAAAAAACTATTCAGTAAACTTGAGTGATGAACGGAAACAATAACGGAAACAATAAAAAGGTGCTCATCATCGGTGGAGGCCTTGCCGGCCTGACCGTGGCAAAACGGCTTGTTGACCGCAGATTTCAGGTCAAGGTGCTTGAGAAGCGTCCGATCTACGGCGGCAAGGTTTCGGCCTGGAAAGATGAAGAGGGTGACTGGATCGAATCGGGCACCCACTGTTTTTTCGGGGCTTACGACGTGCTCTACGATCTCATGAAGGAGATCAAGACCTACCACGCTGTCAACTGGAAGCAGCACCAGCTCACCTATACACTCGAAGGGGACAACAACTTCACCTTCAAGACTTGGGACTTGCCCAGCCCGCTGCACCTGCTGCCGGCGATCATCAAGAACGGCTACTTCACCTTCGGTGAAATGGCCTCGTTCTCCAAATCGCTTATTCCGCTGGCGTTGCAGAAATCGAACTACCCGCCGACGCAGGATCACCTCACCTTCGCGCAGTGGGCCGACCAGAAAAAGTTCGGACGTCGCCTGATGGATAAGATGTTCCGCCCGATGGCGCTCGCCCTCAAGTTCATTCCGCCGGAGGAGATTTCGGCCAAGATCATCCTCGATGTTACCGAGACCTTCTACCGCATTCCCGATTCGTCGTGCATGGGCTTCCTGAAGGGTTCGCCGCAGGAGTACCTGCATGATCCGCTGGTTGAGCACTCGCGCAACAAGGGCGCACTGTTCCAGAGCCAGTCGCCGGTTGACGAGTTGCTCTTCGACGGCAAGGAGATTCGCGGCGTGCAGTTGCGCAACGGCGAAATTCTTGACGCCGACTACTACGTAACCGCGCTGCCGATTCACGACCTCTGCAAGGTGCTGCCGACCTCGCTCAAGCAGCACGACCGCTTCTTCGGCAATCTCGACAAGCTTGAAGGCGTTCCGGTCATTTCGGTGCAGATCTGGTACGACCGCGAGATCACCTCGATTGACAACGTGCTCTTCAGCCCGGACGGCGTCATTCCCGTGTTCGCCAACCTTGCGCGCACCACGCCCGACTACCGTACCCTGCGCGGCGAGCGCTTCGAGGGCAAGACCCGCTTCGAGTTCTGCGTCGCTCCGGCTCGCGAGCTGATGGGACTCACCAAGGAGGAGATCATCGACAGGGTTGATCGCAGCGTTCGCGCCAACTTCCCGAAAGAGACGCAAGGGGCGAAAATCCTGAAGTCAACGCTCGTCAAGATTCCCCATTCGGTCTATGCGCCGCTGCCGGGCATGGAGGTCTATCGCCCGACGCAGAAGACTCCGGTGAGCAACCTGTTCATTTCCGGCGGCTACTCGCAGCAGCTCTACTACGATTCCATGGGTGGGGCGGTGATGAGCGCCAACCTGGCCGTGGACGCGCTCGTGAAGGCCGCGGGTCAGAACGGGTGACAGGTCGTTGTAGCTATTCGGAAAACTTTTCGATAAAGTGGGGAAAATTGTGCTTTTTCTCGATTAAAATCGTATATTGTCTGACCTGATTGAATGACCTAAAAGGTCGGCAGGCCCTTGTAGCTCAGTGGATAGAGCAGCAGTTTCCGGAACTGAAGGTCGGCAGTTCGAATCTGTCCAAGGGCACGAGGTTTATCAGGACACCATCGGGGTGTGGCTCAGCTGGTAGAGTGCTGCGTTCGGGACGCAGAGGTCGTGGGTTCGAGTCCCGCCACCCCGACTATCAAAGGCGGTTACAGCAGGTACTGTAGCCGCCTTTTTTCGTTTAGGTCATGATCACTACTGTCCGGTTACAATAGTGAACGTTGAGG
>CBEUNJ010000050.1:0-11961 GCA_965544465.1 uncultured Chlorobaculum sp.
TTTTAAACTTAGGATTCTGCCAGCCAACCACAAAAAAACAACCCGCCCCGTCCCCCTCCTTCTTTGACCTTGATGACTGAGAATGTTTACTTTCAGAAAAACACTTTTCGCAACTGCCGAAACCAGTCCCCTCATGAACAACACCTCTTCCCCGATCGAACAGCAAGCCATCTCAACAATCCGGCTCCTCGCGGTCGATATGGTCGAAAAAGCCAACTCCGGCCATCCTGGCCTTCCGCTTGGCGCAGCTCCGATGGCCTACACGCTCTTCACCAACATCATGCGCTTCAACCCTTCCAACCCGGAGTGGCCAAACCGCGACCGCTTCGTGCTGTCGGCAGGCCACGGCTCAGCGCTGCTCTACGCCTTGCTGCACCTGTGCGGCTACGGGCTCAGCATGGACGAGCTGAAGCAGTTCCGCCAGCTCGGCAGTCGCACGCCTGGCCATCCGGAATACGGCCACACGCCGGGCGTGGAGATGACCACCGGCCCGCTCGGTCAGGGCATCGCCACCGCCGTCGGCATGGCCGCCGCCGAACGTTTCCTCGCCGCAAAGCTCAATCGCCCCGACAACCCGCTAATAGAGTACTTCACCTACGTGCTCTGCGGCGACGGCGATCTGATGGAGGGTGTCAGCTCGGAGGCTTCGTCACTGGCAGGTCACCTCAAGCTCGGCAAACTGATTTGCCTGTACGACAGTAACCATATCAGCATCGAAGGCTCAACGGAGCTGGCCTTTACCGAAAATGTCGTCCAGCGCTACGAAGCCTACGGCTGGCACGTCGTAACCGGCATCGACGGCAACGACACCGCAGCCATCGAAACGGCGGTGCGCGACGCGCAGAACGTGGACGACAAGCCATCGATGGTCATCGTCAACACCACCATCGGCTACGGCAGCCCGAACAAAGCGGGCACAGCCTCAGCGCATGGCGAGCCGCTCGGCCCGAATGAAACGAAGCTCGTCAAACGCGCCTTCGGCTTTCCGGAGGATGAATCCTTCGTCGTGCCAAGCGAGGTGCGCGATCATTTCCGGACGATAGCCGAACGCGGCATCGGGCTGGAAGAGGAATGGAAAAAGCTCTGGAACGCATTCGCAGAGGAAGAGCCCAGCCTCGCCGCCGTTGTTTCGGAACTACTGAACAACCGCATCCCCGCTACGTGGACGGCGGAGTTGCCAAACTTTCCTGCGGGCGAAAAACTGGCAACCCGGCAAGCATCGAAAACCGTGCTCAGCAAGCTCGCCAAACGGATTCCGGTGCTCATCGGCGGTTCGGCTGACCTGGCTCCGTCGAACGGAACGCTCCTCGACACCGCGTTCGAGGCGGAAAGCTACGGAGGCTCGACCCTGCACTTCGGCGTGCGCGAACACGCAATGGGCGCACTGGTCAACGGTCTGGCGCTCTCCAAACTCGCCGTGCCCTACGGCGCAACCTTCCTGGTCTTCGCCGACTATATGAAGCCCGCACTGCGCCTGGCCGCGCTAATGCAGTCGCACTCCATCTTCATCTTCACCCACGACAGCATCGGCCTCGGCGAGGACGGCCCGACCCACCAGCCCATCGAACAGCTCGCCATGCTCCGCGCCATGCCGGGCCTCGATGTCTATCGCCCCGCCGACGCCAACGAAACGCAAGCCGCGTGGCTACTTGCCATCGAACGCCAAAAGCCTGCCGCCCTTGTGCTGACGCGCCAAAAGCTTCCTGTGCTCAATGATGCCGAAGGCCACCTCCGAGCCGGGGTATCGAAAGGGGCCTACGTACTCGCCGACTGGACGGAAGAAACTGAGCAGAAACCGGACAACTGCGTTATCATCGTGGCCACCGGCTCCGAAATCCACCCGGCACTCGAAGCAAAAGAGGTGATCGAAGCACAGGGCTACGCCGCGCGCGTGGTCTCCATGCCATCGAAAGAGCTGTTCGCCGAACAGAGCGCAACCTACCGCCAGAGCGTGCTGCCACCAGCCATCACGAAGCGCGTTGTCGTCGAAGCCGCAACCACCTTCGGCTGGCACGACGTGGCCGGAAGCGGCGGCACGGTCATCGGCCTCGACCGCTTCGGCGCGTCCGCCCCCGGCCCACAGGTGATGGAGCACTTCGGCTTCACGGCGTCGAACATCGCCACCAAAGCCCTCGAACTGCTCAAAACCGGAGAGGCATGACGCACTGGATTTCCGCGCCGCACGACGAGCTGCTCGAACAGGCTGTGGCCTTCATCACCGACCTGGCCTATCGCGCAGTCGCCGAACGCGGGCGCTTCACGCTCGTGCTCTCCGGCGGCAAAACCCCCGCCGCGCTCTACCTGCAGCTCGCGCGAGGCATCAAGGCGGAGCGCTACCTCAAACTCGGCTACACCTTGCCGGAGGAGGTGCGGCGACCGGTGCGCGACCCCGAATCGATCATCCTTCCTTGGCCGCAAACGCTGCTCTTCCAGGGCGACGAGCGCTACCTGCCCGTCAGCCACCCGAACAGCAACTACGGCATGGCCCGCAAAACGCTCATCCGTTACACCTGCATCAAGGCCGCCAACATCCACCGGATGCCCACCGAATCGGGCGACCCCAAAGCCGACACCCAACGCTACGAAGCACTGCTGCGCGGACTGTTCCACAAACGCGGAAGCGACGAAGCCCCGCCATCATTCGACCTCATCCTCCTCGGCCTCGGCGACGACGGCCACACCGCCTCGCTCATGCCCAGCGATAAACCGGCACTCGCCGAAAAAGAGCGCTGGGTCATCGCCGTAGAAGCCCCCAACGGCAAACCGCCCGGCACAAGGCTGACGTTGACGTTGCCAGTCATCAACGAAGCCAAGAACGTGCTCTTCCTCGTCCCGCCATCGCGCAAAGACTTAGCCCGCTCGATCAGCAACGGCGAAAGGCCGGAACTTCCGTCGGGGATGGTAAAGCCGAGAACCGGGGATGTGTGGTGGTTTGTGGAAGAAGAAAAAATCAAAACTTGAACTTGGACGAAGTGAGTTTAGGAGGTAGGAGATGTGATGTAATGGAAAAACTGGCGACCCAAAGCATTCAGCACATCAAGCAATGCAGTACATGCACCCACCTCACTTCTCTTATCATTCTGAAACCAATTGAATTGGCTGAACAATCCAGAAAGCCCTTGTAACACCATCTTAAAAAATCAGTTATGCCGAGGGAAACCAGATGCTTCATGTCATGCAGCATAACAGACGCTTGTCCACGATAGTATATCCCCGACACAAAAAAGGGCGGACACCCAGATCCGCCCCTACACGATATTCAAAACTTCCCCACCAATCTCACCCGTACAAATGCGAGGCATCCGGCCCCCAGGAGTGGGGCGGATAGCGTTCCGGGGTGATGCCGTCGAGCAAATCACGCAGGCTGTCGATGATTTGCCAGGAGGTTTCGACGCTGTCTTTGCGGATGAAGTTCATCTGGTTGCCTTCGATGGCGTCGAGCAATAAGCGGTGATACGGCGTCAACGGCTCGCCGGGGAAGGTTTCGCGGTAGTCGAATTTCATGAAGACCGGATCGGTCACCATCTGCTCGCCGGGGCGTTTGACACCGAAGCGGATCGCCACCGTTTCGTCGGGCTGGATGCCGAGTACCACCTGGTTCGGCGTGCTGCACGCTGCGGCGGAAACGCCGTAATAATTCTGCGGCGGACAGTTGAAGGTAATGACGATTTCGGTCACGTGCTTGGCAAGATTTTTCCCGGCCTTCATGTAAAACGGCACGCCCGACCAGCGCCAGTTGTCGATGTGGAATTTGACCGCGGCGAAGGTCTCGACGCGCGAATCGGGCGCAACGCCCTTTTCGCTATGATAGCCTTCATACTGGCCGATGACCGCTGAATGGCTGATCGTATCGGGAGAAAAATGGCGCACCGAGCGCAGGATTTTGGACTTTTCGTCGCGAATCGAGTCGGCGCTGAGGTCAACCGGCGGCTCCATCGCGACGGCCGCAAGCAACTGCAATCCGTGGTTCTGGATGATGTCACGCAAGAGTCCCGCCTCCTCGTAGTAGCCGCCGCGATCCCGAATGCCGAAATCCTCGGCGATGGTAATCTGCACCTGCGCGATATACCGCCGGTTCCAGAGCGGCTCGAACATACCGTTGGAGAAGCGGAACACCATAATGTTCTGCACCGGCTCCTTGCCGAGATAGTGGTCGATGCGGTACACCTGGTTTTCATCGAACGCCTCCTCGATGACGCGGTTCAGCTCGCGAGCACTTTCGAGATCGTGGCCATAGGGCTTTTCGGCAACGAGCTTGCGCCAGCCGAGCACGTTCGGCTCGCGTCCGCCGAGTCCGGCTGCCGCAAGGTTGCGCACCACCGGCGGGGCGAGGCTCGGAGGGATCGAGAGGTAAAAGAGCAGGTTGCTCGAGGTCTCGTCCTCCATGATTTTCTCACGCAACTCCTGATACGCTTCCGGTTTGCGCAGATCGACGTTCACGTAGAAAAAAAGGTCGCAGAACGCTTTCAGCCGCTTATCGTCCCCGGCAGCTTCGGGCGAGTGTTCGAGCAGGCGGTCGCGCACGAAATCACGGAATACTCTGTGGGTCAGGCCGCGCCGTCCGACGCCGATCACCCGGAAATGCTCCGGCATGTGGCCCCAGCGGTCGAGCTGGAAGATCGAGGGAAACAGTTTACGCGAAGCCAGATCGCTGTCCGCGCCGAAGATGACAATCGTGAAGTTCTCCGCCGTGCTGCTCATACCTTGCCCTCCTCATCGCCAGGGTTCTCAAAGGCGTGCCCGCCGAACTCGTGGCGCAGCGCGGCGACCACCTTGTCAGAAAAGTTCTCCTCATGCTGCGAGCGAAAACGCCGAAACAGCGCGCCGGAGATGATCGGCACTGCAACGCCAAGATCAAGAGCCGCCTCCACCGTCCAACGCCCTTCGCCCGAATCGGCAACCTTGCCGCCGAGCCAGCCAAGGTCGTTATCCTGCGCGAACGCCTTGCCCGCAAGATCCATAAGCCAGCCGCGAATAACCGAGCCGTTCGACCAGACCCGCGCCACGTTCTCGTTGTCGAGCTCGTAGCCGCTCGCCTGCAACAGGTCGAACCCCTCGCCGATGGCCTGCATCATACCGTACTCAATGCCGTTGTGCACCATTTTGACGAAGTGGCCCGCGCCCGACGCTCCCATGTAGCCGTAACCATTCTCGACGCAGAGGTCGCGCAGCATCGGCTCGACGACGTCGTACGCCTCACGCTCGCCCCCGGCCATCATGCACGCCCCGTGGCGAGCGCCGTCCAGCCCGCCGCTGGTGCCGATGTCGAGGAACCGCACGCCGTCGGCAGCAAGCCGCTCCGCCCGCGCCACCGAATCGGTGTAGCGGGAGTTACCACCGTCGATGACGATGTCGCCCTTGTCGAGAAACGGCAGCAACCCATCGATCACCGCATCGACCGCCTTGCCCGCTGGAACCATCATCCAGACCACGCGAGGTTTCGGCAAATCACCGACAACGTGCTGCAACGAACTTGCCGCCGTCGCCCCTTTTTCAGCAATCGCCGCGACCGCCTCCGCAGAAAGATCGAACGCCGTCACCTTGTGGCCCAGCTCCAGCAAGTGCTCGACCATGTTGAATCCCATTTTCCCGAGACCGATAAATCCTATCTTCATATGAAATTTCCTTTTTAGCAGTGTCTAAGCCTGCGCTGCGTTATTGGTTCCGACGTTCGATAAACGCTCTGAAACGATTTCGTAACAATCGCCGAAACAGGTGTACTGATTTTCTGACCTTCTGTCAATGTAGTTATTTCTTCCAATGAGCAAGGTTGAGGAGACAGTACCCTAAATATATTTGCAACTGACAGGCCAATTACCCAGATTGTGTAAACTGTGTTCAACACACCAGTTTTCCGACAGTAACGAGTAGAGCGATGGTCAGAGAGGTAGAAAAAACCGAGTTCAGCGAAAAGGATTTCCAGCAGTTCCACCAACGCCTGAGAAAGGAGACTAAACTGCTGATGGACTGGTTCGCCTCCTCGGAATTCGAAACCGACGGCGTGCGCTGCGGCCTTGAGCTTGAGGCGTGGCTTATTGATGAAGCATTCGCACCGGTGCCGAAAAACGAGGAGTTTTTGAAACGGGTGAACAATCCGCTGGTAGTGGCCGAGCTGTCGAAGTACAATTTCGAGATCAACGTCGAGCCCCATCCGCTGAACCGCAACCTCCCGTCGTTCCTCTGCCAACAGCTCCGGACGCTTTGGGACACCTGTTCGACCCATGCCCGCGACATGGGCTGCCAGACCCTCATGACCGGCATTCTACCCACTTTGCAGGAGCGGATACTGACGCTTGAAAACATCTCGAAGCAGCACCACTTCCACGCCCTGCACCGCGAGATTTTGAAATCCCGGTCTCACCATCCGCTCAAGATTCACATTGAAGGAGCAAACGACAAGCTCGACGTGTTGTATCACGACGTCATAGCCGAAGCTGCCACAACGTCGTTGCAAATCCACTTCCAAGTGCCGCTCAGCAAGGTGGCAGCCTTTTACAACGTGGCCCACGTGCTCTCTGCGCCGATGGCTGCACTGACGGCCAACTCCCCGTTCCTTTTCGGCAAGGAGCTGTGGCATGAAACCCGCATTCCACTGCTTGAACAGGCGATCAACACACCCTCGTTCGTGGACCAGAATGGCCATCCGGTCTCGCGCGTCACCTTCGGCCACGACTACGTTCGCAACTCGCTGCTGGAGCTCTTTCTCGAAAACCTCGACGGCTATCCCGCACTGCTGCCGGTCAGCTTCGACGCAGACCCCCGAATGCTGAAGCACTTGCGGCTGCACAACGACACCATCTGGCGCTGGAACCGCCCGCTGATCGGGTTTGGAGCAGACGGTAAACCACACCTGCGCATCGAGCACCGCGTGCCGCCAGCCGGGCCATCGATTCCCGACATGGTGGCCAACATCCTCTTTTTCTACGGAGCGATGCTTCACCTGCAACCCGAAGTTCCGCAGGCGGCAATCAGCTTCGAACAGGCTCGCGCGAATTTTTACGCAGCAGCCCGCTTCGGACTCGACGCCGAAATCACCTGGACGAACGGCAAGCGCCTGCCCGTCAGGGATGTGCTGCTCCAGCATCTGATCCCCGGCGCCTTGCTGTCGCTGGCCGAACTGGGCTTCGACAGCAACACCCTGCGCTTTTACCTGATCGATATTCTGGCCAATCGGGTGGCGAGTGGCCGAAACGGCGCGGCTTGGCAAAAGGCGTTTGTCGCGAAGTACGGGCCAGACTTCAAGGCAATGGCGCAGGTCTACCTTGAAAACCAGAGCCAACATCTCCCCGTCCACCGCTGGAACCTGTGACCGATCACTACGCTTCACCCGAACGCCACCTGAGCATCGCGGATAGACGCATCCTCACCCCAGAGTACCGATGATCCCCTCAATGTTCACGAGCAACACCAGAATCATCAAAGAGGATTGTGTAGGCTATGTGATGGAAACGTATCAAAGAAAAGAGGAATGTTCGAGCAGCTCAGACGGATCAGTCTGAGCGGACCGAGCTGAGGCGCACGCCATGCGCCCATACAGCTCACCCCGAACTCTTCGAGGCAATCATGCTCTTGTAGCGGTCGATCAAAGCGCCGTTGACGGCAGCCCAGGATTGATCTTCGGCGAAGGCGAGGCCTCGCGTCTGCATTGCCTTGTAGGTTTCGCGGTCGTCGATCAACTTGCGACAGGCGGCGAAAAACGCGTCGATGTCGCCCGCTTTGGCCACGATGCCGCCGTCGGAGCGATTGACCAGCTCCATGCAGCCACCGATGTCCGAAACGATAGAGGGCAGGCCGGAGGCGAGCGCTTCGAGCGCCACATTGCCGAAGGCCTCGGTGGTTGACGGAAACAGGAACACGTCGCCACTTGCATAGGCTTCGGGAAGCGCCGTGCCAGTGAGGTAGCCGGTGAACACCGCCTCGGGCATCCGCTCGCGCATCTGCTTCTCCTCAGGGCCGGAGCCGATCATCACGAACCGCACCTTGTCGCCCAGCCCCTCATCGGCGAAGCGCTGGTAGAGGCTCATCACCACCTCGATATCCTTGTAGAGCACGAACCGCCCAGCGTAGATAATCACCGTCCGCCCCTCAGCTCTCCATTGACGGCGCAGCTTGTCGGATCGGCGAGACGGATCGAACAGCTCCTTGTCGATGCCACGCGACCACAGCTCCACCCGTTCGATGCCCTGGCCGACGAGCCGCTGCCGCACGTTCTCACTCGGCGCAAACGTCACATTGCAGGCGTTGTAGAATTTGCGGAGAAACTTCCAGACCGCCGGTTCAGCGAAACCAAGGCGGTAGTAGGAGAGATAAGAGGGAAAATCGGTATGGTAGGCCGATCCGACCGGAATACCCTTGTGGCGAGCGTACTGGAGAAACTTGCGTCCCACGAAGTCCGGCGTGGAGATGTGAACGACGTCGGGCGCGAAGGCATCGAGCTGGCGTTCGACGACAGCGTTAAAAAAGCCGAGCTTGTAGTCGGGATAGAGCGGAATCGGCACGGAGGGCACCATGTGGACCGGAACCATGCCATCCTGGCCGGGCTTGAAATCCGGCGTCCAGACCACGACGGTGTGGCCGCTCTTGACCATCGAGGCCACGAGCTGGTAGATCGAGCGGGCGGCCCCGTCCTTGTCCTTAACATAGGTTCCGGCGTATAAGGCAACCTTCATAGTGGCGGCGACAAAAAACTGATAAATCGTTACTGTATCCCGTTTCTGGGAATTCGGATTGAAACGGTGCGCCACGCGCATGGCCGCTTCATAACCGTTCTGTAAGGTACTATTTCGCGGCTAAAAAGCCGCGCCGCCGATCCGTCAGACTGTGGAGGTGATGGCGCCAAGCACGGGATTGACAAGCCGCTTGTAATCTTCCCACGCCATTCTGAGCAGCTCGGTATGGGCTCCAGCGTTGAAGGCAATATCGAAATCCTCGTCGAGAGACTCGTCGGCGTACACCTCTACCCCATACAGATTACCAAACGGCGGCATCGCTCCGATTTCACTCTCCGGAAAGAGGCCGCTAAACTCCGACTCCCCGGCAAGCTTGACGTCGCGCATACCGCACAGCGCCCTCAATTTGTCGAAATCGAGCTGGCGCGACGCCGGAAGCAGCGCCATTGCCATGCGCCCGTCGATGGTGACCATCACCGTCTTGACCATCTCCTTGCCCGTCACGTGGGCCGACTCGGCAATATCCTGCGCGGTGTAGGCCGGCGAGTGGCTGAAGACGAAATACTTGATGTGATGACTGTCGAGAAACTCCCGCAACTTCCTGATAGGCATCGTCTCCTCCTTTGATTCAGTGTTTGGCTTTCGTTTATATCGAATCCGCTCGATTAGCGGCAACGGCCCGAATCCGGTAAAGAGAGGCCGGACAGGGTAACAACTCAACAATCAGACGAAATTGCAGGCCAGGAACCGCAGGCTAGGCGGTCAGGCTTCAAACAAGAGGAATTCTTTCATTGTACGAAAAAGCACAGGCCGCAGCAAGAGCCTCAACCCCGGCAGCAGAACCGCATCACGCCTTCGCCATCCACGTTTCGAGCAGCGGCAGCGCTTCGCGGTACCCGGCTTCAAAAATCTCCGGCACAGCCGAAATATCGACAAGGCTGAAATCGGAAAGATTGGGACGAATCACCAGATCGGCTGCCTCCATCTGAATCTCGGACATGGTGCGCATGGCACTGTAAAAAGCGTTCATCAACAGCATTGCAAGATGCTCAGGCTTACGATAGGAGTGGCGACCAAGCAGGTCGATGCAGATGATGCGGCTCGCCCCCATCTCCTTGAGTGGAGAGACGGGCACGTTCTCAGTAAGCAGGCCATCGACCAGCAGCATGTTTCTAAGCTGGACGGGATTGAAAATGCCAGGAATCGACGAACTTGCCATCACCGCCGTGGCTACACTCCCCTTGCGCATCACCACCTTCTCGCCAGTACAGATGTCGGTGGCAACGATGGCCAAGGGGATCGGCGCATCCTCGATGCGCCTGCGCCCGAGCTGCTTCAGCACAAGACGACCGAACTTCCGGTTCGACAGCAACCCGTAGCGGGAAAGCGCCAGCCCCGAAAGATCGAACCAGTCCAGATCTACCGCAATCTGTTCGATCTCTTCCCAGCTCTTGCCGAAAGCGTGCAGGGCCGCCACGAACGAGCCGATGCTGGTGCCAGCAACGCAGTCCGCGCGAAAGCCGGTTTCGTGCATCGCCTTGAGCACTCCGACATGCGCCGCGCCAAGCACCGCGCCGCCGCCGAACGCAAGTCCCGTGAGATTCGATTCGCTGTTTGCCTTGTCCATCATTACTATGAAAAAAGAGTGACAATTCGTTTAAGCAGCCCGAACCGGCGGGCGGTGTAAGGCGGGTAACGCAGATCGGGATCGGGAAAACCGCTCCGGCACAAGACGCTCCGTTCCGAAGTGAACGTATCAAAACCCGCCTTGCCGTGATAGCGCCCCATGCCGCTCATGCCGCGCCCGCCGAAGGGCAGGCCGGGGATCGACGCCTGAAACAGCAGATCGTTGCAACACACCGTACCGCTCCGACTCCGCCGCATCAGCTCGCGCCGTTCGCCGGAGTCGCGGGAAAAGAGATAGATGGCGAGCGGCTCGGGCTGCGATGCCACGATTTCGGATGCCTCCGCCAGCGTCGAAAAGGTGTGAACCGGCAACACCGGGCCGAACACCTCCTCGTTCATCAAGGCGGATTCAGCCGGGACGTCGCGGACAATCGTCGGCTCGATGCAGCACGACGACGCTTCCGAGCCGCCGCCCGCCACAAGCTCGCCCTCGAGCTGCAACGCTTCGAGCCGCCGGAAATTCCGCTCATCGACGATGCGCCCGTAGTGAACGCTCGATTTGGGATCGCTGCCGTAAAAGTGGACAAGAGCCTCCTTCATCAACGCCAGTAAACGCTCCTCGACGGCGTGATGCACGAGCAGGTAATCGGGCGAAACACAGGTCTGACCCGCGTTGAGGAACTTCGCCCAAACGATCCGCCGCGCGGCCACGCGCAAGTCGGCGTTTTGCATAACGATGCAGGGACATTTGCCGCCGAGCTCGAGTGTCACCGGCGTGAGCTGGCGCGCTGCCGACTGCATCACCGCCTGCCCCGTGCGTCGGCTACCGGTAAAAAAGATATGGTCGAAGCGCTGTTCCAGCAACCGCGCCGAAAGCTCGGCGTCCCCCTCAACCACCCGGACTGCCTGCGAGTCGACGTAACGAGGCAGCTCCGAAGCAAGCAGCGCCGATGTGGCCGGAGACAGCTCCGAAGGCTTCAGCACCGCGCAGTTCCCGCCCGAAAGCGCCCCGATAAGCGGCGCGAGGCAGAGCTGCAACGGGTAGTTCCACGCGCCGATGATCAGCACCACGCCCACCGGCTCGCGCTCCACAAACGCACGCGCGGGCTGGTAGTGCAGCGGCACGCCGACCCTTTTCGGACGCATCCAGCGACGCAGATGACGCAGAGCGTACCGAATCTCCGTGCCGAGATAGCTGGTCTCGGTCAGCCAGGTTTCAGCCACCGGCTTGCCAAGATCGGCATGCACCGCCTCGCCAATCGCCGCCTCCCGCTCTCGCAAAAACGCATCCAGCCCCCGAAGCTGAGCACGCCGCCACTCAAACGAACGGGTCGCGCCGCTCTCGAAATAGCGTTGCAGTCCGGCGTGGGTGGTTGCGTCGTAGAAATCGGGCATGGGTTCGGTTCGATTGATGAGAAACGCGACCTGTCTTTCCGTAGGGGCAGATCTGCGTGCCTGCCCTTTTTACGATGTGCAGGATTGGTCGTCCACTGAAGAAGGGCGAACACACAGGTTCGCCCCTACAATGATGCCGTTGATCTTTCGCTCTTCACTCTCTCGACAAACAGAAACAGAGATACTCTGAATAAAGGTAGAAATATTCACCGTAAGCCACTACTGTCCGGTTAAAATAGTGAAAGTTGAGGTACCGGTTCTCTTGGCTTTT
>CBEUNJ010000051.1:0-11888 GCA_965544465.1 uncultured Chlorobaculum sp.
TATTTCATCCCAACGTTATCCTCCCAATCCTGTCATCCCCTCGGCTTGACGATCACCTCGCAGGCGGGGTGCAGGCGCATGAAGTGGTCGATTTCGGATTGCGGTATCAGGCCTGCCGACAGCTCCAGCTTCTCCAGATTTTCAAGCTCCATCAGCGGGGCGATTGAATCGACCTCGGTGCCGATGATGTTCACCTCTTCCAGCTCTTCGAGTTCGGAAAGGGGATCGAGCTTGAAGATGGCGGTCTGTTCGACGCTCAACTCTTTGAGTGACGAAAGCTTGCGCAGCGGTTCGAGGCTGGTGATGTTGGTGCGGCTGCAGCGCAGGTATTCGAGCTTGTCGAGTTTGGCCAGCGGCTCCAGCGAACTGATGCGGGTGCTGTTGACGCCAAGTTCGATCAGATTTTCCAGATGCTTGACCGGCTCGATGGAGGTGATCTCGGTTTTGTAGCAGCTCAGTTTTTCGAGGTTGACCAGCCCGGCGATTGGCGACAAGTCGCTGACGAGCGTTTCAGAGCAGTAGAGCTCTTCGAGGTTGATGAGTCTGGCAATCGGTTCGAGGTCGCTGATTTCGGTGCTTGAGACCCAGAGCAGCTTGAGCGAGGTGATGTTGCGTAGCGGGTCGAGCGCGAGGAAGTCGCAGTCGAAGGCGTAGAGGCGCTTGAGCTTGCGAAGGTTGCGAATCGGTTCGAGGCTTGCGACCGGGGTTTCGTCGCAGCGGAGCTGTTCGAGGTTTTCCAGCACGGCGGCGGGCGCGAGGTTGTGGATTCGCGTGCTGTCGCAACGGATGCTTGTCGCGTTTAAAAAGTCGAGTAGCTCTTTTTCGGACGGGTCACGCTGGAGCTTGAGGGTGCGCTTGACCACCTCTTTCCAGTCGTGACACATTGCCTTGTACCAGTCGTGGCGCTTCTGTGGATCGCGCAGCAGCACCGTGCGGGACGCGGCCAGAGCCGCCTCCTCTTCCGGGGTCAGCCGGTCCTTGAAGTGCCGCTTCGGAGCCGTTTCTTCGTGTGAAAACGAGAGTGCAGGTGCTGTGCCTCTTTCGAGATTTTCAGACAGGCAGTGGATGTACCAGTCGGCTTTTTTCTCCTCAATGATGCGGTAGTGCTTTTCGAGATTCTGCTCGTCGAGGGTGTTGATGTCCTCAAGAATATCATTGCCGCATCGCGGGCAGATTGCGTTATCCTGCGTTAGCGGAAAGCCGCAGACAGGGCATTTTTGGTAGATGTTTTGCTCCAAAGCGAGTGTAACCTTGAGGGGTTGTTCAATGCTGAGATGTTTGCCTAAAATAAGAAAAAAACGGCCTCAAACCATAAACGGCCGGCGCTGAGTGCTGGTGTTTTCGGGGGTTGGGGATGGCCGGATCTTTGACAACCGGATGAACTATCAGGCTTTATTGCTTTGTTATTAAAAGTGGTGTGGCCATTGAGTTTTGGGTGGTCATGTGTATGGGACACACGTTGTTGTCTGGACTTTTCCAGAGAACGGAATGTATGAGGTGTTGGAGGGTGACAATGACCAGACAAGCTTCATCAGAAGTCGAACGCTTGGTGACTGAAACGGATGCTTTGTTCGAGCTTTCACCCGAAGAGTGGCTCCTGAGAAAAAAGGGATTCAGGAAAGATTCGAAGTCGATTCAGATCAACGAGAGCCTGTTGACGATTGGTAATGGCTATCTCAATATCAGAGGCAGCCTCGAAGAGCTTCCGCCCGGCCACTGTGGCGGCATGTACCTGTCCGGGATTTACGACAAATCGGAAGCCGACGTCGAAGAGCTGGTGAAGTGCCCGATGTGGACCGACGTTTCGGTCTGGGATGAGGAGGAGAAGTTCTGTCTCTCATGCAGCCATGCGCTGGAGCACGAGCAGGTGCTCGACATGCAAAAAGGTATCCTTCACCGCCGCACTACCTTCAAAAATACGCATGGAAAAATCTTAACCCTTGAAACCTCACGGCTCGTGTTCATGCACGATGAACATCGGGGCTACATGCGCGTCAAGATCACTCCGATCAATTTTTCGGGCAAGCTCAGGGTGCTCTCTGGCCTGAACGGTGAGGTGTTTAATCGCGGATTTTTCCCGCACGAACAGTACAGGCACCTCCAGCTCGAAAAGATCGAGCGAGGGCGCAACTTCATGTACCTCGAAATGAAGACCCGCGAGCGGGGCATTCACATCGCCGAGGCGGCGTCGTGGAAGATGATGAACGGTCAGGATCGGAAGCGCTGCTGGGAACCGAGAATTTACGGTGAAAAGTTTACTAGCGAAATCACCATTGATGCTTCAGAGGGAAAGACTTATACCTTTGAAAAACTGGCCGTTGTGATGACCAATCGCGATGTTCCGGCGGAGTGCTCTGCCAACATGATCCACGAGGCAATCTGTAATCTCCGTTGCTACGTGCGCACAAGCGGGCCTGTCGAAATCAAACGGCATATTGATGTTTGGCGCAATCTCTGGAAGCGCGTTGATGTTCAGATTGAAGGCGATGATGCCGCCCAGCAGGCGCTTCGCTACAACATCTACCAGCTGCTCATCAACGGGCCATCGCGGCCCGGCCCGGTTGGCGCGAAGTTTCTCAGCTCGGAGGGGTACATGGGGCACGTGTTCTGGGATACCGAGATTTTTATTCTTCCGTTTTATATCTACAATTTTCCGGCGATGGCGCGCAATGTGCTGAGATACCGTTACAATACCCTGCCCGGCGCGAAGCGAAATGCTTCGAAGTTGGGTTACGAGGGGGCGCGTTTTGCGTGGGAGTCGGCCACGACCGGTGAGGATGTGACGCCCCGTTTTGCCTCCAAGCTCGAAAAAACCATCCGGTTGATCTACACCGGCGCGGAGGAGGAGCACATTGTCTCCGACGTCATCTACGGCTTGGAGCGCTACTTCAGAGTGACCGGCGACCAGAGTTTCCTTTTGCATTGCGGCTTGGAAATGGTGTTTCTGACGGCGCGGTATTGGGCGAGCCGGGTGACAAAGGTCAATGAGCGTTACGAAATTCATAAGGTGATCGGGCCCGATGAGTTCCACGAGCACGTCAACAACAACGCCTATACCAACTGGCTGGTCAAGTGGCATCTGCGGCTGGCCGTGATGCTTTTCAGGCACGTCGGGAAGACGGCTCCGGAGGCGTTGCAGGAGCTTGCCGGAAAGATTTCGCTTGCCGATGATGAACCGGAACGCTGGCTCGATATCAGTCGGAAGCTCAAATTCAATCAGGATTCCGAATCGGGGCTGGTCGAGCAGTTCGACGGCTATTTCGACCTCAAGGATTACACGATCGAGCGTCACGATCGGGCTGGCCAGCCGGTGCTCCCGCCCGGCGTGAACTACCGGAACATCGGGCGCACCAGGCTCATCAAGCAGGCCGACGTGGTGCTCATGATGCTGCTCTTCCCACACTCGTTCAGCGTCGAGGAAAAAAAGGTCAACTACGACTTTTACGAGCCACGCACGGCGCACAAATCCTCCCTGAGTCACTGCACCTACGCCATGATGGGGCTGGCCGTTTCGGAGCGCGCCAACGCCTACCGCTACTTCATGAAGACCGCGCAGTTTGATCTCGAAAACCTGCACAACAACACCGATCTTGGCATCCATGCGGCCTCGGTCGGTGGAAGCTGGCAGACGGTTATCCATGGATTTGCGGGCCTGACGCTCAAGTCTGATCGGATCGTCCTCAAACCGTGGCTGCCAAAAAAATGGAAGCGCTTGTCGTTCAGAGTACGATGGCGCGAACGCGACGTCCATCTCGCCATGACCCACAACGAGGTGTCGATCAAGCTCGATGCTGTTTCGGATATGACTTTGCCTTGCGCGCTGTACGGTAAAACGACAAAAATCAGAACAAATACGCTATACACGCTTCAATACTGCCCGCCACGATGACGAGGAGAAAATATCATGAACAAGCTCAGAATTGCACAGATTGCCCCTTTGATCGAAAGTGTCCCTCCGAAAAAGTATGGCGGAACGGAGCGTGTGATCTATTACCTCACCGAAGGGCTGGTGGAAGGCGGCCACGAGGTGACGCTGTTCGCTTCCGGCGACTCCGAGACCAGCGCCCGGCTGATTTCGCCGGTGCGGCAAAGCTTGCGGTTCGGGCGCAAGATCCATTCGACCACCATCATGCACATGCTGATGCTTTCGAAGGTGTACGAAGAGATGGTGGGCCAGTTCGACATCATCCACTCGCATCTCGAATATCTCACCCTGCCTTTCGCCGCGCACTCGCAGACGCCGACCATTTTGACCCTGCACGGACGCCTTGATGTTCCCGATTATGTTGATATGCTCAAGCGGTATGGCTCGATGGCGTGGGTTTCGATCAGCAACGCGCAGCGAGCGCCGGTGCCGGGCATTAATTGGGCGGGCACGGTTTATCACGGTTATCCGGAGGATCTTTTCGAGTTCAATCCCGATCCGGAAAACTACTTCCTCTACCTTGGCCGTTTTTCCGAAGAAAAGCGCCCAGATGAGGCGATCATGCTGGCCCGAGCGTGCCACATCCATCTGAAGCTGGCCGCCAAGATTGACCCCGCCGACAAGGCCTATTTCAAAACAAAGGTCGAACCGCTGCTCGACAACCCGTACATTGAATACCTTGGCGAGGTGGACGACCGCCGGAAAGGGGAGTTGCTCCGGAACGCTCGCGCACTGCTTAACACCATCGACTGGCCTGAGCCGTTCGGCTTGGTGATGATCGAGGCGCTGGCCTGCGGCACGCCGGTCATCGTGCGGCGCTGCGGCTCCAGCCCAGAGGTAATTACCGATGGCGTCAGCGGATTCATTTGTGACAGCCAGCTCGATTTTATCCACGCGATTCACAATATCGACACGATTTCCAGAGCCGCGTGCAGGCGAGAATTCGAGCAGCGCTTCACCTTGCCTCACATGGTTCAGAACTATGAAACCTTGTATCGGAACGTCATTGCCAGCGCATCTTCTCGTCCTCCAGCATCACTGCATCGCTGACCATACCGGCTTGGTCATTATCGCTCGAATAAACAGCCAATGTTCTGTAACCTGTTGCATGGCTATCACTTGCCGTGAAGTGTCGGGTTGGCTCGTCACGGCGTGTTTTTTCGGGATTACCACCGGGTGACGCTCTCTCAGAACCCCAATTTTGATCTTGCATGAACGGCTTGAAAGGTTATAATGATTGGTGAAGCACCGACACGGCAGAGAGATTTTCGCGCCGTCCGGCGATTGCAACCAGACATGAGAAGCGCCTTGGAGTTCGTTCATCTTCACACCCACACCCACTACTCGATGCAGAGCAGCCCGATTTTTCCGGGCGAGCTCTTCGCGGCCTGCAAGAAGCAGGGAATGGCGGCGGTCGCCGTGACCGATTACGGCGCAATGTTCAACATGCCGGAGCTATTCGGCCAGGCGGCCAAGGCGGAGGTGAAGCTCATCATGGGCTCGGAGATCTATCTTGCGGGCACCGATGCGCACGACACGGGCCGCCCGGCCACGCTCATTCTGCTCATCCGCAACGACATCGGCTACCGCAACATGTGCGTCATCCTGTCGCGGGCGGCGAGGGATGGCTTTGCAAACGGCTTGCCGCATGTGGATCGCTCCGTGCTCGAAGAGTGCAGTGAAGGGTTGGTCTGCCTCTCGGCAGCTCATTCAGGTCTCATTGGCCGCGCGTTGCTTGCTGGTCATGAGCCAGAAGCTGCGAAGCTGGCGGAGCAGTACCGTTCGATGTTCGGAGAACACTTCTATCTCGAACTCCAGAAGCACGGCGTGCCCTATGAGGAGCAGCTCGTGCCCGGCACGATCCGCCTTGCCGAACAGCTTGGCATTCCGCTGGTGGCGACCAACAACGTGCACTACCTCGACCAGCGTGACTCGGGTTGCTATCGGGCGATGATCGCCAACCGCACCAAAGAGCGGCTGAACAGCCAGAAGCTGCAATGCCTGCCGGGTCACGAGAACTACTTCAAGTCGGCCTCAGAGATGTCGGCGCTCTTCGACGACGCTCACGGCGAACTCAGCAATACGGTCAGGATCGCCGAGACCTGTTCCTACAAATTTGTCGATCAGAATCCGCACCTGCCGAAGTTCCCGCTGCCGGAGGGCTTCGACACCGAGAAGGACTATCTGCGCCACCTGACCTGGGAGGGTGCGAAGGAGAAGTACGGCGCGGGTGATGGCGAAATTCCGGACGCGGTGAAAGAGCGTATCGAGCTGGAGCTTGGCGTTATCGAGAAGATGGGGTATAGCGCCTACTTTCTTATTGTCAGCGACCTTATCGCCGCTTCGCGCCAGATGGGCTACTCGGTCGGCCCCGGACGCGGCTCGGCGGCGGGCAGCATCATCGCCTACCTGACCGGCATAACCCGGATCGATCCGCTGAAGTACAAGCTGCTGTTCGAGCGCTTCCTGAATCCGGAGCGTATTTCGATGCCCGATATCGACATCGACTTCACGCCGGTCGGCAAGCAGAAGGTTCTCGATTACACCGTCCAGAAGTACGGCGCGGGGAGCGTCGCCAAGGTTGTAGCGATCGGCACGCTCGGTGCGAAGGCGGCGATCCGCGACGCAGGGCGTGTGCTTGACGTGCCGCTCAAAGCGGTTGATCAGCTCGCCAAGCTGGTGCCCTCCAAACCGGGTACCTCGCTCAACGACGCTTTCAGGGAGGTCAAGGAGCTGAAGCGGCTGGTCGAGAGCGATCTGCAGTACCAGCAGCTCATGCAGTACGCACGGGCGATGGAGGGGCGCGCGCGCAACGTCTCGATGCACGCGGGCGCAGTGGTCATCACCGACGGTGCGCTCGAAGAGCAGGTGCCGCTCTACGTCTCCAACAAGATCGAGACCGAAGAGCGCAAGTACGCCGACGAGTTCGACCAGAATGACATTGATGGCACGAAGACTGAAAGCAGCGATGAGAAGCAGGTTGTTACCCAGTTCGACAAGAACTGCATTGAGCAGGCGGGCCTCCTCAAGATCGACTATCTCGGCCTCGAAACGCTCGCCGTGATCGACGACACCCTGCGGCTTATCAAGAAGCGGCACGGCATCGATATCGATCTCGAAAAGGTGCCGATGGACGACCGCCAGACCTTCCGCCTCTTTCAGGAGGGCAAGTTGGCCGGTATATTTCAGTTCGAGTCCTCCGGAATGCAGAGCTACATGATGCGGCTCCAGCCTACCACCATCGGCGACATCATCGCTATGAGTGCCCTGTACCGTCCGGGCGCACTTAATGCCGTGATCGACGAGCACCGCAACGCAGTCGATTTGTTCGTTGATCGCAAGCACGGGCGCGAACAGATCGACTACATGCACCCGATGCTCGAAGAGATTCTCAAGGAGACCTACGGCGTCATCGTCTATCAGGAGCAGGTGATGCAGATTTCGCAGGTGATGGGGCGCTTTTCGCTCGGCAAGGCGGACAATCTGCGCAAGGCGATGGGCAAAAAGAATCCGGCGCTGATGCAGAAGTTCAAGGAGGAATTTGTGCAGGGCGCCGTCAGCATCGATGTCAACGAAGCGCTTGCCACGCGCATCTTCGACCTGATGGCCGAGTTCGCGGGCTATGGTTTCAACAAGAGCCACTCGGCAGCTTACGGGGTGCTGGCCTACTGGACGGGCTACCTGAAGGCGCACTACACCATCGAGTTTGTCACGGCGATTCTGAACAGCGAGATTGGCGACACCGAGCGCATGAAGCACCTGACCGACGAGGCCAAAGGGTTCGGTATCTTTACCCTGCCCCCGTCGATCAATCAGAGCGACGCGCTCTTCTCGGTTGACGAGCACAAGGGCAAGCCCTGTATCCGCGTCGGCTTGTCGGCCATTAAACAGGTTGGTAATGGGGCAAGGGCTGTTGTTGCGGCTCGTCTGCGCCGTGACGGCAAGCCGTTCGCCAATCTGTTCGACCTGACTGCTTCGGTCGATCTGCGCGCCATGAACCGCAAGGCGCTCGAATGCCTCATCATGGCCGGAGCGCTCGACGAGGTCGAGCCCAACCGCGGCAAGTTGCTGGCCAACGTTGACAAGGCCATCAAGTTTGGCCAGATCCAGAACAAGGCGGTCACGCTTGGTCAGGGCGGCTTTTTTAACGATGACTTCAGCGACGACCAGGCAGGCATCTACTATCCCGAACTCGACAACGCCGAGCCGATGCCGGAGAGCGAAAAGCTCCAGCACGAAAAGCGGCTCGTCGGCTTCTACCTCAGCCACCACCCGCTCGACCGCTATCGGCGCGACTGGGAAGCTTTTGCCAACTTGCCGCTCAACAAGCGTGATGTGACGCCCTCCCGGCTTTACAAGGCGATTGGCGTGATTGTGTCGGTCAAGCCTTATCAGGATCGTAAGGGCAAGCAGATGCTTTTCGGCGTACTTGAGGACTTTACCGGCAAGGCGGACTTTACGGTGTTTGCCAGCGTGTACGAGCAGTACCGTCACCTGCTTCAGCCCGACGAGGCGGTGATGCTCAGCGCCGAAGCCGAGGCGCGGGACGGCAGCCTGAAGCTGCTGGTGCGCGAAGTGGCTCCGCTCAAGAAGGTGCGCTCGGCGCTGGTTAAAAAGGTGGTGTTGCGCATTGATGCTGATGACTCTTCGCAGCTCGACAGGCTCAGGGAAGTACGAGACCTGTTCGAGCAGCACAAGGGTGAAACCCCGGTCGATTTTGATCTTCGGGCCACCATCGGCTCAAAAAGTGAAACACTTAAACTCTTCGCCCGGAACACACCGATCGAGGTCGAAGACGAGGTGCTCAACCGGCTCGAAGAGATTCTCGGCCCCGATAATGTGAAAATAACCGGATAGAATTTCAGCATTTGTTGCCAAGCTCTGATTTATTCAGTTATATTTGCATGGAGTAACATCGTTTCTCTTATCAATTGTTAACCTTTATCGTTAGATCTTATGAGCGGAAAATATTTTGTGGCTACCGATCAGAATTTCGAGTCTGACATTCTCAAGTCCGATAAAGTCGCCCTTGTCGATTTCTGGGCTTCATGGTGTGGCCCGTGCATGATGCTTGGCCCGGTTATCGAAGAGCTTGCCGGTGAGTACGAAGGCAAGGCCGTCATTGCCAAACTTAACGTCGATGAGAACCCTAACACGGCAGCACAGTTTGGTATCCGTAGCATTCCTACCATGCTCATCATCAAAGGTGGACAGGTTGTTGACCAGATGGTCGGCGCGCTGCCCAAGAACATGATTGCCAAGAAAATCGACGAGTACCTCGCCTGATTTTCCTTCCGTTTTTTTAACTATCCCGGCTTTATGCCGGGATAGTTATGTTCAAGCATACCCCAACACATCTTCCCGGAGATCAACGATGGATAAAGAAATCAGGGACATCGTCATCATCGGAACTGGCCCTGCCGGATACACGGCGGCCATTTATACCGGACGAGCCAACCTCAAACCGCTGGTCATCGAAGGTCACCAGCCGGGCGGGCAGCTCATGATTACCACCGACATCGAGAATTTCCCCGGTTTTCCGGAGGGTATTCCCGGTCCGGAACTGATGGGCAGGATGCGTGAGCAGGCCGCGCAGTTCGGCGTCGAGTTCCGGTTTGGCAGCGTCAGCGAAGCCGATGTGTCGCGCCGTCCGTTCAGCCTTACGCTTGACGATGGCACAGAGATTCTTGCTCGCACGCTCATTATCGCCACCGGCGCGAACGCTAAGTGGCTCGGCATTGAGTCCGAAGAGAACTACCGCGGGCGCGGCGTGTCGGCCTGCGCTACCTGCGACGGCTTTTTCTTCCGTGATAGTCGCGTCTTCGTCATCGGTGGTGGCGATACGGCGATGGAAGAGGCTCTCTACCTCACCAAGTTTGCTGCCGAAGTGGTGCTGGTGCATCGTCGCGAAGAGTTCCGCGCTTCCAAAATCATGAGCCTCCGCGCCAGAACGAACGAGAAGATCACCACCATGCTTAACGAGGTGGTCGATGAAATTCTCGGCGACGGCATGAAAGTGACCGGCATTCGCCTCAAAAACGTCAAGACCGGTGAGTTGACTGAGCACGCCTGTGACGGGGTCTTTGTCGCCATTGGCCACGAGCCGAACGCCAAGCTGTTCCGGGGCCAGCTCGATATGGACGATTACGGCTACATTCTCACCAAAGGCCACTCCACCGAAACCAGCGTGCAGGGCGTCTTCGCCTGTGGCGACGTGCAGGACTACACCTATCGCCAGGCGGTCACTGCCGTTGGCACTGGTTGCATGTCGGCTATCGAAGCCGAACGGTTCCTCGAATCGATCCGGTAAGTCGTTTTTCTAAAAACGGTTGTAACGCCACCGTGGCTGTTGAGGCTCCGGTGGCGTTTGCGTTTGTGGATGCGGTGGACTGAGTGGACTTGACGGCAGGTTGGATTCAAGCAATCCAACCGCAGCCGGGCTTCTCTCATACAGCGAGATGCTCGGCTGCGTGCGTTCAATGCCCCGACGTGTGGGTGCGGATGGTCATGACGGGCACCTCCGAGAGGCGCACGACGCGCTCGGCGGTGCTGCCAAAAAGCATGTGGTCCAGGCCGGTTCGGCCGTGGGTGCCGAGCACGATCAGGTTCGCCTGCTGCTCTCTGGCGGTGTGCAGAATTTCCTTGTACGGCATTCCGCCGACCGTGACGGTCGAGTAGTTCTCGTACTCGCGCAGCTTCCTTGCGCAGAAGTCGGTCATCATTTCCTCGGCGGCGCTCATCACATTGTTTTCAAGCTTCTCGAACGGAATGGTCGAGCCGTAGTAGGTTTGCAGATCGACATCGACCTGCTCGTTCACTACGTGCAGCACGATGAGGTGAGCGTTGAATTGTCGGGCCATCGTCAGCGCGTAATCGAACGCATGGTCGGAGTTCTCCGAAAAATCGACAGCCGCAAGAATAGTATTGAACGGTTCCATTGTTTCCCTTTCTGGTTGACATTTCTGAAGAGCGTTATCGGAAATCGACGGAGGTCAGGGCGGGCGCAAAACCCGCCCCTACAGGTTATTTCTCAATGCATCAGTCCCTGCATGATCGCCAGACAACTGATCACCGAGACGATGATCCAGAGAGTTACGCCCTGGGCGAGCGGCTTGATGCCGGTTTTTGCGAGCACTTCGCGGGTCAGGCCGCTGCCGATCATGAAGAGTGTGACCACGAGGCTCTGTTTGGCGACACTGTTCACGCCGTGCCAGACGTTTCCGAACTGCGGCAGCACCGTGCTGATAACCGCAGCGAGCACGAAGCCGACGATGAAGAGTGGGATGTTGACCTTGCCTTCCGATTTGTTCACCCAGGAGCCGATCAGGGCTGACGGCATGATCCAGAGCGCACGGGTGAGCTTGACGGTGGTGCCGATGCCGAGCGCCACCGCGCCGTAGGCTGAGGCCGCGCCGACCACGCTGCTGGTGTCGTGAATGGCCAGAGCCGACCAGATGCCGAACTGCTCCTGCGTCATGTTCAGCAGGTGGCCGAGTGGTGGAAAGAGAATCAACGCCACGGAGTTGAGCGTAAAGATGGTGGCCAGCGCCACGCCGGTCTCCTCAGACTCGGCCTTGATGACCGGAGCCATGGCTGCAATTGCGCTGCCGCCGCAGATGGCCGTGCCAAACGAAATGAGCGTGGAGGTTTGCTTTGGCGTTTTGAAGAGCTTGCCAAGCAAGAGGCCAAGCGTCATCGTGACGGTAATGCTGACCGCCGTGTAGAGGAAAGCGTCTTTGCCGGTTGCGATCAGGTTCGGCAGGTTCATTCCGAAGCCGAGACCGACCACGGAGGTCTGAAGCAGCCGTTTGGTCCAGACCGAAATGCCCTTTCCCCACGGATTACCGGTGGCTATACCGAACACGATTCCGGCGACCAGAGCCATCGGCGCATCGACCAACGGCAAGCAGCAGGCCACGAACAGAACCCAGAATATCCCTTTTTGTACGTTTTCTTTATTCAT
>CBEUNJ010000052.1:0-11653 GCA_965544465.1 uncultured Chlorobaculum sp.
CTCTACATTGTCAAGTATGCTTACCTCCTTCACTCTTGTTTGGTTTTGTTATACAAACAACGTTAAAAAGTAAAACCTCGCTTCAGTTGCCGTTGCTTCTGCTGTTTTGCCGATTGACTATCCGCATGACGGAACGCCTGATGTGACGGCGCTGGTTGTGCATCTACCGCTCGGAAAACCGCGAGTCTCGTTGTGTTCTACACCGGCCTCAAGGGAGTGCCGCACGTCATCAAGGTAAGCAACCCAGCCGCCGCAACAGAGAGCGGTCACTGAAATCAGTAACCTATCGACGCTATGATTCTTTTGACCTCCAGGCACGAACGGCTCTTTGTCGCCATCCTGAGTCTCGCCGCGCTTTCCCTCTCCGGATGCGGGCGCAACGACCGCTCCGACGGCTACGGGAACTTCGAGTCCACCGAAATTGTCGTCTCGTCGGAAGCCGTCGGCAAGCTGCTTCGCTACGATGTCGATGAGGGATTGCGCTTCACAAAAGGGCAGGTGGTCGCCGTGGTCGATACGACACAGCTCGATTTCGAACGACGCCAGCTCAAGGCGCAGCTCAAGTCGCTGGTTGAACAGAAGCCGTCGATCATTGCCGAAGCGGCCGTTTATCGCCAGCAGCGCCGGAACATCCAGCGCGATCTTGACCGCTACACCCGGTTGCTCAAGGAGGGGGCCGTATCGGTTAAAACGCTTGAAAATGTTCAGGATCAGGCCCGCGTCATTGACCGCCAGATTCAGTCAGTCGATTCGAAAATTCCGGTCATTAATTCGCAGGCCAAAGCTCTTCGAGATCAGATCGGCAGAATTGAAGACCAGGTCGAAAAGTCTGTCGTGCGCAATCCGGCAAAAGGTGTCGTGCTGGCAAAATACGCCGAGCCGGGTGAAGTAGTTACGTATGGCAAGCCGCTTTACCGGATTGCTGATACCAGCTCGATGTACCTGCGCGTGTGGATCTCAGAAACAGAGCTTTCGCAGGTCAAGATTGGCCAAACGGTCGAGGTGCTTCTCGACGACAAGAAGGCTGCGAGCAAGCACTTGACCGGTACGATCACCTGGATTTCGTCGAAAGCTGAATTCACTCCGAAAATCATCCAGACCCGAGAAGATCGCGTCAACATGGTCTATGCGGTCAAGGTGCTGGTTCAAAATCCGGACGGCGTGCTGAAAATCGGAATGCCGGGCGAAATCCGTTTCATTGCTCAAGGGGAACAATGAAGCAAGCGATTGCTGTAGAAAACGTGAGCAAACGCTTCAGCACAGTCGAAGCGCTCCGCGAGGCGAGCCTGTCGGTGTCCGAAGCCGAGCTGTTTGGCCTGATCGGGGCTGACGGCGCGGGCAAAACTACGCTCATGCGCATCCTCGCCACGCTGCTCGTGCCGGACAGCGGAAAGGCGACGATGCTCGGCCTCGACACGGTGGCTGGATACCGTGAAATCCGGACGCGCATCGGCTACATGCCGGGACGCTTTTCGCTCTACCAGGATCTCAGCGTTGAGGAGAACCTCAACTTTTTCGCCACAGTATTTGGTGCAACCGTCGAGGAGAACTATGAGCTCATTCGCGATATCTACGTGCAGCTCGAACCGTTCGGCAAGCGCCGCGCCGGGCAGCTCTCCGGCGGCATGAAGCAAAAGCTCGCGCTGTGCTGCGCCTTGGTGCACCGCCCGGAGCTGTTGCTGCTCGACGAACCGACCACCGGTGTTGATGCTGTTTCGCGCCAGGAGTTCTGGCAGATGCTCCAGCGCCTCAAAGCGCAAGGCATCACGATGCTCGTCTCGACGCCATACATGGACGAAGCGGTGCTCTGCGACCGCGTCGCCTTCATGCAGGAGGGGCGAATTCTCGCCATCGACACGCCGCAAGGTATCACAACACTGTTTACGCGCCCGCTTTTTGCTGTGCGTGCGACTGACAAGCACAAGCTTATTGCCGAGTTGCGCGGCTTCGAGCACGTCCGGTCGGCCTACGCCTTCGGCAGCTCGGTGCATGTTACGGATGCGCGGGATGCCGCTGATCCCTCCGAACTCGCCGCGTGGCTCCGCTTGCGGGGATTCAACGATGCGACGGTCGAGCGGATAGAGCCGGGCATCGAGGATACCTTCATGGCGCTGATGGAAGAGCATCCGGCGCAATCGGAAGCAGGGGAGGGTGGCAATGGCTGAGGCGGTCATCCAGACAGAGAAGCTCACGAAGCGCTTTGGGAATTTTACGGCGGTTGACGCAATTTCATTCAGCGTAGCGCCCGGCGAAATCTTCGGCTTTCTCGGGGCCAACGGAGCGGGAAAAACCACCGCCATGAAGATGCTCACCGGCCTGCTCGCCCCAACTTCCGGCCAGGCGACCGTGGTGGGCTTCGATGTGTACAAACAGACCGAATTAATCCGCCGCAGCATAGGCTATATGAGCCAACGCTTTTCGCTGTATGATGATTTGACCCCGAGCGAAAACATCCGTTTCTTCGGCGGCATCTACGGAATTGGCTCGTCGGAACTGCGCGAAAAAGGGGAGCGGCTGCTCGAATCGCTCGATCTCCAAGAGTCCGCTGATACACGCCTGGTCGCGCTGCCACTTGGCTGGAAGCAGAAGCTCGCTTTTTCGGTGGCGCTCCTGCACGAGCCGAAGCTCATCTTCCTCGACGAACCCACCGGCGGCGTCGATCCGGTCACAAGGCGGCGCTTCTGGGACATGATCTACCAGGCCGCCGATCGAGGCGTCACGGTCTTCGTCACCACGCATTACATGGACGAGGCTGAATACTGCGACCGCGTCTCGATCATGGTCGATGGCCGAATTGCCGTGCTCGACACGCCGGAAGAGTTGAAGAAGAGCTTCGGAGCCGAGACGATGAACGAAGTGTTCATCCAGTTGGCAAGGCCAGCGAAGAGGGGAGAGGGATGAAACGGTTCATTGCATTCATCAAAAAGGAGTTCTACCATATCGTGCGCGACCGGCGGACGGCGGCGATTTTGTTCGGGATGCCGATTCTTCAGTTGCTGCTGTTCGGCTACGCGATCCGCAACGAGGTGTCGGAGGTCAAAACCGGCATTCTCGATATGTCGCATGACACCGTGACCGAGGCGATTACCGACAAGCTCTTCTCGTCGGGCACCTTCATCTTTGCCGGTCCCTTGCAGAGCGAGAAGGAGATAGCCCAAGATTTCGCGTCAGGCCGAATGAACGAGGTGGTGGTCTTCGAGCCCAATTTCGCCGGGCGGCTGCAGAAGGATGGCGTTGCGCAGATGCAGGTGGTCACGGACGGCTCCGACCCCAACGTGTCGCGCATTGTGACTGGCTACACGCAGGCGGTGGTGCGCGACTACCTCGCCGAACACGCGGATAGGTCGACCCGGCAAGCGGGCGTCGAGGCGGTGCCGCTGATGATGTTCAATCCGTCGCTCAAGAGCGTTTATCTCTTTGTGCCGGGGCTGATGGCGATGATCCTGATGCTCGTGTCGGCGCTCATGACCTCCATCAGCATCACGCGCGAAAAGGAGAGCGGCACCATGGAGCTGCTGCTTGTCTCATCGCTGCGCCCGGTGCAGATCATCGTCGGCAAGGTGGTGCCGTACCTCTTGCTTTCATTCGTGAACGTCGTCACGGTGGTGTCGCTCGCATATTTCGTTTTCGGTGTGCCGTGCCGCGGGAATATCGCATTGCTCTTCGCCGAGTCGCTGCTCTTCATCATGACCGCCCTGTCGCTCGGCATCATGATCTCCACCATCACCAACTCGCAGCAAGTGGCCATGATGATTTCACTTGCCGGGCTGCTCCTGCCGACAGTGCTGCTCTCGGGCTTTATCTTTCCGATCCACAGTATGGCGTGGCCGTTGCAGGTGATTAGCAACATTATTCCCGCGCGCTGGTATCTCGTTATCGTGCGTGGGATTATGCTCAAGGGGGCGGGCATCACCGTACTCTGGAAGGAGACGCTCATCCTCTTCGTGATGACTGTGCTCTTCATGGTGGCCAGCGTTCGGAAATTCAGTGAGAGGTTGCAATGAAGGATTGGATAGACAACATTCGGGTGTCATTCGCCGTCGTCGGCTATCTCCTGCAGAAGGAGTTTTTGCAGATTTTCCGCAACAAAGGGATGCTGCCGATCATATTCATCATGCCGTTCATCCAGCTCATCATTCTCTCCAATGCGGCCACCTTCGACGTGCCTGCAGTGCCGTTCCACTTGCAGGATTTCGACCGAACCTCGTTGTCGGATCGGTTCGTCAAGCGTTTCACATCAACCGGTTATTTCAAGATGACCGGAGAATCGTTCCGGCAGGGGAATGCCATCGACGTGCTCACCGGCAACAGGGCGGACATGGTGCTGACGATTCCCAAGGATTTCGAGCAGGAGATGATGACCACCGGTCACGCGCAGGTTCAGCTCCTCTTCGACGCCGAGGACGGCTTTACGGCGGGCGTCATTCAGGGCTACGCCAATGACATTGTCACCGCCTTCAACCGCGACTTGCCGGAGCTGTTGCCGCAACTGGCGGGAATGCAGGCCGTTCAGCCGGTGATTGACATCAGGCCCAGAGGCTGGTATAATCCGGAGCTGGTCTATATCGACTATATGGTGCCAGGTGTACTGGTGGTACTGGTGACGCTCATCGGCCTGTTCCTGTCGGGCATGAACGTGGTGCGCGAAAAGGAGATCGGCACCATCGACCAGATCAACGTCACGCCCATCAAGCGCTGGCAGTTTATCACCGGCAAGCTGCTGCCATTCTGGATCATCGGCCTCGGTGAACTCACCGTCGGCCTCATCATTTCGCGAGCGCTGTTCCACGTGCCGATGCTTGGGCATTATTACGTTATCTACCTCGTGGCGGCGATCTACCTGCTCGTGGTGCTCGGCATGGGGTTGTTGATTTCAACCGTCACCGAAAGCCAGCAACAAGCGATGTTCATCGCCTGGTTTTTCATCGTGATTTTCGTCCTGCTCAGCGGTCTGTTCACGCCGATTCAAAGTATGCCCCACTGGGCACAGAATCTCACCCTCGCCAACCCCGTCCGCCACTTCGTTGACATCATGCGAAGGGTGATGTTGAAAGGATCGGATTTGGGCGATATTGCAAAGCCGTTCGGGATTCTGGGAATGGAAGCTGTGGTGATGCTGGCGCTGGCGGTAAACCGGTATCGGAAGACGTCGGAGTGAAGAGGGGGGGGGCATCCATGCTTTCTCACCATGCTCTCCGCCATCGGTTTGGCTCTTGCTTGGCTCTGGGAAAGGGGCGGGATAATTTCGTGCTATTGCATGAGATTTTCTTATCTTTGGCATTTGAACGGCGAAGCTTACCGGGGCAGGATCTGTTATCCACTTGGGGTGAGCCGGAACGCCGTGCAACAAACAATCATGTGGCGCTAAATTTTTTTGAGGCATGAAACAAACCTGGCTGTGGGCACTGTTGCCATTGACTGTTCTTCTGGCGGTTTTCGGATTCTTTTTTGCACTTTTTCCTGATCGGTTTCTTGACAGCGGGTTGCTGTTTGGTTCGGTTTCCATGATGGCGCTTGCCGCTGCATCGGCCGTGTACACTCCGGTCAGGGGATTTGTGCAGGGCTGGAGTCTTCCGGTGCTTGCCGGTACGGTGATTTCAGCGCTCATGTTGCTGGTTTCGGCCAGCGCCGTGGCGATGGTGCTGAATGGATTGCAGACGGGCGCGATGATCGCCGGACTGGTGACGGTGGTCGGATTTGCTCTGCTGCTTGTTGCTGCGGGCATGGAGGGCGCGCCGATGCAGCGTCAATCGAAATCGGCTCCGGCGCTGAATGCTGGCCCGAAAGAGTGGGCCGAACGCCTTGAGGCCATTGGCCATCAATGCGCACGTCAGGAGCTGAAAACCAGAGTGCTGAGGCTTGGTGGCGAAACGCGCTTTCTGACCGAATCGGGTTCTGCGGACCTAATCGTGAACCAGCATATCGGTCGGGCCCTTGAGGAGCTTGCCGTGGTGGTGCGGAGCGGTGACGACCAGTCAGCTATTTCCATGCTTTCGGGAATCCGGAGCCTGTTCGCACAACGCGAAAACCAGTTGAAGCCGTAATAGTCGGCAATCATATCGCCTGAAACAAAAAACCCTGTCCTGACGTGCTGTCGCGACGGGGTTTTTTATTTCGGGATGACCTGTTTGTAGAGATGGTAGCGCTGGAGGACGTGACGAGTGTACCAGGTGGCCATCTGGCCGTGGCAGTAGCCGAGCGTGGTGACGGGGTCGTTGTAATACTGCGGTTCTGATTTGAGTTCGAGGTATTTTTCCACATTGCCTTCCCAGACATCGGGTTTGGCGCCGTATTTGACAGCCAGCCGCTGCGCGTCGCGCACGTGGCCCGCGCCGACGTTGTAGGAGGCGAGAATGAACTTTATGCGGTTCTCCGGCTCCGGAATATCATCCCACTCGCGTTCGAGCGATTGCAGGAATCGCGTGCCTGCCCGGATGTTCTGGGCCGGGTCGAACAGGTTGCTTGCTCCGAACTCCGCGCCGGTTTCGGGCATGAGTTGCATCAGGCCGGTCGCCCCTGCCCACGAGATGGCGTTGGGATCAAATCGCGACTCCTCGTAAATCAGCGCCGAGAGCAGTCGCCAGTCCCAGTCGATTTGCCTGGCTTGCCGCTTGACCAGATGGTCGAATCGCGAAATGGTTCCGGCCTTGCTGGAGTAGAAGGCGTACAGTGCGCGCTTTTTGAACTGATAGAGGTGGTTGTAGTATTTGTCGTGCAGAATGGCCAGCATTCCGTTTTTTCGTTCTTTTTCAAGCCAGCGGTTCAGCTCTTCGAGCAGTTCCGGTGAGTTCTTGCGCACGGCCCAGGCCAGTGGCAGGGGAGCGGTCAGGCGCGTTCCGGCATCGATGTTCGGAAAAAGCGCCTTGTGCGTGGAGGCGATGTTGTTGTCGGCGACCGTGTAGTTGATTTCGCCTTTGCTGACTTCGGCAATCAGTTCGCTGGTGGTGAGCGAGCCCTGCACGGGCACGATCCGGAAGGTGATACTGCGCTTTCGCATGATCGATTGCAGGGTTGCGTAGTAGGCTGATTTTTGGCGGACATGGATGGTTTTGCCCGCCAGTTGATCCAGCGAGCGCACCAGCCGGGTGGTGTCGGAGGTGCTCGGCTTGCGCTGAATGAGCACCTGGCTGGCCGAGTCGAGAGGCGTAGTAAAGTCGGCCAGCTTTTCGCGGGCAGGGGTGATGGTGATAAAATGGGCGATCAGGTCGCCGTTGTTGTGCCGGAGCATCGAGCACTGACGGTTCATGTCCTTGACCACTACCACGTCGAGTGGGAGCTTGAGGTGGCGAGCGAACTCGCGGGCCAATTCGTAGCTGTAGCCCATCGGAGCGCCGCGATAGATGAAGTAGTTGATAGGGTCGTAGGTCATCAGCACACGGAGCTTTCCAGAGGCGCGAATGTCGGCCAGATTGCGTTCTGGCACGGAGGTGAGGCGGTGGTAGTGCCAGACTGCGGTGGCGGTGAAGGCCGCGATGACACAAGCCAGGAAAACCAGTAGCGGTGCGTGGTGGTGTTTCTGAGTTGGGCGGCCCTGTTTGCTTGGTAATGCTTTCATTGGGGACGAAGTGGCGAGGCTTGCCTGTCAAATGTTAAAACCTTGCAACTTTAAGTATAATAAATATCATACGTAATAAATACCATATGCTTGTCTGGCTTGCCGGGGTGGTAAGGTTTTGAGGCTCCGGTTTCGAAAAACGGCTCGATTTTGTTACATTTCGTTCAATATTTTTGACGAATCAACCTCTCTTTACGGACATGGCGCACCGGCACTTCTCACCATCGTTCCTCAGGCTTTCGTCTTTCCTGCTCATTTTCGTTTTGCTTCTTGCCGGTTGTTCCGACAAGAAAAAAGTCGCTGCTTCAAATCCGGATGCGTACAAGGTTGGCTTGGTGTTCGATGTCGGTGGGCGCGGCGACAAGTCCTTCAACGATTCGGCCTACAATGGCCTCGAACTCGCCAGGAAAAAGCTCGGCATCGATTTCGACTACATCGAGCCGCAGGGCGAGGGGGCTGACCGCGAGGCTGCCTTGCGCCAGATGGCTGCCGATCCCGATGTCAAGCTCGTCATCGGTGTTGGGCTGCTCTTCACCGAAGATATTACCGCTATCGCTAAAGATTTTCCGGACAAGAAGTTCGCTTGCATCGATTACAATCCGCAGCCCGGAACCACAATTCCACCGAACCTTTCGGGGATTGTGTTCGAGGAGAACAAAGGTTCATTTCTTGCCGGAGCGCTTGCGGCGATGGAGTCCCAAACCGGTACGATCGGCTTTATTGGTGGCATGGATTCGAACATCATCCGCAAGTTCGAACGTGGCTATATTGAAGGTGCTCGCTACGTAAAGCCTGATATCAAAATTATTTCAGGCTTCATCGGCATGACTGGCAGCGCGTTCAATGATCCGGCCAAGGGCAAGGAGCTGGCGCTTGGTCAGTACAGCCGTGGCGCGGACATCATCTACCAGGCCGCTGGAGCGAGCGGTCTCGGCGTGATCGAGGCGGCCCGCGAAGAGAGCAACAAGGTGATCTGCACCGACATGGCTCTTGAGTGGCCTGCTCCGGCCAACATGCTTACCAGCATTAATAAAAAGATCGACAAAGCTGTCGTGACCACGATTAACGATGCGATGCATGGCCGCTTCCAGGGTGGCCGCCAGCGGGTGTTTGGTCTTGACGGACGCTATACCGATTACGTCTGGAACAGCGACACCGCAAAGCTGATTACGCCGGTCGTGCACGAGCGCATTGAGAAGATTCGCCAGGACATTTTGGACGGAAAAATCACCGTTACGGAGTAAAACAATCTGCCTGAAAGGGCTTTCAGCGCGCCAGAATCTCTTTGCACGCATTAATCACCTAACAGTTCTTGAGAGACCGACCATCCGTGGGGAAAAAAATCGTCGTTACTGGAGGCACCGGCTTTATCGGTTCCCGTCTTGTGCACAAGCTCGTTGAAACGGGGCACGAGGTCAACGCGCTTGTCCGTACCAGCTCCGACTTGACTTCGCTCAAAGATTGCCTCGGCAAGATCAATCTTGTGTACGGCGATGTCACCAGCGCTTCGTCACTCAAAGGGGTGTTTGATGGCGTTGATGAGGTTTATCATTGCGCCGGCATCACCTATATGGGGGGCAAGAAAAATCCGTTGCTTCAGAAAATCAACGTCAATGGCACGCGCAACGTGCTTGAAGCCTCGCGCTTGGCCGGCGTCCGGCGGGTCGTGCATGTCAGCTCGATCACGGCGGTTGGCATCAGCGGTCCCAACCGCAAGTGCGACGAGGAGAGCCGGTGGAATTTCGACATGATCGATCTGGAATATGCCCGCTCCAAGCACGAGGCCGAGCAGATCGTGGCCGAAGAGGTGAAGAAGGGGCTCGATTGCGTCATTGTCGTGCCAGCGTTCGTGTTCGGCGCGGGGGATATCAACTTCAATGCCGGGCGCATCATCAAGGATGTTTATAACCGCAAGATGCCGTTTTACCCGCTTGGCGGGGTCTGCGTGGTCGATGTTGAGATCGTGGCTGAAAGCCTGATCGCTGCCATGAAACAGGGCCGCACCGGCGAACGCTACATTGTTGGCGGCGACAATGTAGCGTTCAGAGAGCTGGCGCAAACCATTATGAACGTGACCGGCGTGCACCAGCTTTCCCTTCCGCTTCCAATCTGGGCCGCGCATCTGATCAGTTATCTTCTTAAATTCAGCAAGGAGAGGAACAGAATATCCAAGCTGTTCAACATGAGCATGTTTACTGTGGCCTCGAAATTTCTCTATTTCGACTCTTCGAAAGCCCAGCGCGAACTGGGTATGCGCTACGAGCCCTACGAAAAGAGCATCCGGCGCACCTTCGAGTGGTACCGCGAGCATCGCATGTTGAGCTGAGGAGAACGCTGTGGCGTGCTACGATTGCAGCTTTGCGTGGTACTCGAAATCCTCATGACCATGGCTTGAAAGCCGTGGCAACAAGATGGAACGTGTTCTTCGAGTGTTCACGGGGCTCAAATCCCGTTGAAGAACGCTCGTTACGGTTGCTGTCCACGTATAAGCGATTTCAAGCAAGATTACCGCGCGCCAATCATCGGGAGGTTCAGGCTTATGCAGAGCGCTACTCCGTTCAACGGCATTGATACGCTTGGCGAGCTCCTGCTGAAGTGAAGCTGCCTCGGTACCCGTTCAAAACTCTTCAGATTGAAATCGGAATCGGAGGACTGGCTCGTCAGGAGACGGCCGGTTTGCGTGCAAGCAGCATCATGCGCGGCGAGGTAGCTTCGTCGAAGGCGTGGCCTTCATAGTCGCCGACGAGGCGCTCCATGAGAAATCCGGCTGAGGTGAGCAGCCTGATCGCTTCATCGGGCGTGAAGAACCGGACTGACTCGGTGAATGCGTGGTTCTTGCCGTTCTTTTCGGTGAGGGTAAGGTGCTTGGTGACGTGGTGCTTGGAAAGGGTACGCTCTTCGGTGATCCGCAGGCCGTCGTTGCTGCGTTCGGTGCGCGGTACGAAGTTGCGTTTCAGGTGTTCGGGGTTGAGCAGGTCGAGCACGTACCAGCCACCGGGGCGGAGCATCGAGAAGACGTTAGCGACGATGCCGCGATCCTCGTCGTCGCTTTCGAAATAGCCGAAGCTGGAGAAGAGCTGCGTGACCAAGTCGAACTGCCGTTCGAAGCGGATTGTGCGCATGTCCTGACGGCTGAACTTGATCCGGAGCCCTTTTGTGCGAGCAAGCTCGCGGGCCTGATCAAGAAGGTATGCGGAGAGGTCGTTGGCGGTAACCGTCAGCCCGGAGCGAGCGAATTCCACAGCGTGCCGTCCCGCACCACAAGCGATGTCGAGCATCGAAGCGGGTGGTTTGGTGGCGTCAAGACCGGTCAACGACAGGATGGTGCGTACGCAACGAACCGCTTCTTCCTGGTCGCGGTGCTGGTACACATCAAGATAGAGGGGATGGTCGAACCACTCTTCGAACCATTCCCGGGTTTCGTTGTCCCGGGAATGTGTCTGGTGATCGTTCATGCGAAAAAACGATGAAGAACCTGTACCGGCGGGAATTACTTGCCCTGGGCGGTCATGGCTTTTTTCAGAACGTCCACATCGTTTTCACCGCTGGGAATGCGGACGTTCTTTTCAACAAATTTCCAGGCGTTGGTTTTTTCGGACTTCACCGAATAGACCAGCTTTGCCATTTTGAAATCAGACGAGCCTTTTTTCTGCTTGTCACCGAACGTTTGTTTCTTGGCCATAGGTCGTTTAAATAAAATACTTGGAATTGACGCTTACTATCGATAGTGCATCTAAAAAGATACCGAAAGTAAGAAAAATCGTGTAAACAAAAAAGATAAAAAAGATCATCCAATCGCAATCGCAATGATCTGTTGGCAACCCTTTAGAGGGCAAGTCTCGTGGTTGCCAGCTTTTTCGAATGATTCAACAAGGGTGAACACGCAGGTTCGCCCCTACAATACCGTATAGGATAACATCCCTGGTGGGCTATTTCAAGACGGTAATGACCGGATTTCGTTATCGCGAGTCATGATCTCGGGACGTGGCAATGGCGGGGGAGTCGGTTCCCGTTGCCGCTTTACTTCATGATGAGCTTGCCGCGGTTGTAGATGCCAAGTGCTTTACCCTTGAGGGTGCGTCCCATGAACGGCGTATT
>CBEUNJ010000053.1:0-11445 GCA_965544465.1 uncultured Chlorobaculum sp.
TCTAAACTGATTTGATCATCTTAAGGGCACCTCTAAAAAGTGTCATGAGAGAGCTGAGTGCAAGGCGGATGGAGCGCAGAAACCGGAGTGTACGCACTGTAGCACGCGAGATTTCGAACACCACCCAACGAAGCAATCGGGCCGCGCAATAATTTTTTAGAGGTGCCAAAAAAAACTACTGCCTCAACGACTCGATCAGAGCAAAGAAGTTCGGGAACGACACCCCAGCCACTTCGCGATCCGAGAGGCGGAGCGATGCGCCTGCGGCTTCGGCGGCGATGGCGAAGCTCATGGCGATGCGGTGGTCGTCGAAGCACTCGATGACAGCTTCTTCGCGGTTGATCGTCGGGCGGCCCTTCACCAGGAAGCCGTCGGGGTACTGCTCACACGCAAAGCCGAGGCGCTCCAGATTGCTCACCACCGCCTCGATGCGGTCGCTCTCCTTGGTGCGCAGTTCGGCGGCATTGTGCAGCTCGAACTCGCCCGTGGCGAAGGCCGAGAGTACGGCGAGCATCGGCAGTTCGTCGATCAAGCCCGCCACCACCGCGTGGTCGCTGATGCGCAGCGGCGCGAGGCTGGAGCAGCTCCGGACGACGATGTCGCCCACCGGCTCGCCGCCATCCGAGCGCACGTTCTCGATGCCGAGTCCCGCGCCCGCCTCCTGAAGCACGTTGATGTAGGCCACACGCGTCGGATTGAGACAGACGTCGCGCAGCACGACTTCCGAGCGCTCGCCGAGCAGGCCGAGGGCGATCATGAAGCAGGCCGCCGACGGATCGGCAGGCACCTTGAACGGCTTGGCCGCAATCGGCTTGCGCCCGTCGATGATAACCTCGCGCACACCGTCGAGACGGTCGATGGTTTCGAGGCCAAGCATCAGTTCGGTGTGGTCGCGCGAACGGATCGGCTCGATAATCTTCGACTGCCCGTCGGCGTGCAGCGCGGCCAGCGCCACGAGCGACTTGACCTGCGCCGACGGCACCGGCAGCCGGTACTCGATGGTGTTCAAATCCTTTGTGCCATTGATGACGACAGGTGCGGTTCCGGCATCGGAGAGCGAAATGTCCGCGCCCATCAACCGAAGCGGTTCAGCCACGCGCTTCATCGGGCGCTTCATCAGCGAAGCGTCGCCCACCAGCTCGCTCCGGAAGGGCTGCGCGGCCAAGATGCCCGCCATCATGCGCATGGTGCTGCCGGAGTTGTTGCACATCAGCGGAGCCGACGGCTCGCGGAAGCTCCAGAGGCCATTCGATTCGATGACGACATGCCGGACGATGCGTCCGTCACCGGCGGGAATTTCATCCTGCCGGACGGAGATTCCGAGCCCCTTCAGCACCGACAGGGTCGATTGATTGTCGAATCCGCCCGAAAAGTTGGTGATTTCGGTCGTTCCTTCGGCAAGCGCGCCGATAAGAGCAGCACGATGCGATATCGATTTATCCGGCGGAAGGCTCGAAACCTCACCCTGAAAAACGCTCATGGATGCGTGGTTTGGGTTAAAAAAACGAATAAAAAAAGCAGCCCCCGAAGGAGCTGCTTATCAGTACTAATTGCCTGCGGGATCAGGAGTTACGTTCTTCATTCGCACGCTGTGCGCGGCGCTTGCCTCTGGAACGCTTCAGGCGGTTGTCGATCGAAGGCTTTACGAAGTATGCCCTTTTGCGATACTCTTTCAGAACACCTGCTCTCTCGTACTTCTTCTTGAAACGCTTGAGCATCTTGTCAATCGATTCATTCTCGTTCATCTGAACACTAACCAATGTCATTCACCCCCTTGACTGTGATCCGACGGTTTACCGTCTTAATTTGTGTTTGATAATATCGGTCAGCGACTCGGAGCCTTTCTCCTTGCCCGGCTTGAGCTGGACGTTCTCAAGGAGCTGCTTGCGGCCGCTTTTGCAAAATTCAACGATAATGACATGCGCACCGCTTCCGGTGGCCTGCTTTTCACGAACAACCCCCACTTCATCGAGGGCTTTGTGATAGACTGCGTCCCCCTGGGCATAGATGCCCTGAGGCGTATAGGGCTGACAATCTTCCGGCTTGAGCTCGGCTGGGCTCAACTCCCTGTCGATCTGGATCTGCCACTCTTTGAGCAGATGCACCTGGTTACATGCCGAACAACGAATCCAGTACTGATTCTCGGCAGCCGAAGCATTCGGCTCGTCGGAAGCTTTCTTCTTTTTCGACTTTTTGCTGATCGAAGCGAACAAAGGATCTTCATCTTTCGGCTTGTCGCTGGGCTTCCATTCGCCGACAAATGTCTGCTCGGTGACGCAACCGCAGCCATCGCAATAACAGGGCTTGATCTTTCCTTCGAGTATGTACTGCCTTTTTCTGGACTCTACCGTCATAAAACGTCGCTGTGGTTTGAGTGCATGATCATGCCCTCGAACATGCGCTTACATGAAATTCGAAAGGAACCGGCCTGAACGGGAATTCCGGCAACCAATATCAGAGGTTGACTGCCTTTCGCGGCTTTCGGATCAACAGGCGAGAATAAAACCCGGTGATGAGGAACCGTCAATCGACGGGAGCGGAAACCTGCACATTCAGGAGTGCTTAGATAAGTAAATCAGTGCAAAAAAACAACCGCATAATGAAACATCCCTGTCCGGCGAACCTCACCTATGAGTAAGAGCATCGATAAGATCTGATTTCGTAATCAGTTGAAGCCGTCCATCGCTGAGGCTGATAAGCACTCCGGCGGCGTTTGTCTGGAGCTTTCCGGAGAGTTCGGAGATGTTGGCGTCTGGCTGGCAAACCGGGAAGGGCTTCTCCATGAAGGCGACAACTTTAGCGTTCATGGCCGAATCGTTCTCGATGAGAATGGAGAGAATCTTGTTCTCGCTGATGCTGCCGATGGGCACGCCGAATGAAACAATCGGCATCTGGGAAACATCGTTCTGTTTCATCATTTCGAACACCTCGGAAAGCGTCTGCTCGGGCTGGGCGAAGATCAAATCCTTGTGCGCCTTGCGAAGCAGAATGTCGTCAGCGGTGATCTGGTCAAGCGAGATCTTGGCCTTCCGGTAGAATCCCTGACGACGCATCCACTCGTCGTTGTACATGCGCGAAAGGTCGTAGCCGCCGAAGTCGGTCATCATCACCACCACCAGGGCGTCGTCGCCAAAGCTTTCGCCCTCACGAAGCGCCGCATACATCGCCGCGCCGGAGGCTCCGCCCGCGAACATCGCCTCGCTTTGCAGCAGCTCGCGACCGCAGTTGAAAGCGTCGGCGTCGCTGACCTGCACAACCCGGTCGATTACCGACGCCTCCCAAAACGAGGTGGGCTGCACCGCGCCAATGTCCTCAAGCTGGAACGAAGTGACGCGCCCCCGCGTCCGGCTTTCGTACAGGTCGCAGTAGATCGAGCCTTCCGGCTCCACGCCGATCATTCGCACCTCGGGATTGCGCGAGCGGAAATAGCGGCCAATGCCGGAGATCATCGCGCCAGAGGCCATAGGCACGAACACGTGCGTCACCTTGCCTTCGGTCTGGCTGAAAATCTCCGGACCGGTTTCGTTCTCGTGCACTTGGCGGCTGACCGGATTTTCGTACATGTTGGCGAACCAGGCGTTAGGCAGCGTGCGGACAAGGTTTTCGGCCACCACCACGCAGCCGTTCAGGTGACTGCCGGTGGCCTCCGACGGGGTGAGCACCAGCTCGGCGCCAAGCGCCTTGAGCACTGCCTGCTTTTCGCGGCAGATACTGTCCGGCGCGGCGAGCAGCACCTTGTAGCCCCGGCTCACCGCCACCATCGCCAGCGCGATGCCACTGGTGCCGAAGGTCCAGTCCACCAGCGTCATGCCGAGATGGATGCGCCCCTCCGCCTCCGCTTCCCTGATAATCGCCGTCGCCACGCGGCAGTAGTGCGACATGCAGGGATTCATGTATTCGAGCTTGGCCATGAACCGCGCGCGTTTCTGGCGAGTAAGCTGTTTCATGGGAACCAGCGGAGTGGTGCCTGCAATGTCGAAAATATCGTGAGTCATGGCGCGTAGTAGCATGGGTCAACGTTGTTATGATTGGGTGGTAATATACATAAAACAATCGTTGAGCGTGTCCATCAACGGCTCGCTGAACGCGGTTTTGACAATCAGGAGCAAAAAACGTTTTTTACAGCATACCCAAACAACCGCAACCAAACCGCCGCCTTGAACGCCGATTCCCGACACCACTCCGGCACCGCCGCCGAACCGTACCTTTCCGAAGCTCTCATCTCGCTCGGCAGCCTCCGGCATAACCTGGCGTGCCTCCGCGACCTCGCTGGCCCGCGCCGCCGCGTCATGGGCATTGTCAAGGCCAACGCCTATGGCCACGGCGCGGCGGAAGTGACCGCAGCGCTCGAAGCGGAGGGCGTTCGGGATTTCGGCGTGGCGAACATCCACGAGGCAATCGAGCTGAAGCAGAGCCTCCGAATGCAGCCGGACTCGCGTATCCTCGCCTTCGCCTCGCCGCTCGCCGCCCACATCCAGCACTATCTGGAGCATGATGTGGAGATGACCGTCTGCGACCACGAAACCGTCCGGGCCGCCGAAGCAAAAGCAGCGGCAAGCGGCAGGCGGCTGCAGGTACAGCTCAAGGTCGATACCGGCATGGGCCGTCTCGGCGTCGCGCCCGAAGAAGCCAACGCACTGCTGGAGCTGATCGATAACTGCCCAAACCTCGAACTGACCGGAATCTACACGCACTTCGCCGAGAGCCATAATCCCGGCAGCTTCACCACCCGCCAGCTCGAACGATTCCTCAATGTAACCGGCGGCTACGAGCAGCGCACCGGTAGAACCGTGCTCAAGCACGCAGCCAACAGCGGTGCGCTCGTCTCCATGCCGGAGTCGCGGCTCGACATGGTGCGCCCTGGCATTCTGCTCTACGGCTGCCACCCGGTGGATGCCGAACCGGTGAGCGTGCCGGTCAAGCCGGTGATGCAGTTCCAGTGCAAGGTGATGTTTATCAAGAAGGTAGCGGCGGGCACGTCGATCAGCTATGGCCGCACCTGGAGCGCACCTGAGCAGACAAGCATCGCCACCCTCTCGGCGGGCTACGCCGACGGGGTACACCGCACGCTCTCCAACAGGGCAAAAGTCTCGATCAATGGCAAACGATATAACCAGGTCGGCACGGTCACGATGGATCAGACGATGGTCGAACTCGGCGGCAGCAGCGTGGTCAGGGTCGGCGATACCGCCGTGCTGTTCGGCTGGGACGGCCCGAGCACAGCAGAGCAGGCCGTCGCCGCCGGAACCATCAGCTACGAGCTGCTCTGCTCGGTCTCGCGTCGCGTCAAGCGGATTTTCATCTGAACCACTGAACAGGACATTCACCCCTATGAATTTTCTGCACAACCTCGCCATCAAACTCGGCATCACGAAGGCGGAAATGACCGCCGTAACGCTCCTCACCTTTTTCCTCCTGCTCGGCGGCGGGCTGAAATACAGCGGCGCAGTGCAACAGACCGACCGGGCCATCAACCGCGCCAAAACCGCAAGCTTTGCAGAAGCCGACGTCGATAGCCTGCTCACTCTGGCATTGCAGGAAAAGCAAGCGGACGAAGCAGGCGCCACACCAGTGGCAGCGCCAACCGAGCAGCTCGTTGCCAGCAAAACACAGAAAGCAACGCCCGAGCCAAAAGCAGCGCCAAGGCATATCCGAGAGAAAAAATTGACCGGTACGATTTCCTTCAGCACCGCCTCGGCCAAGCAGCTTCAGCGCATTTCAGGCATCGGCCCGGTGATGGCCCGGCGACTGATCGAGTTCCGCCAGCGAAAGGGGGGAACAGTCCAACATTTTAACGATTTTCTGAAAGTGAAGGGGATCGGGAAAAAGAAACTTGAACGCCTCAAACAGCATCTTACCCTCGACTAATGAGCAGAAGCCAATTAGCCTGCGCCTTCGAAGCAAGCAGCACCACCATAGCCCGCGTCAAATCAACCAGTACCGGCTCATTCGCCATGACCATGTGCCGCACCATCGGTGGCGGGCTGGATGACCTTGGCGGCCCGAAAGGCGCGAAACTGGCCAGAAAGCTGCTCTCAATGCTTAGGGAATGGAAGGGCGAGCCGGTGGCACTCTCGTTTTCGCCGCCAGAAATTCGCATCCTTCCGACATGGTTTCCCGAACAGATCACTTCCGACAGCTGTGATGAACTGTGCAGAATTGAAGCAGGCTACTTCCTCAACGATGTCGATGCATGGCGCTGGCACAACATGACACTAGAATCCGTCGAAGAACAGGCCGAAGGACTGAGCCGCCAGATACTCATGTTCTACCCCGCCGCCCCGGCTTGCTTCATCGAACGCGAACTGCGGCAGCATCACGAAGTCAGCACGAACGGCGTACACATCGAACCCCTGGCCCGGCTCTCGGCTGGAACTGGCCAGCCACTGACGGTGCTGGAGCTGGAAGCAAGCTACACCGCGCTCACCCGGTCGGTTAACGGCAAAATCGAATACTTCCGCTACTGGCCGGTGAAAAATGGCAGCGAACGGGACTTCTTCGCCATAACGGAGCTAAACGCGACCCCGGCGGAAGAAAGCCCGACCTGGGTGACTGGCTCGGAAGCGAAGCAAAAAAGCCTTGAGCGTCTCAGCCGCGAAAGCTCCCGCGCGCTGGAGCCGCTGGAGCTGCACCCCTGGGCATCGGAGGAACGAGGAGCAGGAAAAGCCAAATCACCCACCGCTACCATGCGAGCCGTGAGCACGGCCATCATGGCGTTGAACAATACAGAAGCGTGAGAACGCTCACGGTTCTGTGCCGGATTCTCACCCCACTCTTGTCGGGACAGGCCCCGCGCCAGCCCTTTCCCGGATGACGCAATTCGTTGGAAAATAAAAGGGTCATGACAGATACTCAAGCAGACCAAATTTGCTCATTCCAAAGAGCTTGCCACAACGATCAACCACTATGCAACGCTCTATAACGACCGGATTCCGCAGAAAATGGTAGGCCATCGTACACCTCTGGATACCTTGCGAGCATGGCGTAACGATCGTCCGGATTTGTTGGTTAAAAACAGTTATAATCTCGCGAAACCTGACTAGAGTATTAAAAATTCGAGTATTTTCGGGTACTATTAAAAACAAATCGGCGTCGGGTCAGATCGTTTCGCAGATGCCCGATTTTTTTCAGAAACGCGCCACTGCTCCATCGTTCATGTCAGCAATTCCGATACTCATTACCGGTGCAACGGGTTACATAGGTTCACGGCTTGTGCGCGATCTGGTCGCCAGGTTTGGTGATGGCGTGCGCTGCCGGGTTGCCGTCCGGGAAGGCTCAGACGCTTCGTTCCTCAAAGCTTTGCCGGTCGAAATCGTTCGCGCGGACATGCATGATGCCATCGCGGTCGGCGAGGCAGTCAAGGGAATGGAGGTTGTGTTCCACTGCGCCGGCATGATCGCCTTTACCACAAACTATCGTAACCGCCTGCACGACACTAATGTGCTCGGCACGCGTCATGTGGTCGATGCCTGTCTCCATCACGGCGTGAAGCGCATGGTGATGACCAGCTCGATCGCCGCCGTCGGTTCCGACACGGTGGATGACGTCGTCGTCGAGTCAAACGAGCACTCTTTGTTTACCGAATGGCAGCGCCACAACGTCTATATGGAGTCCAAACATCTGGCCGAGCTGGAGTGCCGCCGCGGCATGGCTGAAGGACTCGATGTAGTGATAGTCAACCCCGGTGTGGTGATTGGCCGGAGTCCGGAACCGGAAATGCCCGGCAGCTCCTCGAACGATACCTTACGCCTGATCTACGAAGGGCACTTGCCGTTCTGCCCCGAAGGCTCGACAGGGTTCGTCGATCTCCGTGACGTGGCTGACGCCCATATCGCCGCCTGGCAGAAGGGAAAAACGGGCGAGCGCTACATCATCGTCGGCGAAAATCTCTCCTTCCAGGAGCTGTTTCGGCGCATCTCCGAATTGCCCGGCAGCCGAGCCACCGGCAAGCCGCTGATGATCGGTGGTCTGGTGGGAACGTCGGTGGGCGCTGCGGGTGAGCTTTTTTCGCTGCTCTCCGGTCGTCCCTCGTCCATCAGTATCGAAAGCATCCGGCAGTCCTCGCGCCGGGCTCGCTACAGCAACCAGCGTTCGATAGAGGAGGAGCTTAGGCTCAGCTACCGGCCGTTCGACGAAACGCTCAAAAGCGCCGTGGCGTTGTAATCCGCGGATACAGTTTTGACAACACAACTACCCTTACTTTTATTCATGGAAAAAGAGAAGCCGCAGCAAGCAGCACAGCAGCCGAGCCTCGATCCGGCAAAAGTCAAACAGCTCAACCTAGCTATCGAGATGCTCGAAAAACAGTTCGGCAAAGGCTCGATCATGCGCCTCGGCGATGATTCAGCCGTGATGCACGTCAAGGCGATTTCGACCGGCTCGATGGCACTCGATTACGCGCTCGGCGTGGGCGGATTGCCGCGTGGCCGCGTGACCGAAATCTACGGCCCGGAGTCCTCCGGCAAGACCACGCTTGCCCTGCACGCAATCGCCGAAGCGCAGAAAGAGGGTGGCATTGCTGCGCTGGTCGATGCGGAGCACGCTTTCGATCCCACCTACGCCCGCAAGCTCGGCGTCGATATCAACGCGCTGCTCGTCAGTCAGCCGGAGTCGGGTGAGCAGGCGCTCTCCATTGTCGAAACGCTGGTGCGAAGCGGCGCGGTCGATATTATCGTCATTGACTCGGTGGCGGCTTTGGTGCCACAGGCCGAACTCGAAGGCGAGATGGGCGACAGCGTGGTCGGCCTTCAGGCGAGGCTCATGAGCCAGGCGCTGCGCAAGCTGACTGGCGCAATCTCCAAATCGAGCAGCGTCTGCATCTTCATCAACCAGCTTCGCGACAAGATCGGCGTGATGTACGGCAGCCCCGAAACCACCACCGGCGGGAAAGCGCTGAAGTTCTACTCCTCGGTGCGACTCGACATCCGCCGGATCGCGCAGATCAAGGATGGCGACGAGGTGATCGGCAACCGCACCAAGATCAAGGTTGTGAAAAATAAGGTGGCCCCGCCATTCCGAATTGCCGAGTTCGACATCCTCTATGGTGAGGGCATCTCGGTGTTGGGCGAACTGATTGACTTGGCCGTTGAGTTTGGCATCGTCAAAAAAGCTGGCGCATGGTTCAGCTATGGCAGCGAAAAACTCGGTCAGGGGCGCGAGAATGTCAAGCGCCTGCTCAAGGATGATGAGACGTTGCGTAATACGATCCGCCAGCAGGTGCGCGACACACTCACCGGAGTGCCAACCGAGTAAACGAAGCGTAGCACCATGCGTATCGGCACAATCGACATCGACCGCCCGGTCATCCTTGCGCCAATGGAGGATGTAACCGACCGCGCCTTTCGGCAGCTCTGCAAGCGGCATGGGGCGGACATTGTCTATACCGAGTTTGTCAGCGCAGAGGCGATCCGGCGCGGCGCAGAAAAGTCGATTCGCAAGCTCAAAATGGACGAGCACGAGCGCCCCGTGGCGGTGCAGATTTTCGGCAACACGGTGGAGTCGATGATCGAGGCAGCCTCAATTGCCGAAAGCTTCGAGCCAAACTACCTCGACATCAACTTCGGCTGCCCGGTCAAGAAGGTGGCTGGGCGCGGTGCCGGCGCGGCGCTGCTCCAGGAGCCCGAAAAGCTTTCGGCCATCGCCTCGGCGGTGGTGGGCGCCGTCTCGCTGCCGGTGACTGCCAAAACCCGCATCGGCTGGGATCACGACTCGATCAACATCAGCGACACCGTGCGGCGGCTCGAAGATGTCGGGATACAGGCGGTTGCGGTGCATGGCCGGACGCGCAGCGACATGTACAAGGGACGCGCCAACTGGGAACGCATCGCCGAAGCCAAGCAAGCCTGCTCGATTCCGGTGATCGCTAACGGTGACGTCTGGAGCGCCGATGACGCCGTGGCGATGTTCGCCGAAACCGACGCGGACGGCATCATGATCGGGCGCGGCTCAATCGGCAATCCCTTCATCTTCGCGCAGGCCAAGCACTTGCTCAAAACGGGCGAGCGTCTGCCGATCCCGTCCTATCGCGACCGGATCGAAGCTGCGCGGGAGCACTTGCGTTTATCGCTGGAGTACAAAGGCGAAAAGCATGGCGTGCTGGAGATGCGCCGCCACTACTCAACCTACCTCAAGGGTTTGCCGGGTGTCTCGAAAGTTCGTAACCTGTTGGTACGCGAACCCGATCCGGCGGTGATCGTTGAACTGCTCTTGGAGTTCGAGGCTTCATGCGAAGCGCTCGACCGCAAGGGGCTTCTGAAGGAGGGCGGGGAGTACCTGAACGACCATTCGCCAAAACTCATTCTGAATTACTAACCCATTCATCCATTTGTTTTTATGAGCAGTGACGCAGGCTATCGTGTAGCCGTTCTTGGTGCAACCGGCCTTGTTGGCAGAACCATGATCAAGGTGCTTGAAGAGCGTGATTTTCCGGTCAGCGAACTGGTTCCACTCGCTTCTTCCCGCAGCAGGGGTGAAGTTGTAACGTTCAAGGGGCGTGAGTTCATTACCGAAGTGCCCTTCCCGGAAATTTTTGAAGGAGTTGATATCGCCCTCTTTTCAGCCGGTGGGTCGGCTAGCGAGGAGTGGGCTCCGGTAGCTGCGCAGGCAGGCGCGATAGTAATCGACAACTCCTCTGCTTTCCGCATGACTGAGGGCGTGCCGCTGGTGGTGCCGGAGGTCAATGCCGAATCGATCTTCGACCGCGAAGGCAAAGCCGCGCCGATCATTGCCAACCCGAACTGCTCGACCATCCAGATGGTGGTGGCGCTCAAGCCGCTCTACGACGCTTACGGTATCCGCCGCGTGGTGGTTTCGACCTACCAGTCGGTCACCGGCAAGGGCAAGGCGGGGCGCGACGCACTCGAAAGCGAGTTGGCGGGCAACATCCCCGAAGATCCGGAAACCTTCACCCACTTCCACCAAATCGCCTTCAATGCCGTGCCGCAGATCGACGCCTTCACGGAGAATGGCTATACCAAGGAGGAGATGAAGATGATCAACGAGACCCGCAAGATCTTCGACGACCAAGAGATACAGGTGTCTCCGACCACCGTGCGCATTCCGGTGTACGGCGGCCACGGCGAGTCGCTGAACGTCGAACTGAAGAGCGATTTCGACATCGAACAAGTGCGCGCCCTTCTTGCCGGTTCGCCAGGCATCGTCATGCAGGACGATCCGTCAGCCCGAATCTACCCGATGCCGATGACCGCCTACGAGCGCGACGAGGTGTTCGTTGGCCGCCTGCGCCCAGACTACTGGCAGCCGCGCACACTCAATCTCTGGATTGTAGCCGACAACCTCCGCAAAGGCGCGGCCACCAACGCCGTCCAGATCGCCGAGCTGCTTGTGGGGAATCTGTAGGAACTGGCGTAGGGCGTAAATTTCCTATAAGGGCGGGCCGCTGTGTGTCCGCCCTTTTTATTTAGGTGTTGGGTCCCGGAAGAATAT
>CBEUNJ010000054.1:0-11275 GCA_965544465.1 uncultured Chlorobaculum sp.
CTGCAAGAGAACGAGCCTGACTCCGATACGATAGCGATTTGCGGGGATATTTTTGGGCACCTCTAAAAACTTATTGCGCGGCCCGATTGCGGCGTTGGGTGGTGCTCGAAATCCTCATGTACACTGCGTACATTCCGGTTTCTGCGCTCCATCCGCCTTGCACTCAGGTCGCTCATGACACTTTTTAGAGGTGCCCTTTTGTTGTCGCCTCACATCCAATCTTTTCCGTCGAAGCAATAAAGCTCCACTGTTTCTCACATGTTTTCTCTCTACGTTCACATCCCCTTCTGCCGTGAGCGTTGCCCTTATTGCGATTTTTTTCTGATTACCCGCTCCGGTTTCGAGGAGCGCTTTTTTGAGGCGCTTGCCATCGAGACCACCTCGAAAGCTCCGCTGCTCGTGGGGCGCACAATCGAGGCGATCCACTTCGGCGGCGGCACGCCGTCGCTGGTGTCGGTCTCGCATATCGCCCGTTGGCTGGAGCAGGTCGCCGGGCTTGCCCACTTGTCGGCTGAAGCGGAAATTACGCTTGAAGCCAATCCCGAGGATCTCAATGCCGCTACGCTCGACCAGCTTCGTGCGGCGGGGGTTAATCGCCTGAGTGTCGGTGTGCAGTCCTTTACCAATCGCAAGCTCCGGGCGCTTGGCAGGGCGCACTCTTCTGATGATGCCCGTCGAACGGTGTCGGAAGCGCTGCAGCGTTTTCCTTCGGTGAGCATCGACCTGATTTGTGGAGCGGAGGGCGAGAGTGCCGGAGAATGGGTGGGCGACCTTCAAACCGCCATTCGGCTCGGCGCGCAGCACGTGTCGGTTTACATGCTCACGCTCGAAGAGAAGACGCGGCTCTGGCGCGATGTCGGCAAAGGGCTCCGCGAGCTGCCCGGCGAGGCCGAGCAGGCCTCGATGTACCGGCAGGCGATGACGCTGCTTTCGGGCGCAGGGTACGGCCACTACGAGGTCTCGAACTACGCGCTCGAAGGGCACCATTCGCGCTACAACCTGTCGAGCTGGAGGCGGGAAGAGTATCTCGGTTTCGGCCCGTCGGCGCACAGTTTTCTCTGCACGGCGGAGGGTGAGGTGCGCTTTTCCAACGCCTCGAATCTGCATCGCTATCTCACCGATCCAGCCAACGCTGCCGACTTCAGGGAGGTGCTGACCGAGTCGCAGCGCTTCGACGAGGAGGTGTTTCTTTCGCTACGAATCCGCAAGGAGCTCGCCGTGGAGTTTTTGCGAAAAGGTCATACATTAGGGCTTCAGCGTCTCGACGAGCGCCTTGTCCGATTGCAGGCCGAGGGGTGGATTGCTGTCGAAAACGGGGTGCTTACCCTCACCAACGAGGGTTTCCTGTTCGCCGATCTCGTGGCCGGTGAGCTGCTGGCGGAGTGAACTCGGTACTCCGAATCAGCATCGAAAGACGCAAGGATCAAAAGGACGTCAGGGATAGCAAGGGAGCATCGGCGCCTGATTCGATGCCGATGATTTCGATGGTGCCAGAGTAATGAATCAATGACACACAAACAGCAGAACAGGATTGTTGCCGCGGCCATTTTCATCGCTGCTGAAGCGGTTTATCTTTCGACGATGGCGCCGACGCTGTCGTTCTGGGATTGCGGCGAACTGATCGCTACGTCCCGCACGCTCGGCATTCCGCATCCGCCCGGCGCGCCGCTCTATCTCTTGTTTGGCCATCTCTTTTCGCTTTTGCCGACCTTTGGCGACATCGGCGCGCGCATCAACTTTTTCAGCACGCTACTCAGTTCGGGCACGATCATGCTGACCTATTTGATCATCGTGCGGCTCATCACCATCGCCCGGAACTCGCAGCCTGACGAATGGAGTTTGCCAGACAAAATCGCAGCGTATGGCGGCGCGGCGGTGGGCGCTCTGGCGCTCGCTTTTTCGGACAGCTTCTGGTTCAACGCGGTCGAGACGAGCCTCTGGGCAGCCTCCTCCTTCCTGACGGCGACCATCTTCTGGATGATGCTCTGCTGGTACGAGGAGGATCCCGCACCCGGCAGCGAGCGCTGGCTTCTCGGCGTGATGTACATGATTGGCCTCTCCATCGGCGTACACCTGCTCTGCCTGCTGGCGCTTTTCTCGCTGGTGCTGCTCTACTATTTCAAGAAGTATCCGGTTACGCTGAAGTCGTTCAGCCTGATGGTGCTTTTCAGCCTCGGGCTCTTTGCGCTGATCTACAACGGCATCATCAAGGAGTTGCCAGTTTTGTTCGTGCACACCTCGTGGTGGGGCATGACCATCCTCTTTGTGCTGCTGCTCGCCGGTATCCGGTACACCCACCAGAAGCGGCTGGTGTTGCCGAACCTCGTGCTGATGTCGGTCTTGCTGCTCATTGTCGGCTACACCTCGTATCTGTTGATCTTCGTGCGCGCGCACGCCGGGCCGCCGATCAACGAGAACGATCCCTCGACGCTCCAGGCCTTCTTCTCTTACGTCAATCGTGAGCAGTATGGAAGCTGGCCGCTCTGGCCGCGGCGCTGGTCGCCCGAGCCGGTGCATCAGTACTTCTACCGTCTCTATTCGGGCGACTGGGACTTTTTCTTTCGCTACCAGATCGAGCACATGTACCTGCGCTATTTTGGCTGGCAGTTCATCGGGCGTTCGGCTCCCATCGAGGGCGCACTGATCGACTGGAGCCAGTTGTGGGGCCTGCCGCTCCTGGCCGGTTTGTACGGCGCGGTGTCGCATTTCAAACGGAACTGGAAGATGGCGCTCGTCGTGGGGGTGCTGTTCGCCATGACCGGGCTCATCCTTGTGGTCTATCTCAACCAGCCGCAGCCGCAGCCGCGCGAGCGTGACTACAGTTACGTCGGCAGCTTTTTTGCCTTCGCGCTCTGGATCGGCATAGGCATCGAAAGCCTCTGGTCCTCGATCTGCGATGTGCTGAAGAACGCCGAACCGCGCAAGCGGACGCTCGTCGCCTCCCTGGTCGTGCTGACCGGTTTGGGCGTGATCGACGCCCGGATGGTGCTGGCCAATTACGGCACGCATGACCGGTCGGGCAATTACGTCGCCTGGGACTGGGCGTGGAACGTTTTGCAAAGCTGCGACAAGAACGCGATTCTGTTTACCAACGGTGACAACGACACCTTCCCGCTCTGGTATCTGCAAGAGGTGGAGGGTATCCGCACCGACGTGCGGGTGGTCAATCTGAGCCTGGCCAACACCGACTGGTATCTGTTGCAGTTGAAGCACGACAGTCCGAGAGGCGCAAAGCCTCTGGAGCTGAAGGTGAGTGATGCCGAGCTGAGGGGTATTACCTACGTGCCGGTTGATTCGGTCGATGTGGCCGTTCCCGCCGGGCCGGAACAGCGTCGCCTCTACGACGACGCCCGCCGCTCAGGGGTTTCGCTGCCCGCCACGCCCTCCGATTCGCTCCGCTGGCGGATGAAGCCGGGGCTCACCTACCAGGGCGCGACCTATCTGCGTCCGCAGGATGTGGCCGTCTATATGATCGTGATCGACAATTACGGCAAGCGCCCGATGTACTTCGCCCTGACGGTCGATCCCGCCGAGATGATCGGCCTCGACCAGAACCTTCGCCTCGACGGGCTGGTCTATCGCGTAGTGCCGCTCAAAAGCGGATCGGCGCACGATTTCGCCGATCCGGGTACGCTGTACGGCAACCTGTTCAACACCTACCGCTACCGGAACACCGGCAATCTCGGCGTGAACATCGACGAGACATCGCTGAACCTGCTCGGCAACTATCCGCCGCTTTTTGGCCGCCTTGCCATTGATCTTGCCGCCGCACCCGCCGATTCGGTGAGCATGCCCGATGCGTCGGGCGTCCGGAAGCGCTGGCAGCGCAAGGCGCTTTCCATCAGGGTGCTCGACCGGTATGAGAAGCTGTTCCCGCTAGAGCGTTATCCGGTTTCGCCGGGCTTTGCCGCCTCTGTCGCCTCGCTTCGTATTTCCGAAGGTGCAAAGCCGAAAGCATATCCGTATATTAACTATCTTGAAGTTCTGGCCTCCCGCAGCGATGTTCGGCAGGCGCCGGAGCTGTACCTTCTGCTCTCACAGGTGTATCGGGCGGCGGGGCAGCTCGGCAAGGCTGATGCCGTCCTGAACCATCTGAAGCAGGCGCTTCCTGAACTGCGCGGACGGCTGGATTCCTTAAAGCAATAGCTGGACTTTTCATGAGCAGTATTCACCCGACAGCGGTCATTGGTTCCGGAGCCGTACTTGGCGCGGATGTACAGATCGGCCCCTACACCGTCATTGAAGACGATGTGGTGATCGGCGACCGCACGGTCATCGCGCCCCACGTCTATATCGCCGATGGCGCGCGCATCGGCAGCGAGTGCCGTATCCACTCCGGAGCGGTGCTCTCCACCGCGCCGCAGGATATGAAATATGCAGGCGAGAAAACAGAGCTGTACATCGGCGACCGCACGGTCATCCGCGAGTGTGTGACTCTGAACCGCGGCACGATGGCCAGCGGCAAGACCGTGGTGGGCTCGGACAACCTGCTCATGGCCTACGTTCATGCGGGCCACGACTGCGTGATCGGCAATCATGTGGTGATTGCCAACTCGGTGCAGTTCGGCGGCCATTGCGAAGTGGGTGACTATGTCGTCGTCGGTGGCCTGGCGGGTATCCACCAGTTTGTCAGGATTGGTCGGTATGCGATGGTCGGCGGCATCTCTCGCGGGGCGCTCGACGTCCCGCCGTTCGTGATGGCGGGCGGCCATAGCTCGTTCCGCTACGAGGGGCTTAACGTTATCGGTCTGAAGCGGCGCGGCTTCACTTCCGAACAGATCAGCACTATCCGCGACGTTTACCGGGTGATTTTCCAGTCCGGCCTGTTGCTGTCCAACGCGCTTGAAACCGTGCGCCGCGACTTCGAACGGATGCCGGAGGTACAGGAGATTCTTGATTTCTTCGCGTCGGGCGCGCATGGTCGGAAGTTTCTCAAGCCATTCAATTCATAACCGTTTACGCGTATGTCTTCATGGGCCATTGGCATCGATCTCGGAGGCACGAACCTCAAGACGGCGGTTATCGACCAGGCTGGAAGCATCCTTTTCGAGGAGTCGCAGCCGACCGATAGCGCCGCCGGGCCTGATGGCGTGATCCGGCAACTGGCGCTTCTCGGCAACGACCTCTATGAGCAGGCCGCCGAATCGCTCGATACCGGCGAGTTCGCGGGTATCGGTGTGGGCGCGCCGGGCGCGGTCGATGCGTCGAGCGGCACGCTCTCCTATCCGCCCAACCTCCCCGGCTGGGGGCGTTATCCACTGCGTGACCGGCTCCGGCAGCGGCTTGCAGAAGCGCATGGCCTCGTCGCTCCGGTGCTGGTTGAGAACGACGCCAACGCTGCCGCGTACGGCGAGGCGGTCTATGGTGGCGGCAGCGCGTTCCGCGATTTTATGTTGGTGACGCTCGGCACCGGCGTTGGCGGTGGCATCATTCTCAACCGGAAGCTCTATCGCGGCCCGACCGGAACGGCGGGGGAGATCGGTTTCATGATCATCGATTTTAAAGGCTCAAGCGTTCATGCCGGGGTGCGGGGTACGATTGAAAGTCTGATCGGCAAGGAGCGGATCGTCGAAATGGCGTGTCGGCAGGGCGAAGCGTCCGGGCTGTCGCCGCGCCTGCTGGAACTGTGCGAGCTCAATGTCGCCGGCCTCTCACCGCGCCATCTTGAAGAGGCGGCCCGCGAGGGTGACAAGTTTGCGTTGCGCATCTGGGAGCGTGTCGGCACGATTCTCGGCGTCGGTCTGGCCAATGTAACGGCGCTGATGGACATCCGGAAATTCGTGCTTGGCGGCGGTATTTCAGCGGCTGGCGAGCTGATTTTCGAGCCAGCGTTGATGCAGTTGCACCGCTCGACCCTGCCCTCGATGCACGACGGGCTTGAGATCGTTCCGGCCACGCTTGGCAACAAGGCCGGGATGTACGGCGCGGCGGCACTCTGTTTCGATTCCTGCCAGCCGGACGAGCGCAATGCTTGAGAAGCTTGCGCACCCGCCCAAGAGACTCGCGCGTCCCCTTGGCAGAGTTGTTGGGGGACTCGCGCATCTGCTCTTTCCGGAGGTGTGCGTGGCGTGCCGCAAAACGCTCGACGCCACCGAACGGCAGCTATGTTCGGCGTGCCTCGACGATTTCGCCCCCTTTCCCACGCCTCTCGCGGGCGCTCAGGCCGTGATGCGGAGCGTGAACGCTCATTTCGGCTTGAAGGCGCTTCCTGCTGCGGCCTGGAGCCTTTTCCCTTACCAGCGCAACGGCGCGTTGCACGATGCGATGCACGCCATGAAATATGACGGGCTCTTTCCGCTTGGCCGCCTGTTCGGACGTCGGCTCGGCGAGCTTATCCAGAGTGGCGGCGGACCGGGTTCCGTGGAGATGATTGTGCCGGTGCCGCTCCATCCGCTCAAGCGGATCGAACGCACCTATAACCAGTCTGAAGCGATTGGTTCCGGCATGGCCGAGGTGCTCAATCTGCCCGTCGTGGAAGACGCCATCGAGCGGGGGGTCTATACCGGCTCGCAGACCGGTTTGAGCCTCGCCGAACGCCGGAACAATATTTCGAATGCCTTCCGTCCCGTCGCCCGGCCATCCCGCCGGCGGGTCACTGGCCGCGTGCTGCTGGTTGACGATGTGCTGACCACCGGCGCTACGCTGGTTGCCGCCGCCTCTGCGCTCCGGAAGGCGGGCGCGGATGAGGTGGCGTTCGCGGTTGTGGCCGTCACTGAAGAACAACAGTAGCGATTCATGGATCTTTTTTACGTATTGCCCCGGCAGCTCGACCTTGAGCACGGGCGCGCCACCATTGACGGCGAAGAGTTCCATCACCTTGCGCGAGTCTTGCGCTGCCGCGAAGGAAGCGTGGTGCCCGTCACCGACGGCGCGGGATTGTCGGCGGAACTGGTGGTCGAGTCAATCGGCAAGCGTGAGCTGCAAGGCGCGATCCGCAACCAGCGGCGCGTGCTGCCTCCGGAGACGCGCGTTACGGTGGCCATGTCGCTTTTGAAAGCGCCCCAGCGTTTCGACCTTTTCCTTGAAAAAACGACCGAGCTGGGCATCGACTGCATCATTCCCATCATCACGCAGCGCACCGTTTCAACGCCCGAGTCAGGCAAGCTCGAACGCAAGCTTGAGCGCTGGCGTAGCATCGTCCATTCCGCCGCTCGCCAGAGCCGCCGGTACTATCTTCCCGAGTTGAGTATTCCGTGCTCGTTCAAGGAGGCGCTTCAGCTCGACGGGTATGATCTCCGTCTGATCGCCCACGAGTCCGAAGAGGCGTTCGGGCCGTTCGCGCCCGCCGGACGCCGCGTGCTTTTTTTCGTGGGGCCGGAAGGAGGGTTCACCGAAGCGGAAATTGCCGCCGCCATGCAGTCGGGCATCACGCCGGTCTCGTTCGGCGCTTCGGTGCTCCGGGCCGAAACCGCCGGGGTGTTCGCCGTCGCGCTGGTGCGGGCGGCTCTGCTCGCCGATTCCGATCCGGCAAAGCAATTGTGAGCCGCCGGGGTTCTGTTCGATCTTGTTTGGCAGTGAGGCGGCCGGCACGTTACATTGACAGTGATTTCTCAAATGACGCACCTTGCTCAACTGCCATGTCACGGATGAATACTACATCGCAATTCAACAAAATCGTTGTCCTCGTGGCGGCGCTGTTGATCTCCGCGCTTTTTCTGGCCATGATCCGTCACTTTCTGGTGACTATTCTGCTGGCAGGAATCTTCGCCGGACTGGCTTATCCGCTCTTCAGCCGTTTTTTATCGCTGTCGGGTCAGCGCCGGAGCCTGAGTGCCATCATGACCCTTTTCAGCGTTTTTCTGATGGTTTTTCTGCCGCTTGCGGGCGTTTTTACCATCGTGATCGGTCAGGCGATTTCGCTGAGCAAGACGGTTATTCCGCTGGTGCGCGATCATCTCAGGGATCCGGTCGCTTTGCCGAGTCTGATTTCCGGACTGCCATTTTACCACGATATTGAACAGTACAGCGACCTCATTCTCGGTCGAATCGCCGAAATTCTCGGGAACTTCGGCACCACCTTTCTCAGCGGATTTTCAGCAGTCACCTGGTCAGCGCTCTACGATATTGCGCTCTTCATCATTTTTTGGTACACCATGTTCTTTCTGCTCAGGGACGGCCATGTACTCATGGAGCGCATCCAGTACTATCTTCCTTTGGCCGAGAACGATCAAAAGCGTCTGTTCGACCGTTTCCTTTCCGTCACCAGAGCTTCGCTGAAAGGCTCGCTCATCATTGCCGTGACGCAGGGAACGCTTGCGGGCGTGGCGTTCCATGTGGCCGGTATCGAAAATGCGGTGTTCTGGGGGGCGATCATGGCGCTGCTTTCGCTCTTGCCGCTGATCGGTTCGCCGCTGATCTGGGTGCCTGCGGTCATCATCGAGGCGTTTGCGGGCAACTACGTGCAGGCGATCGGCTTGCTATTCTTTTGCAGCCTCATCGTGGGTCAGATTGACAATGTGATGCGCCCGATTCTGGTTGGGCGCGACACCAGCATGCACGAGCTGTTCATCTTTTTCGGTACGCTTGGCGGCATCGGTATGTTCGGCCTGCCTGGCTTCATCATCGGCCCGGTCGTTGCGGCGCTGTTCGTGACGGTGTGGGATATTTACGGGGAGACGTTCAGTGAGTCGCTGGTGGAGCGGCGTTCGGCCAGCCAGGTGTCCCAAGGTGATGGCTCGTCGCCCTGAAGCAGGTGACGGCGGAATCTGGTGGGGAAACAAGCGGAAACAAAAAAGAGCGGACCGACGATGCGCATTCGGGCCGCTCTGTTGTGTTTGATGTCCGGTTGTGCTGATGACGGTCAATCAGTCAACTCTCACGACCTCTTCGGCGGCGAAGAAGAACGCGCCTTCGATGGCGGCGTTTTCAGCCGAGTCTGAACCGTGGACAATGTTTTCGCCCTTGCTGTCGGCGTAGAGCTTGCGGACGGTGCCCTCTGCGGCTTCAGCCGGATCGGTCGCGCCGATAAGCGTGCGGAAGTCCGCGACGGCGTTCTCTTTCTCAAGAATCATGGGCACGCACGGGCCGGAGGACATAAACTCGACCAGCTCGCCAAAGAACGGGCGCTCCTTGTGCACGGCGTAGAATGCTCCGGCGGTCTCTTTGGTGAGGCGGGTTTTTTTCATTGCTACGATGCGGAACCCGGCGCGTTCGATCTTGTCGGTTACGGCGCCGATAAGCTGCTTGCGCACGCAGTCGGGCTTGAGGATGGTAAGGGTACGTTCCATTATGGAGCTCTCTGTTTTTTTATTGCTGAAAGGCTGCTCGCGAAGATACGAAAAAAGATTTGGATTCAGGCAACGCGCAGCAGCCCTTGCTATTCGTTCAGGACTCGTCGATCCGGGCCAGCAGATCCTTCATGGGCTGGTAGGTGATCGGCAGGAAGTCGCTGTAGGCGAGCAGTACCGTGCCCTGTTCGTCGATCAGCACGTAGGCGCGTTGCGACATGCCGAGGAAGCCGAGTGCGTCATACGCCTTGGCGGCCGTGCGCTGCTCGTCGCTCAACAGCAGGAAGGGAAGCTCGTGCTTTTCGGCGAACTGCTTGTGCGATTCCGGGCTGTCGCCGCTGATGCCGATGACCGTGATGCCGCGTTTTGTGAACTCGGTCACGTTGTTGCGGTAGTCGCACAGCTGCGCGGTGCAGACCGGTGTGTCGTCTCCGGGATAGAAGATCAGCAGCACTTTCTTGCCCTTGAATTCCGACAGGGAAACCATCTTGCCCTGATTGTCCGGAAGAGTGAATTCCGGAGCTGTCTTGCCTTGTTCTATCATGATGTCCTCTCTTTTTCTGTTAAGTGGGTCGCGGTGTTTTCGTCCATCTTTACAAGAATGCGCCCGACCCGTTTTCCGTTCATTTTGATGACCCTGAAGGTGATGCCTTTCCATTCAGCCGTGTCGGAGACCGACGGAACCTCGCCGAGGCGTGTCATCATGAAGCCGCTCATGGTGTCGTAATTGGGCTCGTGTTCGTCGAAAAACCTTTCGGTATCGAGCTGGAAGGCCGCGATGAATTCATCGACTGGCAACATGCCGTCCACGATCCAGGTGCGCTGGCTTCTGCGGATAATGCGCCGGTCGATGATTGCCGGGTCGTCCGCCGGAACGTCGCCGACGATGCTTTCCAGCACGTCGGTCAGCGTGATCGCGCCCTGCACCGAGCCATGTTCGTCGATGACTAGCGCCATGTGCGCGCGGTTCTTTTTGAACACTTCGAGTACCTTGAAAGCGGGCACCGATTCGGGTACGAACAGCGGCACCTTCATCGAGTCGCGAATGGCGCTTTTGATACTGCCGTTGCCGGAGAGCCGGAAGTTGACCAGATCGAGCGAGCGCACCACGCCGAGCAGTTCGTCGAGGCTCCCTTCGGCAACTGGAAAGCGCGAGCGCCCGCTGGCCTTGATGCGCGTGATCAGCTCCGCTTCGGGCAGCTCCAGGTCGAGCCATTCGATTTCGGTGCGGGGCGTCATGATGGCGCTGGCTCGCTTGTCGCTCATGCGGAAAATGCGCGCGATCATCTCGTACTCTACCGACTCGAACACCCCTTTTTTGGTGCCCTTGCCGATCATGAGCATCACGTCCTCATCGCTGATCGTCGGCTGTTCAGCCGTGTCGATGCCGAGCGCCCGCAGCAGCAGGCGCGTTGAGGCCTTGGCGAGCAGAACCGCCGGTTTGCTGAGGCTCAGGAGGTGCTCGATGGCACTGGTAAGTTTGAGGGCGAGTGTTTCGGGATGGCGCAGCGCGATTTTTTTCGGGAGCATCGAGCCGAACACCAGGCTCAGGTAGCTGAGCAGCAGGACGAGCACGGCAAGTGCGATCGGCAGGTGGTATGGCGCGGGCAGGGGAGTGCTCGCGAAAAGCGAGGCGAGGGCTTCGGAAAAGAACAGGCCGCCGAGTACGCCTGTTGTGATGCTGACCAGAGTGATAGCGGCTTTCATGGAGGAGAGCAGCTCGCTGGCGTTGTCGAGCAGCTGGAGCATGCGCTGCGCCGAGGCGTCACCGGCTTCACGAAGCTCGCGAAGCCGCGCCGGGCTGGATGAGATGATGGCGAACTCCGCCAGCGAAAGGGTTCCGTTGCAGAGGATCAGAAGCAGAATGACAATTGCTTCGGCGCTGTAGGCATTCATGGGTTAAGGGTGAAGAGAAAACCCGCGCCGGGTCCCGGCATGAGGGGGTTTCCTGTTCTGTAAGCGTTTATGGGCACCTCTAAAAACTTATTGCGCAGCCCGATTGTCGGCGCTTGTGTGGTGCTCGAAATCTCGCGTGCTACACTGCGTAC
>CBEUNJ010000055.1:0-11203 GCA_965544465.1 uncultured Chlorobaculum sp.
ACTCGAACATCTTTGTAGGGGTATCCCGACAAATCGCGATACCCTTTTATGATGCGCCCAAAAACAACCGATACATTTTTCTCCCCCCACTGATATGATCCGTTACTTCACCGCAGGCGAATCGCACGGCCCGGCGCTCTCGGCAATCGTCGAAGGGATGCCCGCAGGCGTCGCGCTGACCGAATCCGACATCAACAGCCAGCTTGCCCGCCGCCAGCAGGGCTACGGACGCGGCGGTCGCATGAAGATCGAAACCGACCGCGCCGAAGTGCTCTCCGGCATCCGATTCGGCAAAACCATCGGCTCGCCCGTCGCGATGGTCATCCGCAACCGCGACTGGGAGAACTGGACAGTCCCGATGGCGCAGTTCGAGGACAACGCCGCCGAAGTGCAGCAAATCACCATCCCGCGCCCCGGCCACGCCGACCTGACCGGCTTCGTCAAATACGGCTTCGACGACATCCGCCCGGTCATCGACCGCTCCTCGGCCCGCGAAACCGCCGCCAGAGTCGCCGCCGGATCGCTAGCCCGCGCGTTCCTCCGCCAGCTCGGCATCCAGATCGGCAGCTACATCTCCACCATCGGCCCTGTCTCTGAAGCCGCCGCGCCCGACTCATTGCCGGAGCTGCTCGATGCGGGAGCTGAAAGCCTCGCCGCCGAAGCTGACAAATCACCTGTGCGCATGATCGATGCCGCAACGAGCGACGCCGGCATCGCGGCCATCGACCAGGCCAAAGCCGACGGCGACACCCTTGGCGGCATCGTCGAAGTCTATATCACCGGCGTGCCGATGGGGCTCGGTAGCTACGTCCAGCACGACCGTCGGCTCGACTCGGAGCTGGCCGCCGCCATCATGTCGATCCAGGCAATCAAAGGCGTAGAAATCGGGCCTGCCTTCGACAACGCCCGCAAACCCGGCTCAGAGGTGCACGACGAACTATTCGCCGGTGGAGAAAAGGGTTTGAGGCGCAAAACCAACCGCGCCGGAGGCATCGAAGGGAGTATGTCAAGCGGCCAGCCAATCCACATCCGCGCCGCCATGAAACCGATCTCCTCGCTCGTCTCCCCGCTCCGCTCCTTCGACCTGGCCACGCTCGAAGCAGTGCATTCGCGCTTCGAACGCAGCGACACCTGCGCCGTCCCCGCCGCCGGAGTCGTCGCCGAAGCTGTCGTAGCCCCCGTCATCGCCAACGCCCTGCTGGAAAAGATCGGTGGCGATCATATGGCAGAAATCGCGGAAAGGCTTAATGCTTATCGTGAGGGGTTGAAGGCGAGGTTTACAAGACCATAATCAGAAATCGCGCTTTATGTCAACAGAGATGTCGCTTTTTTTTGAAAAAAATTGTTCACTTTTTGTCCGGGTTCAGAAACACCTCCCGGTTCATTTCCCATGCTCTTGCCGGTCTTGAACCCCAACGCTCCGGATATGCCGCTCTGGCTTGTTGCAGCGTCGCGTTTCGCTGCTCATAAATGGCGTTTGCCTGACCATGGCGCAACTGATGCGGCGTCACGTAGCCTATCGAGGAGTGCTGGTGCGCCGTGTTGTACCAGTTGACGAATTCACCCATCCAGCGCCGGGCTTCCTCCAGAGTATCGAACGCTCCCGGCCAGCTCACGTGGTACTTCATCGTCTTGAAGAGCGATTCGATGTACGGGTTGTCGTTGCTGACTCGCGGGCGGCTGTGCGACACAATAATTGACGTTATAAACAGCTTTACAACACTATCCGGAGGCCCAACATGTCAGCTATCAACGTTGCTTTCTGGAACGTCCAGAATCTGTTCGATACCACGGCTTCGCCCATCGCGACCGACCTCGAATTCACGCCAGAACAGGGGTGGACGGAGGAGGTTTACAATATCAAGGTCGATAATATCGCCAGCATTATCCGGCAGATGCATGGCGGAGCGGGGCCGGATTTGCTCGGCCTGTGCGAAGTAGAAAACAAGGGAGTCGTCGATGATTTGCTAGCAAGGATCGGGCACGATAACTATCGCGTAGCGCATGTGGAGTCGCCGGACATCCGCGGCATCGACTGCTCACTCATCTACTCGACGAAGGTGTTCAACAACCCTCCGACGGAGGATATAATTGGCTACCGGGTCAACTTCCGCTTTCCGACGCGCGACATCTTTCAGGTTCGGCTGACCCTCAAAAGCACCGGCGCGGAACTCAATGTGCTGGTGAACCACTGGCCTTCGCGCCGGAATGGGCAGTACCAGTCCGAGCCGCTCCGCATCGCCGTGGCCGAGCGCTGCGGCCAGCTCGTCAACGAGCTACTCAAGCTCGACCGGCAGGCTTACTCCAAGGTTCCCGACGCTGCCGGGGAACTTGAAAAGCTGAATGCGCGATGGAACCGCAACATCGTGCTCATGGGCGATTTCAACGACGATCCGTTCTGCCGCAGCATTACCGATTATCTGCTCGCCTCGAAGGATATCGACAAGGTCGAGGAGGAGGTGAAAGCGTCGCCGCACCGCGAGATTCCAACCATCGACGCGTACATCAAGCGCCAACCCGCGCTGTTCAACCTTTCGTGGCCACTCTTCGGCGAGCCGGACACGGGCACGATCTTTTTCAGCGGCGACTCGGCCAACACAATGAACCTGTTCGACCAGTTCATGGTGTCGCGCGGACTCTGGTACGGCGAATCGGGCCTCAAGGCACGGCCAGAGTCGATGCAGATTTTCACTACGCCGGAAATGGCCTCCTCAATCAAGAAAAGACCAAAAGCATTCGATAAGAAAACCAGAAAAGGGTTCAGCGACCACTTCCCGGTCGAGCTAATCATCGATATTTTATAAAAGCTGAAGAGGAGTGCTCTGAAATAGCGAACCACTGATTTCGGATGACACACAAAGGGCGGACACGCAGACCCCGCCCCGAGAGCTCCGTCGTCACGCCTCACAAGCACGAATGGCGCGGGTCGATGTTCTGTTTGTGCTTTTCCGGAAATACGAGGCGCTGGTTCATGTCGAGCGATGGTTCCGGTACTTCGGTGCGGCCCACGATGTGCGCGGGCACACCGGCGACCGTGTAGTGCGGCGGCACATCGTCGAGCACAACGCTGCCCGCGCCGATTTTCGCGCCTTCGCCAATGGTGATGTTGCCAAGGATCTTCGCGCCCGCGCCGATCATCACAGACTTGCCAACCTTTGGATGGCGATCACCCGATTCTTTACCGGTGCCGCCGAGCGTCACTTCGTGCAGAATCGAGACGTTGTCATCCACCACAGCAGTTTCACCAATCACGAGGCTCGTAGCGTGATCGAGCAGAATCCCCTTGCCGATCCGAGCCGCCGGGTGAATATCGACCGCGAACACCTCCGACATGCGGTTTTGCAGGAAATAGGCCAGCGACTTGCGCCCGTTCTTCCACAACCAGTGCGCAAGACGGTGCGACTGCAACGCTTGATAGCCCTTGAGAAAGAGCATGATTTCGAAATAGTTCACCGCCGCCGGATCGCGCTCCTTGGTAGCCACCATGTCACAGACAGCGCAGCGGACAGACTCCGGATTCTGCCGGTAGAAATCCTCAAACAACCCCTCAAGCACCGGCGGCGGGAAGTGCTTCGAACCAAGCTTCACCGAGAGCAACATCGCCAGCGCCGGAGCGAACTCGTCGTACCTCAAAATGTGCTGCTCAAGAAAGAGCCGTATCTCCGGCTCGCGCTCGCACTCAAGACGTGCCTCTTCCCGAATCAACGACCAAATATCCTGTACACTCATAATACTCCTAATGACTTGTGTTGTAACTGAGAGCTGAAAACGCACACAGTATGATGCTATAAAGTCCTGACAATTTGTTAAAGGTTTCCAGAACGGGTTCCTGCTCCCGCAATCAACATAGCGACACCGGCGAGCACAAATGTACATAACACAGCGTAAACCAGCCACTTGACCGCTTGCCGCAAGAACATGCGGATGGAATAGGTGGACGGAAAATGATCCATGTTTTCTAAAAAATTTTACGTACACTTGGCTACAACTCCATGAATACGACACGCCCGACACCATGCTTATTTCACGGAAAATCGAGATCGATTACGGCCACACCCTGCCGAACAGCTTCACCTTTTGCAACCAGTTGCACGGCCACCGCGGCGTCATTGTAGCCACGGTCGAAGGCCCGGTCATCAAGCGCGACGGCGATGCCGAACAGGGCATGGTGATGGACTTCAAGTTCCTGCGCGAAATCATGGACAAGCACATTCACGACGCACTCGACCACGGCTTCGCGGTCTGGAAGGAGGACAAGGAAGACCTCGAATTCATCCTCAAGCGCAACAGGCGCATCCTCGTGACCGACGAGCCCCCAACCGCCGAATACCTCGCCAAATGGGCCTTCCGGCAGATCGAAGACAAACTCCCCGAAGGCGTCGTCCTCAAAAACCTCCGCTGGTATGAAACGCCGAACAATTGGGCCGACTTCACCGGCGAGTAATCCGCGATACACTCGCGAGAACCAGCACGCCAGTTATCGGGCTACGAACACTCCTCCCTTCAGCACTGGAAACGCCGATAAGGCACACACCAGAGATCGCATCATGGTACGCTTGCCGACTTGACGCTTTTACCACCGGATAAAAAGCATTACGTTCTTAACGTGTGTTCCTTGATCATTCACTGAAGGTAAAAGGAGATACCAATGGATAACCAGCCTCAACAGCCTCAAAATCCGGTAACTGCTCAAGGAAAAAGGCATTATATTGTGGTTGTTCATGGAATGGGCGAGCAGAAAATCAATGTGACAGCACCGGCGGTAGTCGAACGTTTTGCCGAAGCGCGGCACAACACTAAAGAGAATGCCTGCGGCGGCACGGCGCCAAAGCGATCGAAAAGCTCGAACAAATCACCAGATTACCACTTCATCATCCCCGCAAATCTCTCCGAACAAACCGTTCGCAATAATGGCTACGGCCACGGCTGGGCCGAGTTCGAGAATATCCCCGTCAAAAAACCTACATCATCATCACCGCTTCCCGAATTTGACGGCTCGATCGCCACGAAATCCTGCGACAACAACTTCAGATTTGTCGATATCGACTGGCAATTCATCCTCAGAAGCGATATTGAGCGGTTCGGCTCCCCAACCGAAGAGTGGTCAAAAGCACTACTTGAACGCCTCGAACGCCGTCAGTATCAGCTGCGCAAAGCGCACAAAAAAACGGTCGCAGCGTGGGCAATCCCGATGCTCCGATCGTTGGTCAACACGGCGCTTCCGCTCAAGCAGATCTTGTCGCTTAACTATGCCGATCTGATGAAACTGGTGTTCGACGACTTCCTTGGCGATGTCCATCTGTACGGAGATTTCGGAAGAACCCGAGGCCGAGCGGTCAGGCACTTCCATGTCGTGCTGGATGAAATCATGATACGGGATTTTCTGCATTGGCACTGGGTGATCTCCAAAGAAAACCCGGAACAGCAATACCAGCCACCGGAATTCACCATTATCGCGCACAGTCTCGGAACCATCATGAGCTTCGACGCACTTGTGTACGCTCATATCAGGGACGATATCCGGCGAAACAACTATGCAAGCCAGCAATGGCCCGAGAGCCTACCCTTTCCAGGGTACGATTTCATAAATGACATCGAAGAAAAAAACTGGGACTACCTGCATGGCAAACTGCGCGACATCTGGACAGACAAACAAACAAAACCCGAGACCCTTGATATTATCCGGGAAATCATTCCAAATGCAAACGAACTGTTCAAGGCAGATTCATTTCAAACAAATGGACAATCAAAAGAAAACAACAAGATTCCCGCGCCCGATATTCCTTATCTGTCCTGGAAAAAACATATAAAAAATTATATCACACTCGGCTCGCCGATTGACAAGTTTTACGTGCTCTGGCCGGATAACTATGTTCATCTCGATGAGAAGCCGAAAGAAGGGCAGGACGATTTCCTCGCCTCATCGGCAGAGATCAATCACTATAACTTCTGCGACGAACAGGATCCGGTGGGGCATCATCTCGAAGAGGTCATGAGCACCCGAGTGTACAACAAACTGTTTAAAAGCGATCCGATCGGCAATCATGACGTTGTCTTCAGACGTTATGGCGTGCCCGGATTTGCCCACATCAAGTATTTCCATGACAAACAGCTGTTTCTGAACATCATTGACCATATTATCGATCAGAAAAAACCGGAGCACAACAACTGCTTTCTCTGGCAAGAGATTCACGAAAACAAACGTGCGTTCAAATCAGCGAAACGGTGGGCCTATTACCTGATTCCACTGATTGCCTCGCTGGCGACCACGGCGCTGGTCAGCTACGGCATCATGAATGACTCGCTCTTGTGGCGCTGGCTATCGCTCGTTGCCGCCGTTTTGCTCTGGGTGCAGCCAAATCTGCTGACGGCATACAAGAATGAAGCCGTTGACAGCCGTAAAATGGCCCCGTCGTGGCTCGAAGATAAATGGAATAAAATCCGACCTGTCAGAGGAATTTTCAGCCGCTTGGTCAGTGCCGCCATCGAGTGGAGAAGAATCCTGATCGTCGAAAACCTGGGGTCAAATACCGTACCGGCTGATGGTACGTCCTATGATGTCAGCGAACGCATAGCGTTCCAGAGCCAGGAAATGACTGACAAGCCACTGAAATATTTTGCGTTACTCATGACGGTCGCAATCCTGTCTCTTGCCGGAAGTCTTGCGCTGGGTTATACGCTTTATTATCCGATTGAGGCTGACGAATTATTACACATCCACCTATTCACTCATCTATCCACTATTTCGGGACCGTGGTTGAATGCGGGAAAAATCGCTTTCTTTTTCACACTGAGTTATAGCTTTGTACGCTTTTACGTTGCGTCTTCATTTCTTACAGCGTGGCACAACTGTAAACCAGAAGAACACAAATAATAACCGAAGTTATTGCAAACTTACCGCTATATCGGCGACATCGTGCTGCATCACCAGCGGAATACCAAACAGCTCCACGCCGCGGTGTGACGTGCTGATCTGGTGCATGAATGCAACGAGAAAATGGTGATAACTCTGGGGAGCAATGGCGATCGATTCAGGCGCTCGGCCTTCGGTTCGGGCGGTGTGCAGTTGGGTAAGCACCTGCCGCCGGATTAATTCTGTGGCGTCGTAGAGCATACGCTTCAATCGGCAAGCGTCAGTTCGTTGCGCGCCCAAACACTTTCGAGATGAATCTCCGGGTTCAGCAAACGCACAAATCGCCCAGCTCTTTTCCTGCCGAGAATCTCACACAAAACGCTCTGATCGGGATGATCGATAGCAAGCACCGTTCCGGGAGTCAGGCCGTTTTTGGGATAGAAATCGACCAGCCACTCCTGCCTCTCCCGTTCGATGCATTCGAGGAAATGGATGAAAACGGGTCGCTTGTGCTTGTACATGCTGATCTTGCCTTGAAAAAACTCCCCGTATCTCAACGCCTTGAGCTTCATGTCGATCGTGATGAAGGTGAAAGAAAACTGTTTTAGCTTGTTCGAGCATCCGGTACGAACATACCATTTCCGCAGGTTTCGTTTCTGCAAACAGTTCAGGCAGACGGGTGATGGTGATGGATGGGCGCTCTATGGAAGCAAAAAAACTGTCGCAAGCGGGAGGCTGGCCCTTAACGGAAGCGTTTCGGAAGAAAGATCGAGAGCGGCGCGGTGCCGAACAGCTCCCGGTCACTGGCGGCTCGCATCCGCTGGATCACCCGGCGCTGGCGAAACGTCTCCGGCAAGCGGCACAGCACGGCGGCCATCGCCCGCGCAACCTGCGCGGCTCGAAAGATTCCCGCTCGTCCGCCGGTAAAATAGTAGAGCATCGCCGCCACTTCGAGCGCCAAGCGCAGCGGCAGCAGCGCGACGAGCGGCACGGCGCTCCGGTTGCGCAGCAAGGTAAGCAAGGCGTTGCGGTGGTTGTAATAGACCTTCAGCGGCGAGCCTGCGGCAAGCGACGCGCCGCCTTCGTGCCACACCACCGCCTGCGGCACGGAACGCACCGAATAGCCGAGCAACTTCAAGCGCCAGCAAAGATCAATCTCCTCCATGTGCATGAAAAAACCGGCCTCGAATCCACCGAGCTTTTCGAGCAGATCGCGGCGGGCGAAGAGCGCCACGCCCGAGGCCCAAAAAATTTCCTGAGGCTGGTCATACTGCCCGCGATCCTCCTCACACTCACGAAAACTTCGCCCGAGGCAGTAGGGATAGCCAAGCCGGTCGATCAACCCACCCGCCGCTCCGGCGTAATCAAACGTCCGTTTGCCCGCCCTTCGCTCCGGCAGCGAAAGAATTTTTGGCTGCAACGCGCCGATCATCGAATCGCGCTCAGCAGCCTCGACAAAATGGCCAAGCGCGTCAGGTTCGAGGACGGCATCATCATTCAGAAAAAGCACATACGGAGAATTCGCCTGCTTCAGCCCTGCGTTGCAGCCGCCCGCATACCCGGCGTTTTCGGGCAAGCGAACAATCGTGATGTCGGGGTAATCGGATTCGAGTCCGGCGAGGTCGGAATCAACGCCGCCGTTATCGACGACAATGATGGAAAACTCACAAAAGGTGCTATTCTGGAGAGCGTCGAGGCAGGCGTCGAGCATCGGGCGGTTTTGCAGGTGCGGAATGATGACCGTCACCGCTGGAGCGATGTTGCCAGATGCTTGCATGGTCAGACGATTGGAATGGACAGCACAACAGATAATCCTGTAGGGGCAGGCCTGTGTGTCTGCCCTTCAATGATGATCCTTCGCCGCTCGGTTCAGCGCAGCGATTGCCAGAACTCGGCGGCCATAGCCGCGGTCTCTTCGGGCGTTTTCGCCGAAGCCACCTGTTGCAGCAACGCCGAACCGACCACCGCGCCGTCGGCCAGCTCCCACATCTTGCGCACGCGCTCGCGATCCTTGATGCCAAAGCCGACGACAAACTTCTTTTTGGCATGTTGCCGCACGCGTTTCAGGTATCCGGCAATCTGTTCGTCCATTCCGGCAGCGTCAAGCTTGCCGGTGCCAGTGGTAGCATTGACCGCCAGACAGTACGAAAAATCGGTGGACATGCTGTCGATCAGCTCAATGCGGTCGGGCGGCGTCACCGGCGAAATGAGGTAAACCACCGTGAGTCCGAAACTCCGGGCGCGTTCGAGGAAATCCTCAGACTCCTCGGGCGGCAAATCGGGAATCAGCAAGCCATCCACGCCCGCCTCGGCCGCATCAGCCATAAAGCAGTCGCCGCCATACGCGATGAGCGGATTGCTATAGCCCATTAAAAGAATCGGCGTGGTGATCTTCTTGCACCCCTCGCCATTGCGCGCCTGCTTGACCAAATCGAAAATGCCGCGCACGGTCACGCCGTGACTGATCGCCTTGTGCGCCGCGTCCTGAATCACCGGCCCGTCGCCGATGGGGTCGGAATACGGCATCCCGAGTTCAATGATATCCGCCCCGTTATCCTGCAACACTTCAAGCACAGGCAAGGTCGCGCCCGGCACGGGAAATTCAGGCATGTAGTAGGCCAGCAGAAGCTTCTTGTCCTGCTTCATCAGCCGGGTAATACGATTCTCTTTCATAGATGAAATAGTGAAGGCACCAGATTTGGGATGACAAAAATATCGAGCACCATCGACAACATGGTGATCATATGCACCAGCACGCCTCCCCAGACGTTCTTCGATTTGAGCACAATATAACCGCCGAGGATGCCAATCGGAAAAGCCATCATCGCCATCAACCCGCGCTCATACATGCCGACCGGCGCGACGGCGTAGTGGTTCAGCACATAGCACATCGCAGTGATGAAGACGCTCAGATGGGGGTTGACCCCCTTGTCGACCAGCGACGAAAGCATCAACCCGCGCCACAGAAACTCCTCGGCCAAAACGAGAATCGGGAACAGAAAGAGGAAGTTCATGTTGACCAGAATGCCGAGCATGTCAACCATCGGAGGCGCACCTTTCGAGTAGTAAATCACCGTATTGACGAGATCGAGCACGAAGAGGATACCGCCCGCGATGCCACCCCACTTGAGCGACGCTCTCAGATTGCCACCAGCCAGGTACATTTCAACCCATTCGCCTTTGCTCACACCGCGCCAGATGACGACGCCGATGCCGCCAATAACATAGAGCACCAGCGCGGGCCACTCCTTCAATGGGGTGAAGTGACCGACCAGGCCGGTGATCCAGATCAGGGCGGTCAGACCGAAGGCGAGCTTGAAGCGCTCGTTCAGCGAAGTGGAATCGGAGTCAGTCGCATATGACGTTTCCATGAATCGTCAGGGCTTTATGTTTCGATGATTAGCGCAGATAGTCCGGCCTGAGCTCATACTCGACCGGGTCGTCAATACCCAGCGACGCGAACGCACGCAAGCGCCGGGCGCAACTGTCGCACACGCCACACGCCTTGCCCTCGCTCTTGTAACACGACCAGCTATAGTGGAACGGCGCATCAAGCTCCATGCCGCGCCGGACAATCTCTGCCTTGCTCATGGCAATGAGCGGCGTGACGATTTCGATGCTGGTTTCTGGCCGCGTGCCATGCTCGATCACCTGGTTGAAGGCGTCATAAAACACCTTGCGGCAATCGGGATAGCCGGAGGAATCCTCCTCGACCGCGCCGATATAGATGCGGTTCGCGCCGATCACCTCCGACCAGCTCACGGCCATCGAAAGGAAGTTGGCATTGCGGAAGGGAACGTAACTTGTGGGAATATCGGTGCCCGCGAGGTCAGCCGAGCCAACCGGAATCCTGGCATCGGTCAGCGACGATCCTCCGATCGTGCTGAGCAACATCGCATCGACCTCCAGCCGGTCGGCGATGCCGTAATGATCACAAATCTGCCGGAAGCACTCAAGCTCCTTTCGGGACGTGCGCTGCCCGTAATTGACATGCATGGCCGCAAGCTCGAATCCCTCATGACGGGCCAGCGCAGTCGCCACAAGGCTGTCCATACCGCCGCTGACCAGAAGCACTGCTCTCATAAATTCAGGTCGAAGTAAGAAATAGTGATTGACTTTAATTGTAATCAATCCGGCAGATAAATAAAAAAAAGCGCAAAAGTAAGAGCATCGGCAACACCTCAATGGCCGGTTCAGAAACCAAAACAGGACGTTTCAGCAAACCGGCAACTAAGCAATAGACGCAGCAATCTCCTTGAACCAGCCTCCCGCCCCACTTCCCTTCTCTCTGTTTTTGGATGACGAAACTGATCTGCGAAGACTCCAGACTTCCGGTTTGCCCGAAAACAA
>CBEUNJ010000056.1:0-11066 GCA_965544465.1 uncultured Chlorobaculum sp.
CTGGGCCCGTAAGTTCCAGACCTTTGTCCGGAGCAAGTCACCTGCTCGGCTTTCTGAGCCTTATCGCCTTTTGAGAACACGTCGGAAGCTTTTTGTCATAAACTCCCGCTTCCACTGGGTAATCTGGGGTTCGGATGAATCTCGTGCTTCTGGGCGAGTTCGGTTAAGGTAAGACGCTCACTGAGAGCTTCAAGGACGACCTGGGAATGTAACCAGCTGTCCTGATTGTTGGGAGTGGCTAAAAACTATACTATTATGTTTTTAACACGCATCCAAAACCACCATGCGATTACACCACATCCTGCTCTTTCTGCTCCTGCTGCTTGCTGCCCCGTTGCGCAACGGCATGTGCCGCGAGCGCCCGAAGTCGATCATCGCGCTCTGGTGGAATGTAGAGAATTTGTTCGATACGCATGACGATCTGCGGGTCGATGACCGGGAGTTCACGCCGGAGGGCAAAAAGCACTGGACGGATAAAAAGCTGCTTCTGAAGCAGTTACGCATCGAGCATGTGTTCCGGTCGATCGCGCACGATCGGGAGTATGGGCGCTATCCGGACATTGTGGGGTTCGCTGAAACGGAAAACCGCCAGGTGTTCGAGAGAACGCTCAAGGCTATCGATCACGCACGATACGGGATCGATTATCACGAAAGTCCCGACCCGCGCGGCATCGACATTGGGCTCGCATGGAATCCGGCGACCGTGACGTTCACCGGCTCGAAGCCCTACTGCGTGACGCTCGCCAATGGCCGCGGCACGCGATACATCATCGCTGCCGGGTTCGTGGCGTCCGGCCATCCGTTCACCGTCGTGCTGAACCACTGGCCCTCGCGCTCGTTCGGCGCTCAGTGGAGCGAGCCGAAGCGCATCGCGGCGGCAAAAGTCGCGCGCCATATCGTTGACAGTCTCACGACCCGGCATTCGATGGCGAACATCATTGTGATGGGCGACTTCAACGACACTCCGGCTGACCGCTCGCTCAGGCTTCTTGGCTCCTCGTTCAACAAGCGGAAAGTCCGGCGCTCCGGCAACCGGCTGCTCTACAATTGCTGGGACAACACCAAAACGCCCGGAACCTATTACTACCGGAAACACTGGGAACGAATCGACCAGATGCTGGTTTCGCCGGCGCTGCTCAACGGCAAGGGACTGCGGATCGACAGCAATGCGTTCCGGGTTTTCTCTCTTCCCGACATGTTCAGCCGTCCCGGAAAAACGCTCTACGCCACCTATCAGCACGGACAATTCAAGGGTGGCTACTCCGACCACCTGCCATTGCTGCTAAAAATCGGCATCATGCCATGAACCGCAATTCCCTCCCCCATACTTTCCGGCAAGCTTCGTGACAGCGACCAGCGAATAAAACCTCCGACGGCAATGAAAACAACGCCTCAGACCGCCGCTCCCCATAAGGAAAAATGCTGCATTTACAAGTCTGATTTAACGCTTACGACACGGTTTCAGTCATCGTTTGGACTTTGACAGAGCGACAATAAAGTGTACCTTTTTAAGTCGATGTGATAGTTATGATCAAGTTCATCAATCCAATGAAGACACCATCGCGAGCTTCACCTTCATCTGCCGAAGGCTGCCCGCAAGCCTGATGTTTTTGTTTGGCAGCTTTTTTCTTTTCAGGTAACAACAAATCCTAACAGCAAAGAACATGGACCAACAACTCATTCTGTATGCGATTCCGGTAACTGGTGTTCTTGCCTTGTTGTACGCCTTTATGACGGCGTCGTGGGTCTCCCGCCAGGATGTAGGCACCGAGACGATGGCCACCATCGCCGGTCACATCGCCGACGGAGCGTTAGCCTTTCTGAAGCGAGAGTACAAAGTGCTCATCATCTTCGTCATCTCCGTCGCCATTCTTCTCGGCTTCGCCAACAGCAACCGCTCTGAAACCTCTCCCATCATCGCCGTCAGCTTCATCGTAGGTGCGTTGTGCTCCGCTCTGGCTGGGTTCTTCGGCATGAGAGTAGCCACCAAGGCCAACGTTCGCACGACCAATGCGGCGCGTACTGGCCTGGCTGATGCGCTCAACATCGCATTCTCGGGTGGTCTGGTGATGGGGCTCTCGGTGGTCGGTCTCGGCGTGCTGGGGCTTTCGACTCTCTTTATTATTTATTCGAACATGTTCACCGACGTAGCCGAAGTGATCAACCTGATTTCGGGCTTCTCGCTGGGCGCTTCGTCCATCGCGTTGTTCGCCCGCGTCGGTGGTGGCATCTACACCAAGGCGGCTGACGTCGGCGCTGACCTCGCGGGCAAGGTGTATGAGGGCATTCCGGAAGATGATCCGCGCAACCCGGCAACCATCGCCGATAACGTTGGTGACAACGTCGGTGACGTCGCGGGCATGGGCGCTGACCTGTTCGAGAGCTATGTCGGTTCGATCATAGGCACGATGGTGCTCGGCGCGGCGTTCGTTCCGACCTTTAAGGCTATGGGCATCAGCCCGGTGGCCGCCGTCATGCTGCCGCTCATCATCGCCGCGGTCGGCATCATCGTTTCGATTGTGGGTTCGTTCTTCGTGAAGGTCAAGGAGGGCGGCAACCCGCAGCATGGCCTCAACATGGGTGAGTTCGGTGCATCATTCATCATGGCTGGACTGAGCTACCTGATTATCGACTACTTCCTGCCCGCGAGCTGGACTTCCGAAGGGTTCACCTACACCTCGCTGCATGTCTTTTACGCTGTACTTGTCGGCCTTGGCGCTGGCGTTTTGATCGGCATCATTACCGAGTACTACTGCTCGACCGACAACAAGCCGGTGTTTGAAATTGCTCGCCAGAGCATCACCGGCGCGGCTACCAACATCATCGCTGGTCTCGGTACCGGCATGATGTCTACCGGTCTGCCGATTCTGGTGCTCTCTGCGGCCATCGTCGCCTCGTACCACTTCGCAGGACTGTACGGTATCGCCATCGCGGCACTCGGTATGCTTTCGGTGACTGGCATCCAGCTCGCCGTTGACGCTTACGGCCCGATTTCGGACAACGCGGGCGGTATTGCCGAAATGGCTAGCCTGCCGCCAGAGGTTCGCGAACGTACCGACAAGCTTGACGCGGTCGGCAACACCACCGCCGCCATCGGCAAGGGCTTCGCCATCGGCAGCGCCGCTCTGACTGCGCTGGCCCTCTTTGCGGCCTTCCGCCAGCAGGCGCACATCGACTCGCTCGACATTGCAAAACCGATCATCATGGCTGGGCTGTTCATCGGCGCGATGCTGCCGTTCGTGTTCAGCGCCTTGGCGATGGGCGCGGTTGGACGCGCTGCTGGCGACATGATCCGCGAGGTTGGCCGTCAGTTCAACGAAATTCCAGGCCTGCGCGAAGGCACCGCCACGGCGGAGTTCTCGCACTGCGTCGATATTTCGACCAAGGCGGCCATCCGCGAAATGGTGCTTCCCGGCCTGCTCGGCGTGCTCGTGCCGGTGGTGGTTGGCTTGACCTCCAAGGAGATGCTCGGCGGCCTGCTCGCTGGTGTCACCTCTTCGGGCGTGCTGATGGCGATTTTCCAGTCCAATGCCGGTGGTGCATGGGACAACGCCAAAAAGAAGATCGAAGGCAAGGTTGAACTCGATGGCGTAGTCTATGGCAAAGGTTCCGACACCCACAAGGCGGCGGTCGTCGGCGACACGGTTGGCGATCCGCTCAAGGATACCAGCGGCCCGAGCCTGAACATTCTCATGAAACTGATTGCCGTCGTGGCGCTGGTCATCGCCCCGCTGCTTTGATTAATCACGACGGTTTCGTACCATACGGCGGCCTTTCTGTACGGAGGGCCGCCGTTTTGTTTTCCACGACCCAGTGCGCTCTGACACGCTTGCCATCATGAAACTGATTATCGGACTCGGCAATCCCGAACCCCGCTACGACGGAACCCGCCACAACATCGGCTTTGAGGTCGTTGACCGGCTCGCCTCGTCATTCCAGGCCCCGTTCAAGGCGGGAAAAGGCAAATACTACGAAGCCAAAGGCAGCCACCGCGGCGAGTCGCTGCTCCTCATCAAGCCGACCACCTACATGAACCTCTCCGGCCAGGCGGTGATGGCGGCGATGCAGTTCTACAAAGTCAAGCGTCAGGACATGCTCGTCATCTGCGACGATCTGAACCTGCCCGTCGGCACCATCCGGCTACGGGCAAAGGGGTCGGACGGCGGTCAGAACGGCCTGAAACACATCATCCAGCAAATGGGCACCAACGAATTCGCCCGCCTGCGCATCGGCATCCGCAAGGGCGACATGCCGCCCGGCTCGTTTTCGTCGTTCGTACTCGGCAAATTCGGAGAAGAGCAGAGATGCGTGATGGAGAAAGTGGTGGAAACGAGCGCTGACGCTGTGCTCGATTTCGCGAGCAACGGCATAGAGCACGCCATGACGCAGTTCAACAAAAAAACCATCGACTGAACAAAACATCATCGGCAGATGGCGCACTGTTCATCAAACAACCGCAGAGATTAAGAGCACCTCTAAAAACTTATTACGAGCCCCGATTGTCGGCACTTGGGTGGTGCTCGAAATCCTCACGTACTGCAAGTACGCTCCGGTTTCTGTGCTCCATCCGCCTTGCACTCAACTCTCTCATAACATTGTTTAGAGATGCTCATTAACAAACAGCAAGCTTCAGGGATGAAACGGGCAACTCAACCTTTCGCGCCGCCTTGCATTCAGCCCTATCGACCGCGCACAGGAACGCGATGGCACGTGCGTTGAACTCCGCAGGCTGATCAACATTGCAGACATGGCCGGAATTATTGATGACCTCAAGCGTTGAATTGGTGTGGCGGGCCACGATAATGCGCACGGCGGGCAGGAACATGTGATCTTCATCACCCATGAGGTAAAGGGTGGGAATAGTCGTATCCTTCTCCTCGAAATATTTCAGCAGCGGCGTTAACTCGTAGGTGAGCCGGTACCAGCGCATGAACTCCTTTTGCGCGACCTTCTTGGCCTCGTTCACGAACAAGAGACGCGACTGCTTGTGGCGCTTGTGCGGCATGATGATCCAGGCGAAAAAGCGGTAGAGCCACATGTAGGGCACGAAGCGCTTGAACATGTTGCCCAAGGCGACCAGCAGCTTGGCACGAACGTTGAGCCGGATAATCGCCCCGCCCATGACCATTGAGCTGACGCGCTCCGGAGCAAGTTCGCTGATATTGCGGATGAGAATGGTGCCGAGCGAAATTCCGATGAAGTGCGCTTTGTCGATATGCAGCTCATCGAGCACCTCGATGACATCACGCGTAACCACATCGAAATTGTAGTGCCAATCCTCCTTCGACGACGCCATCTGCTTCGAACGGCCATGGCCGCGCAAATCGACCAGAAGGACGTTGAAGTGCTTGACGAACTCTTTGATCTGCAAGAACCAGATTGAGGAACTTCCGCCAGCGCCATGCACGAACACTACCCAAGGGGCATCTTCAGCCATCAGATGTTTTTTGTAGTGTAACATGCAACGCAACGTATAAGGAGGAACAAGGTAATGGAGAAACAATCCAGGGCAGACTCAAACGTCATGATGCGGCATGGAAACAACGGAGGTTTGATGGACAAAACCCTCGTCGTCCGGCAGACATCGAGGTAGAGCTGTTGACGGAGCTGGCCCACGATGCAAACAAACGGTTCGGCAACAAGTCTGTGAATTCAAGGGCGCAACGAGTCAATGCTCACGAATGAGAACCTGAAAGTACGATTATTAACCATTATTAACTATAAGAACCCGCGCCGGGTTCCATAGTCATCAATCCTTGCGGAAAAGCCGTACGCACTCGAACAGGGCCACGCCAGCCGCGACGGAGACGTTCAGTGAGTGCTTGGTGCCATATTGCGGAATTTCAAGCACACCATCGCAGTGCGCGAGCAGCTCCTCGCCGATACCGTCAACCTCGTTGCCTACAAGCAGCACGAGCGGATAGTCGGCGGGCTGGAGCGAAGAGTACGACCGGCTGTTCTCGGCAATTTCAAGGCCGAACACCTTGCGCCCCTCGGCTTTCAGCGCCGAAAGCGCCTCCAGCGGATCGGCGAAGTGGCGCCACGGCACGGTCAGTTGCGCGCCGAGGGCTGTCTTGTCGATCTCCTTGCGCGGCGGCGTGGCCGTGTAGCCGGTAATGACAAGCTCGTTGATACCCGCCGCGTCAGCCGTTCTGAACATCGAGCCGACGTTCCACATGCTCCGGATGTTGTGCAGCATCAGCGTAACCGGGTGACGATCGGCGGCGGCATAGGCCTCCGGCGTCAACCGCCCCATTTCATCACCGGAAAGTTGCCGGAACTCCGTCATCTCAGCAGCTTTTTAGCAATTCCAGAAGACGGTCGTTCTCCTCGATGAAGCCAATATTGCAGCGCAGGCAGTTCTCCATGAGCGGATAGCCCGACACATTGCGCACCAGCACGCCGCCTTCGCGAAGTTTCGTAAACACCTCTTTGGCATTGCCCACCCGAATGATCAGGAAGTTGGTATCGCTCTCGAACACCTCGACCCCGGCGATTCCGGCCAGTGCCTCTTCCATGCGCTGCCGCTCGGCGAGGATGTAGCGCACGGCGTCAGTCACCAGCGAATAGTTCTCAAGCACGTTGGCAAGGGTGATTTCAGCCAGGCGACCGGAAGCGAACGGAATCTTCGGCTTGGTGATTTCGCCCATCAACTCGGGATTGGTCAGTGCGAAGCCGATGCGCATTCCGGCCAGCGCCAGCGCTTTCGACATGGTGCGCAGCACGATCAGATTCGGATAACGGTCGATCAGATCGACCGCCGACTCCTGCCGCGAAAACTCGATGTAGGCCTCGTCAGCCAGCACGATAGCGTCGCAACTCGAAACGATCCGCTCAACCTCGTCGTGACTCATCGACTTGCCCGCCGGATTGTTCGGCGTCGAAAGCACGATGAAATTGACCTTCTCCCGCCCGGCGGCGGCGATGATCGCCTCGACGTCGAACCCGAGGTCGGAATGCAGCGGCACGCTCACCACCTCGGCCTGCAACAGCACGGCAAGCTTTTCGTAGAGCGAAAACGACGGCTCAGGAATCAGCACCTTGCGGCCCGCGCCGAGGCACGCCATGAAAATGGTATAGAGCATCTCGTTTGAACCGTTGCTCATAATCACCGATTCAGGCGGCACACCGAGAAAACGGGCATAGGTCGCCATGCCGCGATACGGCAGGATGTCGGGATAGCGGTTCCAGGGCTCGCGGCGGAACTCGTCGAGAATCTTGTCCTTGAGCCACATGGGCAAGTCGAATGGGCTTTCGTTCTGATTCAGCTTGACTTCGGCTTCCTGGCCGCCCTCGACCTTGTAGGCCTCGATACGCTCCAGGGCAGGATTGAGCATGGCCCTGAACTTTCTGTTCATAGTGCTGGAATTTCCGGTTTTTTGACGTCAAAGGTTAGAGGGCCGAAATGACGGCTGCCTCGCTAAACTTGAAGGTTCTGACAGTTGTCGGGATCACCAAACGTTTTAACGTTCCCCCTATGCCAGCCAATAACTTCACTAAGAAACGATTTTTTGTATTGTTCGGGGAAAAAAAACTGGGCAATTCACTTTTTTTATCTACCTTAAAAAAGGACACAATTAATCCGATTTTCGATTATAAATAATATTAGATCATAAAAAACAGGAGCCATCATGATGGAGATCAAAAAAACCCCTCTGGACCTGATCGATGACATATACAACATCGCCTACTGGATGACCGGCAGCGAAAAAGCCTCTTCTGAGCTGGTAAGTTCTACCTACCTGAACACCGATCTGAATGTGGAAGAGACCGACGTGCTGAGAACCTTCAGGGAGTGTTATCTGGACACCTATGGTCAGAACACCGAGCTGGAGATTCAGGAAAACGACTGCGCGCAGGCAAGCCTGATGGATTCGTTCAAGCAATGGACAGCCGACATCAAGCTCTCGGTGCTGCTCTCTGAAATTACCGGGCTGAAGCACGCGCAGATTTCGGAAGTCATCGGCAAACCGGTGGACACCATAAGGTTGTGGCTGTTCTGGGGACGGAAGTTCTTCGCCCATGACCATCTTCTGAGAGCCTCCGCCTGAACGATTTTGACGCCCCCATACACTCATGCAAAAGACCGGTTACCTAGCGAACCCCGGTCTTTTGCTTTTACAGGCAACAGGTGTATATTTTTTTGCATGCCCAACCATTTTAACCCTGCTTCATGATCATTCTTACCGGCGGCGCCGGATTCATCGGCAGCGCCATGCTCTGGGAGCTGAACCGCAACGCCATTGATGATGTGCTCATCGTCGATGACCTCGGACTTGCCTCCGAAGGCAAGTGGCTCAACCTCAGAGCTCTCCGCTACGCCGACTTCGTCCATAAGGACGACCTTTCCGTCCTCTTGCAGCACGGCCAGCTTCCAAACATCGAAGCGGTCATCCACATGGGAGCCATCAGCTCCACCACCGAAGAGGATGCAAGTCTGCTCATGCGAAACAATTACGAGTATTCGAAAATGCTCGCCTCATGGTGCGCCTGCAAGGGCGTGCGTTTCATCTACGCCTCCAGCGCCGCGACCTTCGGGGACGGTTCGGCGGGCTACGCCGATGGCACCGAACCGCTTGATCGGCTCAGGCCGCTGAACATGTACGGCTACTCGAAGCACCTGTTCGACCGCTGGGCGCATCGCAACGGCATTCTCGAAAAAGCAGCGGGCCTGAAGTTCTACAACGTGTACGGCCCGAACGAGTACCACAAGGAGGAGATGACCAGCGTGGTGTTCAAGGCATTCAACCAGATTCGCGAGCGCGGCACGGTCAAGCTCTTCAAATCGCACCGCTCCGATTTCGCCAACGGCGAGCAGATGCGCGACTTTGTCTATGTGAAGGATTGCACCCGCATCATGCGCTGGCTGCTTGAAACTCCCTCGGCGGCAGGATTGTTCAATGTAGGCACCGGCCAGGCGCGCAGTTTCAAGGATCTGGTGAGCGCTGCTTTTACCGCGATGGATCGCCCGGTCAGCATCGAATACATCGACATGCCGGAAACGATTCGGGAAAAATATCAGTACTACACCTGTGCCAAGTGCGACAAGCTCCGGCAAGCCGGATTTACCGAACCGATGACGCCGATAGAAGAGGGCGTGCGCGACTATGTGCGCAACCACCTGAACACCGCCTCACCGCATCTGGACACCAGCGAAACGACTGAACAAAACAAGGAAAACCTTGACTGAAAAAACGATCGAATTTGAAGGCATCGAGCCGGTTATCATTTTCGGACCGCATGACAGCTATCTGAAAAAAATCCGCGAAGCCTTCGCCGACATGAACCTTAACGCCAGGGGTAATAAAATTACGATCAGCGGTGATGACCCTGAAGCGACGGCGATCGAAAAAATTTTCAGGGAGATCATCTTTCTGGCCGACCAGCATGGCGAAGTGCTGGAAAATGATGTAACGGCACTGGTCAGTCTGGCGCTTTCACCCGTCTCTCGACCTGCGGTAGGCCAAGGCGATGATCGTGACGTGATCGTTGAGACAAAGGATTACGTTGTCAAGGCCAAAACCGACGGACAGCGCCGGATGGTAGCCGAAGCAAAAAAAAACGATGTGCTCTTCGCTATCGGCCCAGCAGGCACCGGCAAGACCTACACTGCCGTCGCTATCGCCGTAGCCGCATGGAAAGCCAAGAGCATCAAGCGTATTGTGCTGGCCCGCCCAGCGGTCGAAGCCGGTGAAAGCCTTGGCTTCCTGCCCGGCGATCTGGCCCAGAAAATCGACCCCTACCTGCGCCCGCTCTATGACGCTCTTCAGGACATGCTGACCGCTGAAAAGCTCAAGTTTCTCACCGAACGCCGGGTGATCGAAATCGTGCCGCTTGCCTACATGCGCGGCCGGACGCTGAACAACTCCTTCATCATTCTCGACGAAGCACAGAACGCATCGAGCAAGCAGATGAAGATGTGTCTCACCCGTCTCGGCGTCAACTCGAAGGCGATCATCACCGGCGATGTCACGCAGGTCGATCTGCCCAGGGAGATGGAGTCCGGCCTGATGAACGCCCAGCATATCCTCAAGGGTATCAAAGGCATCGGCTTCGTCTTCCTCGACAAATCGGACGTGGTGCGCCACCGACTGGTCAAGGATATCATCAACGCCTACGAACACCATGAAGAGGGAGACCGGGAGCGCGGCGGTTCGGACAAACCGGAACTTTGACAGTCCTGGTCTTGTTGTTTGAACGTGCAGAGTTGAGCAATCAAGTACGCCCGCTCCATCTTACGAGCAAGAAGTAGCGTTTACTGCATGCAAACAACTCTGCGCCCATACATCAAAGCCGTTTTTCAAATCCAAACCTCAACGATCATGGCACACCGTATCAGCGACGAATGCACTTACTGCGGAGCATGTGAACCCGAATGCCCGGTCAACGCAATTTCACCCGGCGACAGCATGTATGTGATTGACGAAGATGTTTGCGTCGATTGCGTTGGCTACAATGATGAACCGGCCTGCGTTGCTGTCTGTCCGGTTGACTGCATCGCCAAGGTATAAGCAGCCACGACGAGCGACCTGCACATCGGCGGAAGGACGGGAATGCGCCAGTTCAATTTCTGGATGCCTCAGGGTTCAAATTGACCTCCAAATTATCAATTGGAGCTTGTTTTCGAGGGCGAAAAAAGTTTATATTCATCGGATTGACCAAAACATGTTCTTTCTGTTTCTTATAACTATCAAAGCACGTCATCAATATGGCACTGTATATTACTGAAGAATGCACCTACTGCGGTGCTTGTGAATCCGAATGCCCGGTTAACGCCATCTCCGCAGGCAGCGAAATCTACGTTATCGATGCAGCTTCCTGCACCGAGTGCGAAGGTTACGCCGATTCTCCGCTTTGCACGGCAGTCTGCCCGGCAGAGTGCATCGTTCAGGGCTGATTGACCCTTTCTCTGCTATTGTTATAAAAAAAGAGGCCGCTTCTGTGGCCTCTTTTTTTGTTGCCGGGATTTTCCGGAAAACTCAAGAATTGTATCGTCTCGGGCAGCTTTTACTGTTCCGAAACTGCTTTTTTATAGGCGTGTCTTATAGACTGTAACACCTATATTC
>CBEUNJ010000057.1:0-10620 GCA_965544465.1 uncultured Chlorobaculum sp.
ACCCAATCTTCACGCAACAACCATGGTTCCCTGATATGGACGGGCATGAAACCCATCTCTACAGAACCACCTAACATCTCCTCTGTTGCAGTTGCGCTTTGCGAAGCGCCACCTGCGCCGTTGCCACAGTGCTTGGCAATGGCACAGATTTGTGAAGATCTACTCGAACGCGGGCTTTTCCTTGTCGCGAAGTCTGAAGCCCGGCAAGTCGATGTCGCGGTCTTCGCGCTTCGAGTTCGGATACTCTTTGCCAAGTGCGTTGCCGGTGGTCAGGATTCGGCTCAACTTGCCGTCGATAAAGAACATCCGGATTTTCGCGCCGGAGGTGTAGTTCACGCCCGTGGGCTGCTGCTTTTCATCGTAGAGATGGTACAGGCTCTCGGCTTTTGCCGTCGCCGTGACGCTCTTCAGGCGCGAGCGCTGGTCGAGCTTCGCCACCAGCCGTTTCGCGGAGAACTGGTCGTAGGTGAATGGGGAGGACGCAAGCGTGTCCTTGAGGGCAAGAAAGGCATGACCGCGTACCTCGATTTCATCCGCATGTTTCTTACCGTCGATTTCGCGCAGGTGCACCCGGATGGTGTCACCGCTGAGCTGGCGGCCCGGCTGCCATGCCACCGCATCGCCAAAGAGCCAGAGATTGTCGCCCGCAACCTCAACGGTCGCCCGCGCCGATTTTGCCGTCAGCCTGTCCGCCATCACCCGTCCGCGCACGTTGCCAGACAGAACGCCGGTGTCGCGGCGAGTATCGTACACGCCGGTGTCGCCACGGGTTTCGAGCGTGTTGTCCTTGATGATGATGTGGCCCTTGAGGTCGATGCGCTCGCCGTCGGGCCAGTCGGTCGCCCGATCGCACTCCAGAATCGTTTCGCCGTGCAGGAATTTGACGTTACCGACCGCGGACCGGTAAGGAATAACCGTACCCGCCGGGCCGTTTACCTGCCCGCCCTCAATGAAGTCGGCATGTTCAAGGATTGTTTTCTTTTTCTCCGCGGAGGCCGTATTATCCGTCAGGAACGTTCCCCAGACGGTAAGAGGCAGCAATAGCCACCACGCGATTTTCGTGATCGATCGGTTTGTGTTGTTCATGCTGCCAGGCTTGCGATTTCTATAGGTTGCGTTCAGTCACTCAACGGCACTCCTCAGAGGTGCTCTCAAATGTACAAAAGCTATCTGGTGTGAAAAACATTGTCTTGATTGCTCAGGAGCGCTCTGCGTTTCTCCACGTCGCTCCGCTCGCCACTGAGTTCAGAAAAAACGGGGTCTTCGAACCGGTGCTCGTCCGCGCTCTCGCTAACGCCGACCGCGCGGAGCATGACGCGCTCTGCGCCGCCTTCGATCTGTCGGACGCAGTTCGCGCGATTCCCGCAGAACCCGGTTCTCCGGTCGGCGAAACCGCCGCGCTCATGCTCGAATTCGAGCGGCTTTTCGGCGAACTCCAACCCGATTTCGTCGTACCCGGCGGCCACGATAACGCCTCGCTTGCCGGAGCCCTGGCCGCGGCAAAGATGGCCATTCCGGTGGTGAGTCTCGACGCCGGTTTGCGCAGCTACGACCGCGCCGAGTCACGCGAGATCAACCGCCTCGTCATCGATTCGGTGGCCGCACTCCATTTCGTCAGCGAGCACAGCGGCGTCTATAACCTTATGAATGAAGGCGTTGCGGATGAGCAGATCCTCTTTGCCGGCAATACGGCTATCGACAGCTTGGTGACGCTCATCGCTCAGGTCGATGCAGCAGAGGTGCTTGCCGCGCACTCACTCGAATCAAAAACGTTTGTGTTGGCGCTGCTCGACCTGCCATTCAGTCCCGGAAACGCGGATCAGCGCGTGCTGGTCGGCAAGCTGCTTGCATCGCTCGCCGCGACCTCGACTGTCATCCTGCCCGGCGGCATCGCTCCGGAGGCGGAACTGCGCGAAGCCTTCGGCGACATTCCCGGACTCAGGCTCATCGGCGCGCCCGGCTACATCGAGCTGCTGCAACTGCTCAAATCCTCAGCGTTCGTGCTCACCGACAGCGCTGAATTCGAGGCCGAACTGACCGTGATGAACGTGCCATGCCTCACCATGCGCCAGAGCACCGCCCGCCCCTCGACCATCGAAATCGGCACCAACGTGCTGGTCGGCAACAATGAGCAGGAGATTCTCGAACGCGCCTCGACCATCCTCTCAGGCAAACCGTCGGAAAAAACCCTCATTCCCGAAAAATGGGACGGCGCAGCGGCAGCGCGCGTCGCCGAAGTGCTCGAGAAAGCGGTGTGACAGAAAGGCGGTGCAGGCTACGCAAGCGAGTCGTTGAGCAGTGTATCGTTTGATCCGGAGCGGATCGCGAGTTTCCTGCCCAACAACTCCGCGATGAAGCAGCAATGATCCGTTACCTCATCACAATCTCGGAACGCTGGCAGCACGAGGAATTGAGTGCCGTTTCGCACCACTTGCGCAGCGGAGTGGTAGTGCCCGCTCAGGACGGCGCGGACGTTCGGATAGCGTGACAACATCTCGACGACCTCTTCGTGGTTCCAGAGGAGCCCGTGCTTTTCGTCGGTGCTCTCCTCAAGCAGCGGAAGGTGGCTGAGAATAATGACGGGTTCTTCGTTGTTCAGCGCGAGGTCGAGTTCGTTCACGAACCATTTGAGTTGGCGGGCGCCGATGGCTCCGCAGTAGAAGGGGGCTTTCTTGGCGTCGCGGTAGTATTCGAGGAGGCGGCGGTCGGCTTCGTTCTGCGGTTCGTTGACGGCTGAGACGTCCATGCCGTCAAGGACGATGAAGCGGATGCCGTACGAGGCGAAGGTGTAGTAAAGGCTGTCGAGGCCCATGATCGCTTTGAAGCGTTCGGGTGGCACGGCGAGGCAGTGGTTGCCTGCAACATGGTGCACCGGGCCAGGAAAGCGGGCGAGCATGTCGCGCATGGCGATGAGGTCGGCCTCGGCTTCGGGGCCTTCTCGGCTGATGAGGTCGCCGAGCTGGATGACAAACTCCACGCCCTCGCTCGTCCACGTTTCAACGCACCGTTCGAGACCGGCTTCCGCCTTGTTGCCGGTCTCGGTTTCGGGATTGTAGTGAATGTCGGTGACGATGCCGAACCGGAGCGTGTCGTGTTTCGTCTCGCTCATGACATGCTCACTTATGCGTCGCCGAATTCGGAGAGGTATTTCTGGATGTAGTCGTCGATGTCGCCGTCAAGCACGTTTTCGACATCAAACCGCTCGTAGTTGGTGCGGTGATCCTTGATGCGGCGGTCGTCGAGCACATAGCTGCGAATCTGGCTGCCCCATTCGATCTTTTTCTTCTTGCCTTCGATCTCCCGCTTTTGGGCCTCCTCCTCTTCGCGCCTGCGCTGGTAGAGCTGCGCCATGAGCATCTTCATGGCCCGCTCGCGGTTCTGGAGCTGCGAGCGCTCCTCCTGGCAGCCGACCACGATGCCCGACGGAATGTGCTTGATGCGCACGGCGGTTTCGACCTTGTTGACGTTCTGGCCGCCCTTGCCGCCGCTGCGGAAGGTGGAGAGTTCGAGGTCTTCCTTGCGCACTTCAATGTCAACGTCCGGCGGCGCTTCGGGGTAGGTGAAGACGCTGGCGAACGAGGTGTGGCGGCGGGCATTCGAGTCGTAGGGCGAAACCCTGACGAGCCGGTGCACGCCGTTCTCGGCCCTGAGGTAGCCGTAAGCGTAAGGACCGATGATTTCAAGCGTTGCGGTTTTGATGCCCGCACCCTCGCCCTCCTGATAGTCGTCGGTGAAGACCTTGAAGCCCTTGCGCTCGGCCCAGCGCATGTACATGCGGTAGAGCATCTCGGCCCAGTCCTGCGCCTCGGTGCCGCCCGCGCCCGCGTGGATGACGATCATGGCGTTACCCGCATCGTCCTTGCCGGAGAGCATTTTGCGGAACTCCATTTTGCCCAGCTCCTGCTCGATGCGCTCAAGCGTGGCGTCGAGATCCGAAACGAGCGATTCATCCTCAAGCTCGATGGCGATCTCGATCTCCTCCTGCGCATTCTTCGCAGCGGCCTCAACCTCGTCGAACTCATCGATCCACGACTTGTGCTCCTTCAGCTCCTGAATCAGGGCATTGGCCGTTTTCTGGTCGTTCCAGAAGTCGGGCGCGGCTGAAATCTTCTCAAGGTCACTTATTTTCTCTTTACGCTCATCAATGTTAAAGATACCCCCGTAACTGGTTCAGGCGGTGCTCGATCTGGTGCAAGCGATCTTTTTCGGCGTCAAACATGGCGGTAAACATCAATGATTGAGTAAATACTGTGCTCACGAAAGGAATCATTTTTTTCAGTCAAAACAAACGAGGCGGGCTCTGAAGTTTACGCGCGCGAAAATTAAGCACATTCCTTGCGGGGGAAAGAGGGCGACATTTCATATTTTGCAGGTTCATGCGACTGCTGCCTCCGGCTCGTTCGCGAGGCCTTGCCGCCCAATACTGCTAACGAAGAGCGCGTCCTTATTGCGTCGCGGTCTGAAGTTCTCATCATATCAAATTATGAAGTCAGAGTTTGCATTGCCTGCCCCGATCCGCCCCAATCGCTCCTTCGATGGACGCCGAAGGGTCGTAATCGACCGGGTGTTTCCTGAAATCGATGGAGGTCGTTTTCCGGCCAAGAGAGTCGAAGGCGACCGGATGACGGTCGAGGCCGATATGTTCACCGATGGCGCGGATACGATTGTCGCCGAACTGCTTTACCGCCGGAAAGGCCAGACGGAGTGGCGGCGGACGCCGATGACCTTTGTGGTCAACGACCGCTGGACGGCGGCGTTTGAGGCGGGCGCGCCGGGCGTGGTTGAATATACCGTCGAGGCGTGGGTCGATCATTTCCAGACTTGGCGCAAGGGGTTGCAAAAGAAGCTCGACGCGGGGCAGGATGTATCGCTCGACCTGCGCATCGGCGCCTCTATCGTGGAGCTGGGCGCGGCGCGGGCGGAGGATGAGGTGGCGGGAACGCTGCATCACTACGTGGGGCTGCTGTCGGTCGGCAACAGCAAAACTGCTGCGGAGGCCGCGCTGAGCGAGGGGTTGTTGGCGGCGATGGAGCGAGCTCCAGAGCGTTCGATGGCGAGCCGGTACGAAAAGATTCTCTTGCTCCAGATCGATCAGAAAAAGGCCGGCTTCAGTACCTGGTACGAACTCTTTCCCCGCTCGTGGGCCGAGGAGCCTGGCAAGCACGGCACCTTCCGCGACTGCGTGAACCTGTTGCCGCGCCTCGCCCTGATGGGCTTCGACGTGCTCTACCTGCCGCCGATCCACCCCATCGGCGTGACCAAGCGCAAGGGCAAGAACAACGCGCTTGTCGCCGGGCCAAGCGATCCGGGCAGTTGCTGGGCTATCGGTAACGCGGACGGTGGCCACACCTCGATTCATCCCGCACTCGGTACGATGGAGGAGTTCGAGACGTTCGTGCGGGAGGCAGACGCACAGGGCATTTCGGTGGCGCTCGACATCGCCTTCCAGTGCTCGCCCGACCATCCGTGGGTCAAGGAGCATCCGCAGTGGTTCCGCTGGCGTCCCGACGGCACAGTGCAATTCGCCGAAAATCCTCCAAAAAAATACGAGGACATCCTGCCCATCGACTTCGAGTCCGAGGACTGGCAGAACCTCTGGATTGCGCTCCGCGACGTATTTCTCTTCTGGATCGGTAAAGGGGTCAAGATTTTCCGTGTTGACAATCCGCACACCAAGAGCTTCGCCTTCTGGGAGTGGGCACTCGGCTCGATCCGCGAAGAGCATCCCGACACGGTGTTCCTCGCCGAAGCGTTCACCCGGCCGAAGTTGATGGCGCGGCTGGCCAAAGAAGGCTACAGCCAGTCTTATACGTACTTCACCTGGCGCAATACCAAGCACGATCTTCAAGAGTACCTGACCGAGCTGACCCAGACCGAGCTGAAAGACTACATGCGCCCGAACTTCTGGCCCAACACGCCCGATATACTGCATGAAGAGTTGCAGGGCGGCAGCCGTCCGCGCTTCATCATCCGGCTTGTACTGGCCGCGACGCTCTCGTCGAACTACGGCATGTACGGCCCGGCCTACGAGCTGCTCGAACACGTACCGTTCCCAGGCAAGGAGGAATATGTCGATTCGGAGAAGTACGAAATCAAGCAGTGGGACCTGGATCGCCCCGGCAACATCCGCGCCGAAATCACGGCGGTCAACCGCATCCGCCACGAAAACCCCGCACTCCAGCAGACCAACGATGTTACCTTCGTGCGCATCAACGCCGCAGAGAGCCGAGAGCACGACCAGCTCATGGGCTACGTCAAGTGCTCGCCCGACGGCTCGAACATCATCCTCACCGTGGTCACGCTCGACGACCGAAACACGCACGGTGGCTGGCTGCGCTTCCCGCTCGAACAGTTCGGGCTACCGCACACCGAGCGTTTCACGGTCGAAGACCTGCTGTCGGCCAACACCTTCGAGTGGAACGGCGAGTGGAACTACGTTGAGTTGAATCCGAACCAGATGCCAGCACATATTTTCAAGGTCAATCTGCTATCATAACCTAACGCACTTTTTGCAACCACTAATGCAAAAAAAACAAGCTGTAACAAGCTATCAGCCGGAGCCGCTCTGGTACAAGGATGCCATCATTTACGAACTGCATGTCAAGACGTTCTGCGACAGCGATAACGATGGAATCGGTGATTTCCGCGGTCTGAAAAGCCGACTCGGCTACCTCGAAAGCCTCGGCGTGACGGCGATATGGATTCTGCCGTTCTACCTCTCGCCCTTGCGCGACGACGGTTACGACATCGCCGATTACAAGTCGGTCAATCCCGACTACGGCACCATCGAAGATTTCCGCGACTTCCTCGAAGAGGCGCACCAGCGAGGCATCAAGGTCATCACCGAGCTGGTGGTCAACCACACATCCGACCAGCACGAGTGGTTCAAGCGTGCACGAAAGGCTCCGAAGGGTTCACCCGAACGGAACTTCTACGTCTGGAACGACGATGATGAAAAGTATGGCGAGACCCGCATCATCTTCCAGGATTTCGAGACCTCGAACTGGACCTGGGATCCGGTCGCCCAGCAGTACTACTGGCACCGCTTCTTCCACCACCAACCCGACCTGAACTTCGAGAATCCGGCGGTGCACGAAGCGCTGTTCGACGTGCTCGACTTCTGGCTCGGCATGGGCGTTGACGGTCTGCGGCTCGACGCCGTGCCGTACCTCTACGAACAAGAGGGAACCAACTGCGAGAACCTGCCGAAGACCTTCGACTTCCTGAAGAAGCTGCGCACCTACGTCGATGAGCACTATCCGAACCGGATGCTCCTGGCCGAAGCAAACCAGTGGCCGGAGGATTCGGCGGCCTATCTCGGCGAGGGGGATATGTGCCACATGAACTTCCACTTCCCGCTCATGCCGCGCATGTACATGGCGGTGGCCGCCGAAGACCGGTTCCCGATCATCGACATCCTCGAACAGACGCCGCCGATTCCTGAAACCTGCCAGTGGGCCTCGTTCCTGCGCAACCACGACGAGCTGACGCTTGAAATGGTGACTGACGAGGAGCGCGACTACATGCGCCGCGTCTATGCGCACGAACAGCGGGCGCGCATCAACCTCGGCATTCGCCGGCGCCTCGCCCCGCTGATGTCCAACGACCGCCGCCGCATCGAACTGATGAACATCATGCTGCTCTCCCTGCCCGGCACGCCGGTGCTCTACTACGGCGACGAAATCGGCATGGGCGACAACTTCTACCTCGGCGACCGCGACGGCGTGCGCACGCCGATGCAGTGGAACGCCGACCGCAACGCCGGATTCTCGCGAGCCAATCCGCAGAAACTACTCTTGCCGGTCATCATCGACCCGGAGTATCACTACGAAGCGGTCAACGTCGAGGTGCAGGAATCGAACTCCAACTCGCTGCTCTGGTGGATGCGCCACACTATCGCCACGGCCCGCCGCTTCAAGGCCTTCAGCCGCGGCGACATCGAGTTCCTCAACGTGCACAACCACAAGGTGCTCATGTTCACCCGCACCTTCGAGGATGAAACCATCCTCACGATCATCAACCTGTCGCGCAACGCACAGGCGGTGAGCGTTGATCTATCCGACCATGAAGGGTGCGTGCCGGAGGAGGTCTTCAGCATGAACCGCTTCCCGAAGGTCCGGAAATTTCCGTACATAGTGGCGCTCGCGCCGTACGGCTACTTCTGGCTGCGGCTGCTCAAGGAGGAACCAATGGTCGGGCGCGGCAAGCTGCTTGAAACGGTGAACCTCCGCGCCTGGACGTGGCAGGGGCTGTTCGTCGGGCGCAATCTCGACCGGCTCGAAGCCGATCTGCTACCGCCGTTCTACAAGCTCGTCCGCTGGTTCGGCGGCAAGGCGCGGAACATCATCCGGGTGCGGGTGCTCGACCTGGTGCCGGTCTCCGGCCTGGAGGACACCGCCTTCGCCATCACCGAAGTCTGCTACCCGAGCGGCGAAAACGAGCGCTACCAGCTCCCGCTGACCTTCGTGCCGGTGGGACATGGCGATTTGAACAGCGAATCGTTCAGCAGCCACGCCATCGCGCGGGTCGAACTTGGCGGGCAAGAGGGCTTCCTGATCGACGCGACCTTCGAGGCCGCGTTCCGCTCAAAGCTGCTCGACCTCATCCTGCACTCGGAGCGCTGGGCGGGATCGGCTGGCTCGATTTCCGCCGAAACCGGCAAACGGATCGACACCCATTACCGGATGCACACCAATCCGGACGAAGAGGTTCCGGTCTCGCACCTGATGGGCCTTGAGCAGAGCAACACCTCCATCCGGTACGGAGAGCAACTGTGCCTGAAGCTATACCGCAAGATCGACAGCGGCAAGGCTCCGGAGATCGAGATTTCGCGCATGTTGAGCGAGCAGACCGACTACCAGAACATTCCGGTCTATCTCGGCTCGTTCGATTACGGCGTGAACTACCGGGAGCGCTACTCGCTGGGCATTTTGCAGAACTTCGTGCCGAACGAGTGCGACGGCTGGCAGCTGAGCCTCGACCATGCACAGCGCTATGTCGAAGAGGTGCTCTCGCGGCGCTCGACGGGCCTGCTCGCTCCGGCCTGTCCGGCCCGCAGCGAAATGGAGCAGGAGATGCCGGAGATCATGGAGGAGCTGGTCGGCGGCTTCTATTACCACATGATCGGCAAGCTGGCTGAACGCACGGCGGGAATGCACATCGCGCTCGGCTCAATCGATACCGACCCGGCGTTCGCCCCTGAACCGTTCACCCGCCTGTACCAACGCTCCATGTATCAGGCGATGAGCGACCAGGTCAAACGCGCCATGATCTTCCTGCGCGAATCGATGCACTCGGTGCCGAAGCCGTACAGGCCGCTTGCCGAGGAGCTGCTGAGCCTTGAAAAGAAGCTTCTCAAGCAGTTCGCCCCCATGCGCAGCCAGAAGATCGACACGGTCAAGATCAGGATTCACGGCGACTACCACCTCGGCCAGGTGCTCTTTACAGGCAACGACTTCATGATTCTGGACTTTGAAGGCGAACCGGCTCGTTCCCTCTCCGAGCGCAAGATCAAGCGGTCGGTCTATCGCGACCTTGCCGGAATGCTCCGCTCGTTCGACTACGCCGCATTCAACGTGGTGATGCAGGAGCATCTCGTCCGCCCCGAAGAGCGCAAGGCGATGGAGCCGTGGGCCGAGCTATGGAGCTACTACATGGGCCAGCACTTCATCGAAGTGTACACGCAGCACACTGAAGGCAAGGGACTGATTCCGGATGACCCCCGCCAGCGCGACCTTCTCTTGCGCAGCTACCTGATGAACAAAGCGATTTACGAGCTGCTCTACGAGCTGAACAACCGCCCTGAGTGGCTCCCGATTCCGATCAACGGCATCATGCGCCTCATCAAGCAGTAATCCTTTCAGCCATCCAGCGCCGGTTTCTCGCTTACCACAGAGAAACCGGCGTTTTGTTTTCCTCGGAATAATGACTGAACACCATCTCGAAACCACCGTCACCGGGCGTTACCTCGTCGAAACTCCGAAAAGCAGCGGCTCGCTTCCGCTGCTCGCAGGATTCCACGGCTACGGCCAGACCGCTGAAGACGAGCTTGCGCTACTCAGCCAGATTCCCGGCTCGGAACGCTTCGCGCGCTGCTCCATCGAAGCGCTGCACCCCTTCATCAACGCAAAAAGCAAGCCCGGCGCAAGCTGGATGACCGGACGCGAGCGCGAGATTCGCATCACCGAAAACGTGCGTTACGTCGATGCCGTTTTGGAGCGCGTGATAGCAGAGCTGCCGGTCGATGGCCGACTCGTGCTGCATGGCTTCTCGCAAGGCGCAGCAATGGCGTGCCGAACCGCCGTGCTTGGCCGCCACGCCGTCGCCGCCGTGTTGCTCCTCGGCGGAGACCTTCCGCCGGAGCTTGGCGATCTGACGCGGATGCGAGTAGTTCACCTCGGACGAGGCGAGCGCGACAGGCTCTACCGACAGAAACGGTTCGAGTCGGATTGCGCACGATTGCGAGAGGCCGGAATTGAGCCGATGGTCTGCGAATACACCGGAGGCCACGCGCCGACCGAGGAGTATTTCGAGGCGGCGGGGCGGTTTCTGAGTGCAATGAGTTAGCGGTGGGGTTGCGCGTTGGTTGTCAATCGATCATCCAGGCGGCAGGGTTAACTA
>CBEUNJ010000058.1:0-10608 GCA_965544465.1 uncultured Chlorobaculum sp.
GACAACGAAGAAAAGCCGACACATTGCTGTCACTCACAACACAAAGAACAACACATCAACACAGTACTCAACAACATCACACTCAATCATTCAATCATCTTGTCATTCAACTCATGCCTTTCAAGCAGTAGGACGATGATACCCGATTTTCCTTGCGCGCTTTTTTAATTTTTTTCAAAAAAAATTGCCAATGAGCACCACGGAAACGATCAAGGGCTTCACCGCCCACTCGGCAAAGGTTGAGAGCATGACCGAAACGCCCATGCCAACCACGATGCCAATGCCGTCCACAACCAGCGAAATGGCTACGATCGAGCCAAGCAGCCGGTGCATCGCAGTACTGACAGACACAAGCACCGCATCGTCCTGATCACGGTACCTGGCAAAACCTTTGGGCGGAGCAAGGCCGATAATCGTGACGTTGATGCGGCTGATCTTGATGGTTTTGCCGACCGGGTCTTCATTGCCGAACAGCTCTGAGGCGACAGCCGTGCCAATAATGGCCACCTGGCGCCGCGACTGAATCTCCTGCCGGGTGAACCAGCGTCCGATGACGGGCATCGCATCCCGCATTTTGGCGTAATCATACTCAACGCCTTCGACGGTATTATTCCGGCTTTTATCGAAATACACCATCTGAGCTGATCCGGTAACATCGCCGGAGACGTAATTGACCAGAACATGCCGTACAAAGCCTCTCATGAATCGGGTTCGTTCAAAACAGGTTGAACATCGCTCATCCATACGGGGTCAACAGCGCCGCATTTTTGTTCCTCGCCGACAGGCAAACAGCCCGCAGCTTCCCGGCAGAAGACAATCTGCAAGCGCGACGGGAACGGCTTCATGGCGCTTCAACGAAATATCGTATCTTCACTGCAAACCTGAAACCGCGACTCCATGCTCGAAGCACGAAATCTCTCTCTTTCGGCAGGCACCAAAGTACTCCTGCGCGACACCTCATTCAGAATTGGCGACAAGGATCACACCTCACTGGTCGGCCTGAACGGCACCGGCAAGTCCACACTGTTGCGCCTGCTCAGCGGCCAGCTCAAGGAGGACGGCCCAATCAGCGAAGGGCAGATCATGAAGTCCTCGACGACCACTATCGGCTATTTGCCGCAGGAGATTTCGTTCGAAGGCGACCAGGAAAAGACCGCCCTGCAATACGCCCTCGAAGCTAACAACACACTGCATGAACTTTCTGAAAAGATTGCGCGCATGGAGCACGAACTCGCCCTGCCCGACCAGGATCACCAGAGCGACGAGTACCACAAGCTGATCGAGCGGTTCAGCGACGCCTCACACGACTTCGAGCGACTCGGCGGCTACCGGATGCAGTCCGACGCGGAGAAAATCCTCTCAGGCCTCGGCTTCAGCGGCGCGGACTTCTACAAAAAGGTGAAAGAGTTCTCCGGCGGCTGGCAGATGCGCCTGCTCATCGCGCGGCTGCTGTTGCAGAACCCGACGCTGCTGTTGCTCGACGAGCCGACCAACCACCTCGACATCGACTCGCTGCGCTGGCTCGAACAGTACCTGCTCAACTACGAGCACAGCTACCTCATCGTCTCGCACGACCGCTTCTTCCTCGACAAGCTCACCACCAAAACGCTTGAAATCGCCTTCAACGAAATAATCGAGTACAAGGGCAACTACAGCTTCTACGAAACGGAGAAGGCCGAGCGCTACCAGCTCATGATGGCGCGCTACGAAAACGATCTCAAGAAGATAGCTGAACTGAAATCGTTCGTCGATCGCTTCCGATACAAGGCGACCAAGGCGCGGCAGGCTCAAAGCCGACTGCGCCAGATGCAGAAGCTCGAAGAGGGGTTGCAGGCGCCGGAGGAGGATCTGTCGCAGATTTCGTTCTCCTTCCCGAAAGCCAGACCATCGGGCCGCGAAGTGCTCCGGCTGGAGGGGGTCTCGAAATCCTTCACACTACCGGACGGGACGATTAAAGAGGTGCTGAAGGACATTGATCTCGAAATCATGCGCGGCGACCGCATCGCCATCGTCGGCTCGAACGGCGCGGGCAAGACAACGTTTTGCCGGATTCTAGCTGACGAAATCGACTTCAAAGGCACGCGCCAGCTCGGCCACCACGTCAGCATGAACTACTTCGCGCAGCACCAGACTGACAGGCTCTCGCCCGAAAAGAGCATCCTCGACGAGATGATGGACGCCGCACCGACCGCCGAAGCGCAGCGCCGTGTGCGCGACATCCTCGGCTGCTTCCTGTTCAGCGGCGAGGCAGTGGAGAAGAAAACCGGCGTGCTCTCCGGCGGCGAAAAGTCAAGGGTGACGCTCGCTAAAATTCTGCTGCAAGCCTCAAACCTGCTCATCATGGACGAGCCGACCAACCACCTCGACATGCGCTCCAAGGAGATGCTGATCGACTCGCTCCAAAACTACGACGGCACGCTGCTGATCGTCTCACACGACCGCTACTTCCTCGACAACCTCGTCAACAAGGTGTTCGAAATCAAGAACGGCGGAGTGCAGGTTTACCTCGGCACCTACGCCGAATACCTCGAAAAAGCCGAAAAAGCGTGGGAAGAGGAGAAACAGCAGCAGGCGGAAGCGGCAGCGAAACAGGCCGCCAAACAAAAAGCTGCGGCAAATAAACAGGTAGTTAAAAAACCGGCTCCGTCAAAAGCTAACCGCAACAAGATCGAAGCCATCGAAAAGGAAATTCAGCGGCTTGAAGAGTCCAAAGCGCAGCACGAAGAGATGATGGCCCAGCCCTCATTCTACGACCAACCTGCCGAAGAGGCCCGCAAAGCCACCGAAGAGTACGAAGAGGTCTGCCGAGAACTGGACGCGCTGTACGTCTGCTGGGAGCAGGAAATGGGATGACCCCCGGCTATTCGCCGGGCAGAAAGCGCAGCCCCGCGACACCTGCAATAATCAGAACAATGCAGAGCAGCCGCGCCAAATCTCGCGGCTCGTTGAAAAGCAGCATTCCCGCCAAGGCTACACCCGCTGCTCCGATGCCAGTCCAGACCGCGTAGGCCGTGCCGACCGGCACGGTTTTCATGGCAATGGAGAGCAGCCAGAAGCTCACCAGCATCGCCGCGATGGTCAGCACTGACGGCACGGGCCGCGCAAACCCCTCGGAGTATTTCAACCCCACCGCCCACGCGCACTCGAACAGCCCGGCAATAAAAAGGATGAGCCACGCCACGGTTCAAATTCTCCAGGTTAAAGGGTTGTTACACTGATGAGACTGATCCATCCAATCTGTCGAATCAAACATTCGACCTACACCTTCATCCACCGCTTTTCGCGGTCGGAGTCGAGGCCGGCTTGCATGACCTTCTGGATAACCAGGCCGTCGCGGAAGCTGGCGGCATCTTGCAGAACGACCGGGTCACCACTCTTCAGGGCCTTGACGATGCGGTGCGCGAGGAAGGCGAAGCCGACGACGAAGATGCCGTGCACGGAAATCGAGGACTGTTTGATCTTCTCCTGAAGCACCAGCTCGTCCCACGGCAGCATCGGCTCGACCTGTTTCCAACGCGGCTCGTCCACGAGGCTGCGTCCGCCCTTGACTTCGCTATTGACGATCTCCCAGAGCTTGCCCGCGCCGTCGAGCCTGATGGTTTTCAGGCTGCCGACCACTTCGAACGAAAACCAGGTATAGGAGCCGACGGTGCTCACGTGCATCAGCGACGAAGCGCCAAGAGCAACCGACGAAGGGCCGAACTTCATGGTCATGGCAAAGCTGTCGTCCGAACTGACTGGCAGGCTCTTGCCGGGCGCAGAACGGTCGGGACGTTGCGGAATTGAGGTCGAGAGGTTGCAGCACACCTCGGAGATTTCGCCGACCAGAAAGCGATTCAGGTCAATCAGATGCGAGCCGATCGCCCGGAGTGCGCCGCCGCCTTTCGAAGCGTCGCTCCACCACGACCACGGCAGGTCAATGCGGTTGCGCGATGCGAGGTTCACCACGGCGCGGACTTCATAGACTTTGCCGATCTCACCCCCATCGATCATCTGCTTCATGGTTCTCACCGAAGGGTGGAAGCGAAGCTGGTGGTCAATCAGCGAAAGAGCTGATGATGTTGACGCAAGCGCCGTCATGCGTTCGGCCTCCTTAACGGTCAGCGCGAACGGCTTTTCGCACAGCACGCCTATGCCCTTGTCGAGCACGCCGAACACCATCGGCTCGTGCAGGAAAGTCGGCGTGGTGACGCAGACCAGGTCGAGCGGGCACTCGTCGAGCATTTCGCGCCAGTCAGCGTAGCCGTTCGGAATACCGAAGCGCTCCTGAAACTTCTGCCGCCGCCGCTCGGTCGGACTGGCAACTGCCGCGAGCTCCACCTCGTCCATCAGCGAAAAAGCCGGGGCTTGGGCCACCTGCGCCCAGCCGCTACCGATAAATCCTGCTCTGATTCGTTTAGTCATCGTACTGATCCTGATAAGCGCTATTAAAAACTTAGTGTCTCGAAACAAAGATTGGAGAGACTCGAAATCTGTTCCCCAGCCTGAAAGCCGAGGCAATGTGAATGTAAGAATCGAAAATGTCCGAAGGGTTACAACCCTCCTGAATGTAAGACCGTTTGTTGTGCTCCAAACTCCTGTTCAGCAAATCAAGCTGCCTTCAAAAACATCCAAAAAAAAGGGCGATCCTGAGATCACCCTTTTAAGAATTTGTTACCCAACCACCTCAGGTGGTTTGCTGAAGCTTGGCCTGGCGGGCCTTCTCGATGTACTCCTTCTGGATATCTCGCGACACATTGTAGGCCTTGGAAAGGCTGTCGGATCGCCAGAGATGCGCATCGAAGGCCATGCAGATGTTCCTGAGAAACGGCACACCGATTTCGGTCACCTTCACACCCTTGTTACTGAGTTCGACGATGCCGTCGTTCTCCATATCTTCGAGGCGGTAGCGAGCAACATCCAGCTCGTCGGTGTAGAGCTTCGGATCGTCCCACGAGGTCTCCAGGCGACACATCAGGTTCAGAATGTGGCGGCGAAGCACCAGATCCTCGTCAGTCAGCAAGTGACCACGCATAATCGGAAAGCGGCCTTTGTTGATCTCTTCGATGTAACGCTGGTCAGTGCGCTCGTTCTGCGCGAAGGCGTACCAGGTGTCGCTGATCGACGAAGCGCCGAGAGCAATCATCATCTGGGTGGTGTTCTCGGTGTAACCCATAAAGTTCCGGTGCAGCGTGCCGTTTTTCATCGCCTTGTAGAGCGCATCGCCCTCGATGGCGAAGTGGTCCATGCCGATTTCGTGGTAGCCGATCGACTCAAGCATCGCGCGGCCCTTGTCGTACAGCTCCTGCTTGACGTCGCCCACCGGAAGATCCTCCTCCTTGAAACGGCGCTGGCCTTCGTAGAGGTGCGGATTGTGACCGTAGCCGTAGAACGCGAGGCGCTCGGGACGAAGCTCCATCACCTTCTGAATGGTGTCGGTGACCGTGGCGAGCGTCTGCTTGGGCAAGCCATAAACAAGGTCGAAGTTGACCGAATTGAAGCCGATTTCGCGGGCCATATCGACCTTCTCCTTGACCAGCTCGAAGGACTGCGGACGGTTGATCTCCTTCTGAACGGCAGGATCGAAGTCCTGGATGCCAAAGCTCATGCGGCGAAAACCGACGCTGTAGAGTGCTTCGAGGTGCTCGCGGGTGGTCGAGCGGGGATTGGTCTCGAAGCTGAAGATGTAATCATCCATCTTGTTGACGTCCTTGAACATGGTCTCGACCAAACGAATGAGATTTTCGGGGCTAAGAAAGGTCGGAGTGCCGCCGCCGATGTGCAGCTCCTTGACGTTGAGCGTGCCGGGGAACACGTCGAGATACATCTGCCACTCCTTGATGAGCGCATCAATGTAAGGTTTCTCGAAGGAGTGGTCGGTGGTGCGATGAGCGTTGCAGCCGCAGAAGTAGCAGTAGTTCTCGCAGAACGGAATGTGGATGTACATGCTGATGCCCGAGGTTTCGTTACTCTCGTTGAAACCTTTGGCCATCGCCTCTTTCCACTGCTCCTGACTGACGCCATCCGCGCTCCACGACGGAATGGTCGGGTAGCTGGTGTAACGTGGTCCGGGATTGCTGTACTTCAGGGCGAGCTTTGCAACGTTTGTTGTCATTGTATTCTTCCTCGACATGTGTTATTTTTTTATTCAACTGGAGAAAATACAAAAACTCCACGAATTCATAGCCTTCAAACTTCAACCGGCTGCAACGATCCTGTTGCGGCTCGCACATCCTTTTTTCCATGACAAAACAATCCGCTGACGCACAGGCGCCGCTGATCGGCATCCTGATGGGATCCGATTCCGATTTCGACATCATGAAAGAGGCGGCGACTGTGCTCGACGAGTTCGATATTCCGTTTGAAATGTCGGTCATCTCGGCGCACCGCACGCCGGGAGATCTCGAAGCATACGCCTCTTCTGCCCGTGAACGCGGCCTGAAAACGATCATCGCAGGCGCGGGCGGTGCGGCGCACCTGCCAGGCGTGACGGCGGCGATGACTCCCCTGCCGATCATCGGCGTGCCGATCTTCAACCAGAAGCTCAGCGGACAGGACTCGCTCTACGCCATCGTGCAGATGCCCGCCGGAATCCCGGTGGCCACGGTCGGCATCGACAACGCCCGTAACGCGGCGCTGCTCGCCGTGCAGATGCTCGCCCTGTGCAACGAAAAGCTGATGCAGAAGTTCACCGAGTACCGTCAGTACCTCGCCGAGGCATCGCGCCAGAAAACCGCCAAAGTGAGGGCAAAGCTGCGTGCAAACGGCTAAGTTCTGGATAGACAGGCTCCGGCTCGAACGCCACCCCGAAGGGGGCTGGTTCCGCGAAACCTACCGCAGTGAAGGCCAGTACGACTTCAGCGAAGCCGCGGCGTTCAGCTCCGCGCGAAGCTACGCGACCTCGATCTACTACCTGCTGGAGCAGGGCGACCGCTCCCGACTGCACCGCATCCACTCCGATGAGCAGTGGTACTTCCACGCCGGTTCGCCGCTCAACGTTCATTGCTTTCCTCAAGCTGGCGAGCCGACCTCGTTCACCCTCGGTCTTGATGCGGACGCGGGGCAGACTCCGCACTCGTGGGTACCAGCGGAGCAATGGTTCGGCGCGTACCTTTCGGAAGAGACCGACGCTCCGGAGGACGCCTACGCACTTGTGAGCTGCGTCGTCGCACCCGGCTTCGACTTCCGTGACTTCACCTTCGCCGACCGGGAAGCGTTGACCGCGAAGTTTCCCGACCATGCCCGCATCATCGAAACGCTGAGCTGACACAATTTGCTTTTCGCAACGCTTCGGCAACGGCAATAGTAATTTCCGCCGCTTTTTTATTACTTTGCAAAGTTTGCACACCATGACTGGCATGGCGGCCACACGCGGTCGATGCCCGCGCCAAGTTATGCGAATACGAGAATTCGGGAAACAGATGAAACAAAAGGTCGTGATTGTCGGCGGAGGGTTTACGGGCCTGAACACTGCAAGGATGCTCAGTAACAGAAATGATATCGAAGTCACCCTCATCGACAAGAAAAACTACCACCTCTTCCAACCGCTGCTCTACCAAGTCGCCATGGCCGCGCTCGGCGAGGGAGACATTGCCACGCCGCTGCGCAACATGCTTGCCGCAGACGACAACATCACGGTTTTCAAGGGGCTGGTCACCAACGTCGATCTCGAACAGCGGAACGTGATGACCGATTTCGGCAATCTCGACTACAACTACCTCGTGCTCGCCTGCGGAGCGCAACACCACTACTTCGGCAACAACGGTTGGGAGGAGCACGCCCCCGGCCTGAAGACCCTTGCCCAGGCCTCCGAAATTCGCCGCAGGGTGATGGAGGCCTACGAAGCAGCCGAACGCACCAAAGATCCGAAAGAGCGCAAAAAACAGCTCACCTTCGTGATCGTGGGCGGCGGACCGACGGGCGTAGAGCTTGCCGGTTCGATCGGGGAAATGAGTCGTTACACCTTGTCGAAATTCTACCGCCACATCGACCCGAAGCTGACCCGCATCTTCATCGTCGAAGCCGCCGAACGCATCCTCGGCACCTTTTCGCACGAACTGTCGAGCAAGGCCACGCGCGAGCTGGAAAAGCTCGGCGTACAGGTGTGGACATCGAGCATGGTCAGCGACGTGGATGCCGACGGCGTGCAGATCGGCCGCGAGCGCATCGAGGCGGCTACGGTGCTCTGGGCGGCGGGCGTCAAGGCCTCGGATATTGGCAAGAGCATGGAGGTCGAAACCGACCGGAGCGGTCGCATCGTGGTCGAAAACGACCTGAGCCTTCCCGGCCACCCCGAAGTGTTCGTCGGCGGCGACCAGGCCTGCTTCACGCTCGAAAACGGCTCAACCCTGCCGGGCATGGCTCCGGTGGCGATGCAGCAGGGCAACGCCATTGGCCGCTCGATTCTTGACGACCTGAAGGGCAAGCCTCGCAAGCCCTTCAACTACCGCGACAAAGGGCAGATGGCCACCATCGGACGCAACAAGGCGATTGTTGAAATCGGCAACCTGAAAATCAACGGCGCCTTCGCCTGGTTCACTTGGCTGCTCGTGCATATCTATTATCTCTCAACCTTCCGCCACCGAGTCTTTGTGCTGATGCAGTGGGCCTGGTCGTACTTCACCTTCGGCTACGGCGCGCGGCTGATCGTCAACAGGGACTGGCGATTCTACCCGACCAGGAAAGCGTGTAAGAACAATGAGTCGTCATCCTGACGAAGTAACCGGCAAACAACGCCAGCTACCGGTTATTAAGGCGCTTGACGCCCTGCTCTCGCTGACCTTTCTGGCGCTCGCAGCCTCGATTGGCTGGTACGCTTCCGGAATGAGCAGCCACAATAGAGGTGAGCTGCTCTGGTACTCGGCGCTGCTGGGAGCCTATGGCATCTGGCGAGCGATACGAAGCATCACCCGTCAACGCCGAAGTGAGGTAGATAAGCAGGAGTAACGACACAGCAAGACCGAGTCAACTGCCATCCGGATTTGGAGAATCGAATGAAAGCCATGATTTTACAAGTAAATAAGTGCAACCGCAAGCACAAATTCTGAACCTAATCATAACGATAAGATGAAAACACCAGCAATAAATCTTGAAACCGAACAGCAGCTCTTTTTCCACAACTACGCAAGACTGCCGCTCCACATCGCTTACGGCAAAGGATCGTTCCTCTACACCACCGAAGGCGACCGCTATCTCGACATGATCGCCGGTATCGGCGTCAACGCCATCGGCTACGGCGACCAGCGCCTTGAGCACGCCATCACCGAGCAGGCGACCAAATACATCCACGTCTCGAACCTCTTCATGCAGAAGCCGCAGTTCGACCTGGCCGCAGTGCTGCTGGAGCTTTCAGGGCTCTCGAAGGTCTTCTTCTGTAACAGCGGCACCGAGGCAATCGAGGCGGCCATTAAGCTGGTGCGTCGCTTTGCCGCACGCGACGGCAACACAAACAAAACGCAGGTGCTCTCGCTGACCAACTGCTTCCACGGCAGAACCTACGGCGCACTCTCGCTCACCGCCAAGCCGAAGTATGTCGGCGGCTTCGAGCCGCTCGTGCCCGAAACCGGCATGATCGACTTCAACGACATCGAAGACCTTGAGCGCAAGGTCTCCAGCCGCACGGCGGCGGTCTTCGTCGAGTTCGTGCAGGGCGAAGGCGGCATCCACAAGGTAAATGAAGCCTTCATCGCGCGTCTGAAAGAGCTGGCCAAGGAGCACGACTTCCTCATCGTGGCCGATGAAATCCAGGCAGGTTGCGGACGCACGGGCACATTCTTCAGCTACATGCCGTTCGACCTCCAGCCTGACCTGGTTTGCGCGGCCAAACCGCTTGGTGGCGGCCTGCCGCTCGGCGCAGTGATCGGCAGCAAAACGGTCGCCGAAGTGTTCACGCCCGGCAGCCACGGCACGACGTTCGGCGGCAACCCGGTCGCCTGTGCGGCGGGTCTGGCCATGATCGAAGCGATTCACGAAGACAAACTCATGGAGAACGCCATCGAAACCGGCGCGATGATGCGCGCTGTGTTCGAGAAGATGGCTGAAAAGCACGCGCAGATTCTTGAAATCCGTCAGTACGGCCTCATGATCGGCATCACGGTCAACCGCGAAGCCAAATATTATGTCGATGAAGCACTGAAAAGAAAGGTGCTGATCAACGCCACCAGCCAGAACGTCATCCGCCTGCTTCCGCCGCTCTCGCTGAGCAAGGAGGAGGCACAACTCTGTCTCGATACGCTCGATGTCATCTTCAGCGAACAAGAACAAGCGAAAAGCTAAAGCCGAGGCTGCAAAACAGCCGAAAGCCGCCGCGAAACCGCAACCAGCCATCATGCCGCTTGGCGCGGTGAACTACCTGTTCATCGCGCTTGGAGCGCTCGTCATCGCCCTGAGCTATACATTCATGTACCTGGAAAACGCGGTCGATGGCTTCTTCGCCCTCGACATCGCCCCATTCACGCTGGTGAGCGCGTATGTGTGGATATTGTTCGCGATTTTCTGGCGGAGGAAGAACGGGCGGAGCATGAAGAGAACGAGCAAATCGGCATGATCTCCTGATCTATCAGCTCCAACCAATTCTTGAGAAAAAAGTAAGAGCGACCCACCCCGGTCGCCCCGACAATTATCCATTAT
>CBEUNJ010000059.1:0-10463 GCA_965544465.1 uncultured Chlorobaculum sp.
AAACCGTTAAGAGCGGCCCGGACAACGTATTGTTCCCGCTGCACTCGAACTCTTCACCGGTTTTGGCGATGCTTTTGAGCGTGTGCGGCGCATCGTGACCGGGCTCCAAAACCGGGTGGCGCTGGCGATTGTGGCGGTTAAATGCTCGCTTTTCTGCGTTATCAGCTTCTGTTTTATTATCTTAGCATTTTTGTTCCAGCAGGCGGGCCAGCCGTCTTTTCGGGAAATGAAATGGCCGTCAAGGCCGGTTTTTTCAGAACGCGACAATCATGATCAGCAAAGCGGAGGTGCGCCGGGAACTGCTGTCGAGACGCAGGGCTCTGGATCGCGAGACATGGCTCGAACACAGCGCCCGCATCCGGCGGCGGCTCACAACCATGCCGGAGCTGCTCAAGGCCGCTCGGGTGCACTGTTATGTGTCGATGGAGCGTGACCGCGAAGTCGAGACGCTTGCACTGCTCGAATGGCTTGCCAGAGAACAAAAAGCGGTGTTCATGCCTTATATTGAGCAAGGCCAGATGCTCGTCGCGCGCTACCGGCCAGGCCAGCGCTTTGAGGCCGCCCACATTGGCCCTCCGCATCCTGTGCCGCTCGAACTTTCCGGCGAAGAGCGTTTCGATGCGGTCATCGTACCGCTGGCCGGGTTCGACCGGCAGGGTGGACGGATCGGTTTTGGAAAAGGGTGGTACGACCGCTTTTTCGAGGCGCTCGCCAATCGGGGTATCCGTCCGGCAAGAATCGGGCTGGCCTTCGATTGCCAGGCGGTGCCGTCGGTTCCTTCCGATCCCTGGGATCAGCGGCTGGATTATGTGGTAACGGAAACCGGGATTATCAATTGTTTGAACGGTAGTTCATGAAGAACGGACAAAACGGAACACTAACGACAGCTCCGGAAACAGATCTGCGCGATCCGTCGCTCTACGTGAATCGGGAGTTGAGCTGGATCGATTTTAACCAGCGCGTGTTGGAAGAGGCGATCGATCCCTTAGCGCACCCGCTGCTCGAACGCATCAAGTTCATCTCGATTTTCAGCTCGAACCTCGACGAGTTTTTCATGATTCGTGTGGCCGGTCTGGATGACCAGTGCGCTGCGGGCATCACCGAGCGTTCCGCCGACGGGCTGACGCCGATGGAGATGGTCGAGAAAATCCGCGAGCGTGTCAGTGTCCAGCTCCGCCAGCGCAACGAGTGCTTTTTCGGGGTGCTTTACCCGGCCTTGAGGAAAAAGGGGATCGAATTCGTCCGCGCCTCATCGCTCACGCCTCAGCAGCAAACGGTGCTTCAGGAGTTTTTCCGTGAGGAGATTTTTCCTGTGTTGACTCCACTGGCCTTCGATACCGGCCATCCGTTTCCCTTCATGTCAAACCTGTCGCTTAACCTGGCCATCGAGCTTGAGGACGAACAGAGTGGCTTGATCAAGTTTGCCAGGGTCAAGGTGCCAAGCATTCTGCCGCGCTTCATCAGGCTCGACCAGATCGAGGGACTCGGCTTTGACGGCGGAATGTTGCGACTGCTCCGCCTTGAAGACCTGATCGAGCATAACCTGTGGCAGCTTTTCCCGAAGATGCGCATTCTGCAATGCCATCCATTCAGGATTATTCGTGACGCTGATATCGAAATTGAGGAGGACGAGGCGGGCGATCTGCTTGAAAGCATTGAGCAGAGTGTGCGCTCGCGTCGGTATGGCAAGGTGGTACGGCTGGACGTCAATCCTGAAATGCCGCACTCCATCCAGAGCCTGCTCGTCAAGAACCTTGAAATCTACGAGCGCAACGTCTATGAAATCGGCGGATTTCTCGGCATGAGTACGCTGATGGAGCTGCTGAACATTGACCGGCCCGACCTGAAAGACACGGCATTTGTGCCAAACAATCCGATGGACAGCAAGCGCCTGCCCGATATGTTCGCTCGGCTCCGTTCAGGCGATATGCTGCTGTACCATCCGTACGATTCGTTCAAGCCGGTGGTTGATCTGGTCTGGCAAGCGGCGCGCGATCCCGATGTGCTCTCCATCAAGCAGACGCTTTACCGCACTGGCAGTAATTCGCCGATCATCAAGGCTTTAATGTTCGCCGCCGAGCAGCGCAAGCAGGTGGCTGTGTTGGTGGAGCTGAAGGCGCGTTTCGACGAGGAGAACAACATTCTCTGGGCCAAGGCGCTCGAAGACGTTGGCGCGCATGTGGTCTATGGTTTACCGAACCTGAAGACCCACGCAAAGCTGACGCTCATCGTCAGACGTGAGCAGGGGAAGCTGCGCCATTACCTTCATCTCGGAACTGGAAATTACAATTCGATTACAGCAAAAATCTACACCGATTACAGCTACTTGACGACGAACCGGGCGCTGGCCGACGATGTTTCCGAGCTGTTCAATTCGCTGACCGGCTACTCGAAGCATCGCAACTACCGCACACTCATCGTTTCGCCGCTGCACACCCGGCGCTGGGCGCTGGAGATGATCCAGCGTGAAATCGACTGGCAGAAGCAAGGACGCGGCGGCAGGATTTTGATGAAGATGAATGCGCTGGTCGATGAGGAGATTATCAAGGCGCTCTATCGCGCATCGATGGCCGGGGTGCGGGTCGACCTCATCATCCGCGGCATTTGCTGCCTGAAACCGGGCGTGCCGGCAGTGAGCGACAACATTCGTGTCGTCAGCATTATCGGACGCTTTCTGGAGCACAGCCGCGTTTTCTACTTCGGCAACGGAGGCGAGGGCGAGCTGTTCATGGGCAGTGCCGACTTCATGCCGCGCAACCTCGACCGGCGTGTCGAAACCATTTTCCCCGTGCTCGACCGCAAGCTCGTGGCTTCGGTCGTGGACGATCTGGAGTTGATGCTGCGCGACAACCGGAAGTCCTGGGAGATGAATTCCGATGGAACCTATAGCAGAACCAAAAAAGAGGCGCGCCGCGTGACCGATACACAACGATTGTTCATGCGCCGCGCGCTCCGCAGAAAGAGAACCAACAAAACCAAAGTCAACGGAGTATGAACATTGCAGTAGGAAGCGACCACGCAGGAGTTGAAATGAAGAAAAGTGTCATCGCCTGGCTCGAAAAGCACGGCCACACCGCCGATGATATGGGACCCTATACGGAAGAGTCGGTCGATTATCCCGATTTCGCCCACAAGGTCTGCAACGCGGTTCTTGAGGGAAAGGCCGATCAGGGCATTTTGATGTGCGGCACCGGCATCGGCATGTCCATCGCGGCCAACAAGGTTAAGGGCATTCGTGCCGGTTTGGCGTGTGGCCCTGAGTTCGCCGCGCTCGCTCGCCAGCACAACAACGCCAACGTGCTCTGTTTCGCGGCCCGCTTCAACGACGTGCCCACTGCTGAGAAGATTCTCGAAAGCTGGTTCGCGTCGAAGTTCGAGGGTGGCCGTCACCAGCGTCGCGTCGATAAACTTGAATCCGTGAGCTGAATGAGCGTCACGTTCTCATATCTGGCCGAGCCGGTCTCCACGGCGTTCACCATCGGTGAACCGGTGCCGGGCGTCGTGGAGACGCTTGCCGGTAAGGCGCTTGAGTGCGCTCCGGTGCTTGACGGCGATGGCCGGTATGCAGGCATGGTCTCCCTGTCCGGACTGCTGCGCGGCCAGGCAGGTGAGTCCGGCGGTGGCGAGGTGGCGCTCGGTGTGGAGATGATCGAGATGGCGCACGCTTACGGGCCGGACGAGCAGTTGTTCGACAATCTTGCATCAGTCGCGACGGCAACGTGCGGTGCCGTGCCGGTTGTCGATGCAGATGGTCGGCTGGAGGGGGTGGTTTTCCGGAGCCGCATCCTGAAGTTTCTGGCCGACCGGATGCACTCGGGCGAAGGCGGCTACACCCTCGAAATCGAGGTGCCGCCAACAGGCGCGAAGCTTTCGGAGATTATCGAAACGATTGAAAAAAATGACGCTTCGGTGCTGAGCTTCAGCTCATGGCCGACCGGGGCCGGTCAGGCGGGCAAAATCCTCTTTTTCAGGGTTGCTACGCACGACTTTTTTCGACTGATGCGCAACATGGAGAAGTACGGCTACCTGATCCGTTACCACACTGCCTTTCCCGAATCCGGTTACGACGAGCTTCGGGAAAAAGCGCTTGCGTTTATTCACTACATGGATATGTAACGCTTGATGGCCAAGGTTGTTAACACGAACGGAAACGGATCACTTTCGGTGCCTTTGCATCCACAATGTCACCATGAATACTACAGCTTATGCACAATGATGATTTGAACGCCCTCGCGCAAAGGGTAAGGGAGGCGGCGCAGCGCGTCTATCCGGAGGTGGCTTCGGTGCGGCGGCATTTGCATATGCATCCGGAACTTTCCTATCAGGAGTTCCGCACCACCGCCTTCATTAAGGAGCAGCTTGCAAAACTCGGCATCGAACCCGAACCCCAGCTTCTCGAAACGGGCGTCGTGGCCCTCTTGCCAGGTACGGGCAAGCCACAGTGCGGAGAGCGCAAAATGGTGGCGCTGAGGGCGGACATCGACGCGCTCCCGCTTCAGGAGGAGAACACGCACGAGTTCTGTTCGACGGAACAAGGGTGTATGCACGCCTGCGGCCACGACATGCACACGGCGATGCTGCTCGGCGCGGCGGCTGTGCTGAGCGGCATGAAGGATGAGCTGAACGGCGATGTGCTGCTGATTTTCCAGCCCGCAGAGGAGAAAGCGCCCGGCGGTGCGAAACCGATGATCGACGCCGGACTTCTGAAGCGCTACCAGCCGTCGGCCATTTTCGCCCAGCATTGCTTTTCGAGCGTTCGGAGCGGTTCGGTCGCCATGTGCAAGGGTGGGTTCATGGCTGCTGCCGACGAGCTGTACATCACGGTTCACGGTCAGGGCGGGCACGCCTCCGCGCCGCACACGACGCACGATCCGATTCTCGCATCGGCCCACATCATCACGGCACTCCAGCATCTGGTGAGCCGCGTGAGTCCGCCGCACGAACCCGCCGTGCTCTCGATCGCCTCGATCAACGGCGGCCACGCCACCAACATTATCCCCGGCAAGGTGACCATGCAGGGCACTATGCGAACCATGAACGAAGAGCTTCGTTCGCGGCTGCACGAGCGGTTCGAAAAGACGGTGCGGCAGGTGGCCGAAGCGTTCGAGGTCGAGGCTGAAGTGACGATCAAAACCGGCTATCCGGTGCTCTACAACGATCCCGCCGTGACCGATCTTGCCTGGGATGCCGGCAAGGAGTATCTCGGCGACGACAAGGTGCACCACTCCGATCCGCTCATGACCGCCGAGGATTTCGCCTACTACCTGCGCGAATGTCCGGGCAGCTTTTGGCAGCTTGGCACCGGCCTGCCCGATGATCAACCGGGTAACCTGCTTCACTCGCCGACCTTCAACCCCGACGAATGCGCGCTCGAAACCGGCGTCGGTATGATGAGCTATCTGGCGCTCAGGTATTTGCGTTGAGGTTGCGGAAAATGGTGGGTGAGGTGGACTGAGTGGACGAAAAGAGGAATAAAAGAAAAAAGGCTGTCCGCGGTGAACCGGGCCAGCCTTTTCTGATTTTCGGTACAGCGTTTGGTTTACGCTTTGTCGTTCGAGCCGAGGACGTTGACGATTTTGTGCTTGTAGAGATCTTTCAACGCTTCGCGGGCGGGGCCGAGGTATTTGCGCGGGTCGAACTCTTCGGGTTTCTCGTCGAGCACCTTGCGCACGGCGGCGGTCATGGCGAGCCGTCCGTCGGAGTCGATGTTGATCTTGCAGACCGCTGAGCGGGCAGCTTCGCGTAGCTGGTCTTCGCCGATGCCGACTGCGTCCTTGAGCTTGCCACCGTGGGCGTTGATCATCTGCACCAGCTCCTGCGGAACCGAGGACGCGCCGTGTAGCACGATGGGGAAGCCGGGAATGCGCTTTTCAATCTCCGCTAAAATGTCGAGTCTGATTTTGTGCTCTTCGCCCGGCTTGAACTTGAATGCTCCGTGCGAGGTGCCGATAGCGATAGCCAGGCTGTCCACGCCGGTCTTGGCGACGAAATCCTCGACCTGGTCGGGCTCGGTGTAGGTGTGCTTGGCGGCCTCAACCTCATCCTCGATGCCGGCCAGCACGCCAAGCTCTCCCTCCACGGTCACGTCATGCTGGTGCGCATATTCCACAACCTGCCGGGTCAGCTTCACGTTCTCCTCGTAGCTCAAATGAGAGCCGTCGATCATCACCGACGAAAAACCGGTTTCGATGCAGTTCTTGCACAGTTCGAAGCTGTCGCCGTGGTCGAGGTGTAACACAATCGGAATCTCGCAGCCAAGCTCGGCGGCATACTCCACCGCGCCGGCGGCCAGGTGGCGTAACAGTGTCTGGTTGGCGTAGTTTCGAGCGCCTTTTGAAACCTGGAGAATGACTGGCGAAGCTGTCTCCACACACGCCATGATGATCGCCTGTAGCTGTTCGAGATTGTTGAAATTGTAGGCCGGAATGGCGTATCCGCCGCTAACGGCCTTGGCGAAAAGATCACGGCTGTTGACGAGTCCCAGCTCCTTGTAACTGGTGATTTTCGGCATAAAAAGTTCTCCGTTTGAATTTGTTTGGTTTGAGGAGTCGATCGGGGTGATTTACGATGCGATGTTACGCATCTTCAAGAAACCCGGTTAGGTCGATACTATGTTTGGCTAATATAATATATTGAAGCAAGATTTGAGGCATTCATGAGTTCAGGCTTCTCATCGTGTGTTCAGTGAATTTATCAATACGTCATATTTATCAGCATGAAATCGTTACGCACAGCACTTGTTCCTCTTCTGTTGTTCCTTTCGATCCTTACGCTTTCATGGGATCAGTCGCAGGCTCTTCCGGCGAAAGCTGAATCGCAACAGCAAGTCTTGCTGGAACCGACTGCCGCACAGATGGAGGCTTCTCGTCTTCTCGCTCAATACCTGATTCAGAACCATTACCGGAAAGTGCCCCTGAACGATTCGCTTTCCCGGCAAATATTCAACCGCTTCCTAGATAACATCGACAACAATCGCAGCTATTTTACAGCTATGGATGTTGCGAAACTAAGGGAGGAATACGGCAACCGTCTTGATGACGACTTTGTCACCGGTAATCCGGCGGGCGGATTCGCCATGTACAACCAGTTCCTGAAGCGGGCTCGTCAGAAGATGGAGTTCATGATGAAGACGCTCAAAACGTCAACATTCGATTTCACCAAGCCCGAAACGATGGAACTCGAACGAAGCAAAACCGCGCCGTGGCCGGCTGATTTCGCCGCCCTGCAACAACAGTGGCGAAAAGAGCTGAAGTATCAGTATCTGAACATGAAGTTCTCGGGTGAAAAGGGTAAGAGCATCAAAAGCGCCCTTGAGAAGAGCTTCCGGAACCGCCTGAACCTCTTCAATAAGCAGAAGCCAGAAGATGTGTTTGTGGCCTATATGAACGCCGTGACAACCTCGTTTGATCCGCATACGGACTACTTCTCGCCCGATATGTACGAGAATTTTCAGATCGATATGAGCCGCTCACTCGAAGGTATCGGTGCGAAGTTGCAGATGGAGAACGCCTATACCGTGGTGAATGAAATCATCCCCGGCGGCCCGGCCTTTAAGGGCAACCAGCTCAAGAAAGGTGATCGGATCATCGGCGTTGGCCAAGGCGACAAAGGTGAACTTATCGATGTTGTTGGCTGGCGTATTAGCGATGTCGTTAAAAAGATCAGAGGGCCGAAGGGAACCGTCGTGAGGCTCAAGGTGCTTCCGGCCAGCCAGGCAAACAAGGGCCCGGCCCGCATCATCAGGATCGTCAGGGCCAAGGTTGATTTGCAGGAGCAGGCCGCCCAGAAAAAAATCATCGTGGAGAACGGCAAGAAGATTGGCGTCATTGTGCTACCGTCGTTCTATCTCGATTTCGAAGGTGAGCGTCAGAATAAGAAAAATTACACCAGTACCACGCGCGACGTCATCAAGATTCTCAATGAGCTGAACGCAGCGAAGGTGGACGGTATCATTATCGACCTTCGTGACAACGGCGGCGGATCGCTCGAAGAGGCGGTCAATGTGACCGGCCTGTTCGTCGGCCAGGGCCCGGTCGTGCAAGTCAGTAACGCCCTTGGCGGCAAGATGGTGCTCAAGGACGAGGAGTATCCCGCGCTTTACACCGGGCCGCTCGTTGTGCTGGTCAACCGCTACAGTGCTTCGGCATCCGAGATTTTCGCGGCGGCCATTCAGGACTATGGGCGCGGCGTGATTGTTGGCGACAGGACGTTCGGCAAGGGTACCGTGCAGAGCATCGTGTCGATCAAGCGCCCCTTCAGTATGTTCACGAACCAGCCCAATCTCGGCCAGCTCAAACTGACTGTGGCGAAATTCTATCGCATTTCGGGCGGCAGTACCCAGCATATCGGCGTGTTGCCTGATATCGTCTTGCCCTCGATGATCGATCCCGAGGTTGTCGGCGAAGACACCTACACGAGCAGCCTGCCCTGGACGACCATTTCAAGGGCGGACTATACCCCCGTTCATTCGGTCAGCCACGCGGATCTTGCAATGCTCAAGAGCGAATTCAAAGCACGTGCTGCTAAGGACAAGCAGTATCAGGCCTATCTTGCCGATCTGGAAACCCTGAATCGCATCAGAAACAAAAAGAGCGTTTCGCTTCAGGAACAGAACTTCGACAAGGAGAGCAAAACCTTGAAGCAGATTCAGGAGCGCTGGGGTAATGAGAATATCGAAACCGGCAAGAGGAAGAAAACCGACTTCATCCTTCAGGAGACCACCAGTATTATCGATGACCTGATCAATCTCAAAGCCCAGGAGACTGCAGCTCCGAAACTTCAGAAACCAGCCGCACAGCTCAAGGCGGTGCCGGCAACGTAAGGCTGGAATTTCAAGCACGTTCATGCAAAAAGGCGCTTCATTGTGGAGCGCCTTTTTTGCTGGGGGATGGTGGACATTGTGGACTTGGTGGACAAGAATCGCAGGTCTTGCGGGGGCGGGTTTTATACCCGCCCTTGTTGGTTCGTCAGCGCACAGCGTTCGCTCTGGCGATCTGTGCTTCGACCGATTTGAAGGAACAGCTTCCGGCGGTTTTCTTGGAGTTTACGCTGACCTCTGGCTTGAGATCGGCGTAGATGCCTTCGTCGAACGCTTCGGAGAAGGTGCGGTACTCGTCGAGCGAAATGGTTGGCAGGGTTTTGCCCTTTTCGATAGCGTAGGCTACGATCTTTCCGGTGATGCGGTGCGCGTCACGGAAGGGGATCTGCTTCTTGACGAGGTACTCGGCGATTTCTGTCGCGAGGCTCAGATCCTCGGCGGTGAGCTTTGCGAGGCGCTCCTCGTTGAGCCAGGTTTTTTCGAGCATCCGGCGGAAGACCGAGAGGCTCGACGCGGTGGTCTCAGCGGTGTCGAACAGCGGCGGCTTGTCCTCCTGCATGTCGCGGTTGTAGGAGAGCGGCAACCCTTTCATGATGGTGAGCAGGTTCATCAGGTTGCCATAGACGCGCCCTGTTTTGCCGCGCACCAGCTCGGCGATGTCGGCGTTCTTCTTCTGCGGCATGATCGACGAGCCGGTCGCAAAGGCGTCACTGATCGACAGGTAGTTGAACTCCGCCGATGTCCAGAGAATCACATCTTCCGAAAAACGCGACAGGTGCATCATAATCATCGAGCAGGCCGAGACGAACTCAATCACCAGGTCGCGGTCGCTCACCGCGTCGATGCTGTTGGTGAACACGCCGTCGAACTCAAGCAGCTCCGCCGAGCGCGCGGGGTTTAGCGGCAGGGTGCTGCCCGCGAAGGCCGCCGCGCCGAGCGGCGAGATGTTCGCCCGCTTGCGCAGGTCGGTGAGCCGCTCTGCGTCGCGGCCAAACATCGAGTGCCACGCCATGTAGTAGTGGCCGGCAGACATTGGCTGTGCGCGCTGGAGGTGGGTATAGCCGAACATGATGGTGCTCTTGTACCGCTCCGCCTTGTCGAGCAGCGTTGACTGCATCGCTTCGAGCAGGCCGACGAGCCGGTCGATGTTCCGGCGCAGGTAGAGCCGCGTGTCGGTCGCAACCTGGTCGTTGCGGCTGCGCCCGGAGTGCAGCTTGCCCGCCGCAGGGCCGATCAGCTCCTTTAGCCGGTTCTCGATCACGGTGTGAATATCTTCATCCTCCCACACCGGTACCAACGCGCCTGACTCGATCTCCTTTTCGACCGTCTTCAGCCCCTCGACGATCTGCGCGGACTCTTCGGCGGAAATGATTCCCTCCTCGCCAAGCATGGTTGCATGGGCGATCGAGCCCTGAATATCCTCACGGTAGAGCAGACCGTCCACATGAACGGAGGAGGAAAACTTCAGTGCCTCCCGGTCAAACGGTTCCGAAAAACGGCTCTGCCACAGGAGTTCCTTTTGATTGGACTGATCGGACATGGTAACGTAACGCTATGAGATTAAGGAGCGAAGCGCTCCGGAAACGATTTGGTGGGAAAATACGGAAGATAGTTGACAGTTGATAATGGCAGAGCAGGAATGGCC
>CBEUNJ010000060.1:0-10444 GCA_965544465.1 uncultured Chlorobaculum sp.
CTATGGCTCTTGCATTTGATTTTGGGACCTGCAACAGCGTTGTTGCTCGCTGGAACGAGGCCCTGAACGACATAGAAACTCCCGAGCTGCCGAACCTCGGCATTCGCTATCCTCAGCCGGACGAGGCCGATGCGCGGGTCATCCCCTCCATGATCCACTTCGGTGAAACCGACGCGCTGCTGGTCGGCAGCCAGGTGGCCGGGGCGGGACTGGTGAACCATCCGGGCACGTTCCGCTGGCTGAAGCTGGACATGCTGCGCACCGGCGGGGCTAATCGCGGACGGCGCGTAAACGGCAGGGTGATCTACCCCCGGCTGGCGGCGGACGAGCTGGTGGATCGAATCCTGATGTTCGTGCGCGGCGCGTTTGGCGACATCGACGACGAGCTGGTGCTGACCGTGCCGGTTGAGGCGTTCGACCACTACATCGACTGGCTGCGCGAGGTGGCGATCAAGCGCTTTCCGGGCGGCATCAGCATCATTGATGAGGCGACCGCCTGTATGCTCGGCTACAGTGACGAAGTGCTCGACAACGAGCCGTACGGTATCGTCGATTTTGGCGGCGGGACGCTTGACGTCTCCATCGTCCGTACCGACCTGCGCAGCGCCTCGCACGCACGATGCCGCATCCTCGGACGTGCGGGTGAGGAGATCGGCGGCATCATGATCGACAACTGGCTGCTGGAGCACATCCAAGAGGAGCAGGGGCTTGGCGACGAGGATATCGCCTCCATCGGCCCGTCGCTGCTCGAAGCGGTGGAGCAGGCCAAAATCGCCCTCTCGGACGGCAGCCCGGAGGCCTCATTTACCCGCTTCAACGACGTGACGGGTCGGCTGATCGACGTCACGCTTACCGCCGCCACGCTGCAAACAGTGCTCGAAAAAAAGCGCGAGCCGGGCATGAACAACCTCTACCAGCACATCGTCCGCACGCTCGACCGCGCGCTCGATCAGGCACGTGACCGAGCGGGCATTCGCAAGGAGGAGCTGAAGGGAATTTTCCTCGTCGGCGGCAGCAGCCTGTTGCCCGGCATCGAGCAAAAAATCCGGGAGTTCTTCCCCGGTACGGAGGTTCACGCCGGACGTCCGTTCGAGGCAATTGCGCGCGGTGCATGCCGCTTTTCGGGTGGTGTGATCGACCAGACGCTGACGCACGACTACTGCCTGCGGAGCTGGAGGCGCGAGCTGCGCGATTTCGAACTGGTTCCGGTGGTTCCGCGCGGCACGCCCTACCCGACCGGCAAGCCGGTGTGCAGCAAGTACATCAAGGCCGCCTCGGACGTGCAGGAGGTGCTCGGGTTGGTCATTTACGAGCGTACGCTGATGAGCCGCCCGCTCATCTCCTACGTCAACGGCGCGGACGGTTTGCGCCCTGTCAAAGAGGGCGAGCGGCTGGAGTCGCGGCACAAGGCGCTCAACCCCGAAGACAGCGAATTCATTCACGCCGTGCCGCCATGCCGCTCGGGCGACCGCCGCTTCATCGCCGGATTCGGCGTGGACAAAAACCGCCGCCTCACGCTCTGGCTGCGCGACACCGAACCGGGCAACCAGTCAACCATCCAGCTTCGCGATGGCTCCACACTTCGGTTGCCGGTAGCCGATCTTCCGGTCGTCAAACTCTGAAATCAACTGCACTATGGCTTGGCTTGACGAACTGAAACTGAACATTGCGGCGCGTGTGGCCGTCATCCATCTGGTGACCATCGACGAAGAGGATGCGCTCAAGGCACTCACAGGCTGGTCGAATGCAGCCGACTGGCCAGGCGGTATGGGCCTTATCACCTGGGACATTGGCGACCAGTTCCGGCAGGTACGCGAACCGGCGGCGACCTTCAGCAAGATAGGGGCGACGCCTGAAACCGTGCTCGACATCATCGACGATTACAAAGGCTCCGCGACCTTTATCCTCAAGGATTTCCACCACTTCTGGGAGCATAACCGCAAGGTGTCACGCATGTTGCGCAACCTCGCCTCGCGCCTGCCGTTCCGCGATGAAGCGGTGAACATCATCATCACCAGCCCTGGCCGGAACCTGCCCGAAGAGTTGTGCCACGACATCCCGACCATTGACGTCGGCAAGCCCGGCAGCGAGCAGATCAGCGAGCTGCTCGAACGCGAAAGCCGCTCCACGCGCTCGCTCGACAACGCCACGCACGGTCTGCGCGAGCGGTTGGTCGAGGGTGCGCTCGGTCTGTCGATGGTCGAGGCGGCGCGGGCGTTCCGCAAGGCGATCGTGCTGGCGGGCGGCCAACCGCTCGACGAGCGGAGCGTGCGACAGGTGCTGAACGAAAAGCGCCACATCATCCGCGAAAGCGGCGCGCTCGAACTCTACCCCTGCACCGGCTCAATGAGCAACGTCGGCGGCCTTCGCGCCCTGAAGCAGTGGCTCGATCAGCGGCAAGAGGCGTTCAGTCAAGAGGCGCGCGAGTACGGCCTCAGCACTCCGAAAGGCGTCGCGCTCATCGGTATTCCCGGCACCGGCAAAAGCCTCTGCGCCAAAGTCACCGCCGGGCACTGGGGCATGACGCTACTCCGCATGGACGTCGGCGCGATCTTCAGCGGCCTGCTCGGCTCAAGTGAGCAGAACATCCGCGAAGCGATCCGTATTGCTGAGGTGATCGCGCCGTGCGTGCTGTGGGTTGACGAAATCGAAAAAGCGTTCGCCGGATCGGTCGGCGACAGCGGTACGGCGAGTCGCGTCTTTGCCACGTTCCTCACCTGGATGCAGGAGAAAACTGCGCCGGTCTTCGTGTTCGCCACGGCCAACAACGTCGAGCGCCTCCCGCCCGAGCTGCTGCGCAAGGGGCGGTTTGACGAGGTCTTTTTCCTTGACCTGCCGACCCACGCCGAGCGGGTTAACATCCTCGAAGTGCACCTCAAGGAGCGTGGCTACACCATGCTTTCGCACCGCTTCGACCTCAACGCGGTCGCATCGGCTACCGAGGGGTTCGTCGGTGCGGAGCTGCAAGCGTTAGTCAACGATGCAATGTTCCCCGCCTTCCGCGACAAGCGGCGCGAAATTGAGACTGACGACCTGCTCGACGCCGCCCGCGCGATGGTGCCACTCTCGGCCTCGCACCAGCCGGTAATCGACGGCTTGCGCGCGATGGTGCGGAACGGTCAGGCCCGCAACGCATCCGCTGCACCGGACGCGGCGGCATTACAACAATCGGAGTCATGATGAATTTGAACGACACCCTTTCCGAACTCAGAAGCCGCGCAATTCGCCCCGCCGCTGACGCGCTGCCGTCGGTCATCGTCAACGAGAAGGACGCCTCCCTGATGGTGCTGGTGCCCGCAGGCACGTTCACAATGGGCGACGACCTCGACCGGGAAAGCCCGCAGCAGAGCGTGCACCTCGAAGCGTTTTACATCTCGGTCTATCCGGTTACCAACCGCCAGTACCGCGCCTTCGTCGAAGCCACCGGCCACCAGCCGCCCAACATCGGCGCGCGGATCGACTCGCTCTCCTTCTGGCGCGAAGAGGGCTGCCCCGCCGAGTTCGACGACTACCCTGTGGTGCTCATCAGTTGGGACGACGCGGACGCCTACGCTCGATGGGCCGGATGCCGCCTGCCCAACGAAGCCGAGTGGGAAAAAGCCGCACGTGGGCCGGAAGGGCTGCTCTACCCGTGGGGCGACAAGTGGGACGAAAACAACTGCCGCAACCGCACCAACAAAGGCGAAGAGTCCGTCGCCCCGGTCTATTCCTACCCCGAAGGGGTCTCCGGCTACGGCACCTGGAACCAGAGCGGCAACATCATGGAGTGGTGCTCGATCTGGCAAGGCGAGGGCGACTCCGATAGCGTTGCCGACGGCGACGACGCGCTGCGCCAGGAACGAGGAGGCTGCTGGCGCTACCCCGACAAATTCGCCTTCCGCGCCTCGCAGCGCTCGTTTGTCGTACCGAAAGCGGTGAATGATTTTCGAGGGTTCAGACTGGTGTTACCGGCCAAGAGGCCATCCGTTGACTGAAGCGCAGAAAGCCTCGAATCGTCAGAACTCACAAAGCCGGGCGCGAGTCGAGCATCACGCGTGGCGAAGACGGCGTCGATGAAGACCCGACGATGGCCGAAATGACTCACGCGGCGCTGTCGGTGCTGAATCAGGACAGCGACGGTTTCTTCGTTATGTTCGAGCAGGACGATATCGACTGAAGCAACCATGCCAATGACTACGAAGCGATGATCGGCGGCGTCTATGACCTTGACCTCGCGGTCACGGATGTGGAGAACTATGTGGTTTCGGGCGAGAACGGCATCGACTGGTCGAACACGCTGGTGATCGTGACCTACGCCTCGGGTGGCCACACCAACGAGCCGGTGACGGTTTCGGCTCGCGGCGCGGGTGCGACCTGGCAGGTCTCGGCCTGCTGGCGTGGCTGATGCTGTAAAAGCCAGCCCAACATCAAGCCTCGCCATGCTTACCCCCATTCTCCGGCACATGAGTGGAGGGTGGGGGCGGTTTTTTCAGAACAGCGGCCTCTATCTTTTTCTATATTATGGAGATGGGACGACGTCAAATGCCCGATTTGGCGTATTTGAACGGGGATTGGTAGAGTCAGGCTCAGTTATTGCCAGTCGCCGGTTTTTTTGTCGATTTTCCTGAATCAGCTTCATGCACCCTCTTTTTTCATTGGTTCACTGCATCGATACCGGAGCTGGAAGCGGCAGGTTCAATATGGCGTTTGACCGTCAGCTCATGCAGGCGATGGCCGACGGGTCGTTTCAGAATCGGTTCGGGGAGGAAAGCTGCCTCTGGCGTTTGTACTCCTGGTCGCCCTCGGCTATTTCTCTCGGCAGGAACCAGAATCCCGATGAGATCGACCACGAGCGGTGTCGCGCTGACGGGGTGGATATTGTCGTTCGGCCAACCGGCGGACGAGCGGTGTTCCATGCTGACGAACTGACCTATTCGTTTTTCGCGGTGACGGATCTGCCGAACGAAACGATCTACCGTATGGTGCACGAAACTTTGCAACAAGCGCTTGCTGGCGTTGGCGTCGCGGCGGATTTTTGCCGGACGCAGCCCGATTTCCGGGCCCGGTACGCTTCGCCGGAGTCGGTTTCGTGCTTCACGGCTTCGGCCCGTTACGAATTGCAGGTGGCTGGCCGCAAGCTGGTCGGTTCGGCGCAACGCCGTCAGGGGCAGGCGATTCTCCAGCACGGTTCGTTGCCACTTTCTTCACGCCATCGCCAGATTTCTCGTTATCTTGCCGGTGCGTCCCGTGAGCTGGTCGAGGCGGTCAATGCCGGTTTCGAACAGAAGACTGCATCGCTCGATGAGTTCACCGATGCCGGCCATGCCGATCTCGCGCCGCTGATTTTTTCAGCCGCCGGGAGTTTTGCCAAAGAGGGTACAACGGTTCTGACTCTGGAGGAACTCAACCTTCCCGGCGTTTCTCATGCTTCAATCACTTAATGTTTTTTCATCATGCCCAACGGTTCCGCCAACAAGCCGCCCCATGTAACCACCCGCCGGATGCTCGATATGAAGGAGCGCGGCGAGAAGATTGCCATGCTGACCGCCTACGACTATACGATGGCCCGGATTCTTGATCGTTCCGGTGTCGATGCCGTGCTGGTTGGCGATTCGGCCAGTAATGTGTTTGCCGGGCACAACACCACGTTGCCGATGACCGTCGATGAGATGATCTACCACGCCAAGGCGGTGGTGCGCGGCGTGCAGGCAGAGACGAGCCGCGCGATGGTGATCGTTGACATGCCGTTCATGAGCTACCAGCTTTCGCCGGAGGACGCGGTGCGCAATGCCGGAAAGATCATGAAAGAGCACGAGTGCGACGCAGTCAAGATGGAGGGGGGCAAAGTCATCGCCGAAGCGGTCAAGCGCATCACTGACATTGGCATTCCGGTGATGGGCCACCTCGGGCTCATGCCGCAGTCAATCTACAAGTACGGTAGCTACAAGGTTCGGGCAAAAGAGGGCGAGGAGGCCGAGCAGCTCATGGAGGACGCCCGCATTCTCGAAGAGTCGGGCGCGTTCGCCATCGTGCTCGAAAAGATTCCCTCGAAGCTTGCCGGACAGGTGAGCCGCTCGCTGACCATCCCCACCATCGGCATCGGCGCAGGGCCGGAGTGCGACGGGCAGGTGCTGGTCATCAACGACATGCTCGGGCTGAACACCGAGTTCCACCCGAGGTTCGTGCGCCGCTACGCCAATCTGTCATCGGTGATCGAAAAGGCGGTGCAGAGCTATGTCGAGGATGTGCGTGCTGGCAGCTTCCCGTCGGAGGATGAAAGTTACTGAGTGTTCCAGCCGGGTTGTAAGGCCGATGTTTTGTGCATTCACCGATTGTCCAAAAACGGTGCTGAACTCTTTGCTTTAAAAGTTACCATGAATCGATTACCTTAAAGAACGTGCCGGAAGAGGCTGGCGCGGGTTCATGACTGAATCCGCGGAGATAGAAAACAGCGCCTTACGCTCAACTTTTTTTACATGCGGATAGCCTTTTCCTGACGAGACGGCACCGTCGGATAGACAGTTTGTATGGGGAACGACGACAGAAAAAAAGCAGGGAAACAGTATCCGCCAGCTCTTCAGGGTGGGCAAGGACGGCCTCAGGGTCGTTTTCCGTTTGTTTCCCGCTCGTTTGTCCCTTCAGCTTTTACGGTGATGAACATGCTCTCCGGCTATGTCTCCATCATCATGGCCGGTGAAGGCAGCTTCGTGATTGCCGGGTGGCTGATCTTTCTGGCCGCTTTTTTTGACACCATCGATGGTTTCGTCGCTCGGCTGACCAACAGCTCTTCGGAGTTCGGCGTCGAGCTCGATTCGCTCTCTGACTTGGTCTCCTTCGGGGCCGCTCCAGCCTACCTCGTTTACAAATTCGGACTCGAACAGCTCGGGATGCCGTACGGGCTCTTGTTCAGTTCGCTGCTCATGGTGGGCAGCGGGTTGCGGCTTGCGCGCTTCAACATCAGCCTGATCGGCTACAGCAAGGACTCTTTCTCCGGCCTGCCCACCCCCGCGCAGGCGATGACCATCGCCTCGTTCGTGCTCTGGATGGTGGCCGAACCGCTCTTTACAGGCATCGCACTTCAGCGCGGACTCGCCGTATTGAGCGTCGCGCTCGGCACGCTGATGGTCAGCAAGGTCAACTATGACGCTTTGCCCAAACCGACGCTCGAATCGTTCCGCAAGCATCCCGTGCAGATGAGCGCCTACGTGGTCGCCATTGTCTGTGTACTCTTCTTTCAGGCCAAGGCTTTTTTTGTCTCCATGTTATTGTATATTCTGCTGGGAATTGTCAGGTCTCTGACGCTTACGGCAAGGCAATGGCAACCCTGAAGCGTTTCTTTCCGACGTCTCTGGCTCCTGTCCCCGATGGGGCGGGTCGAGCGTCATCACACATGCAACGTAACCAGTTATGGCATTCAAGGCTAACATCACGGTGACCTTGCGTCCCTCCATTCTCGATGTGCAGGGCAAAGCCGCGCAACATGCGCTTGAAAATCTTGGCTATTCAAGCGTTTCATCGGTCAGAATCGGTAAATACATGGAGGTGATCATCAGTGAAGAGTCTCGCGCCGAGGCCGAGAAGGTCGCTTCCGAAATTTGTCAGAAACTTCTGTCGAATCCGGTGATGGAAGATTTCACTTTCGAACTGGAACCCGTCAACTAAATCCCGCTTGTTTTTATGGCTGATCTGAACGTGGGCGTCGTGGTGTTCCCCGGTTCGAACTGCGACCACGATACCGAATATGCCGTCGCCTCGTTTCCCGGCGTCAAACCGGTCATGCTCTGGCACAACGAGCACGACCTGAAGGGCTGTGACGCCATCATCTTGCCCGGTGGTTTCTCCTATGGCGACTATCTGCGTTGCGGCTCCATTGCCCGCTTTTCGCCCATCATGCGCGAGGTGATTGAGTTCGCCCGCAAGGGTCGCCCGGTGCTCGGCATCTGCAACGGCTTTCAGGTGCTGGTCGAAAGCGGCCTGCTCGAAGGCGCGCTCATCCGCAACGCGGGCCGGAAGTTTATCTGCCGCCAGTCCACCATCAGCGTGGCCAACAATTCGACTATCTTTACCGACCGCTACGAAAAGGGCGAGGTTCTTCGCATTCCGGTCGCGCATGGCGAGGGGAACTACTACGCCTCCGCCGAGACCATCGATAGCCTCGAATCGAACGGGCAGGTGGCCTTTCGTTATACCGACGCTGACGGCAACGCTACCGAGGAGGCCAACTTCAATGGTTCGCTGAATAACATCGCCGGTATCACCAATAAAGACGGCAACGTGCTCGGCCTGATGCCGCACCCCGAACGGGCTAGCGAAGAGCTGCTCGGCTCCGGTGATGGCCGCAGGGTTTTCGAATCGCTGTTCGATCATCTGGCAGGTTCCTGAATCCTCTTTCCGATGGGTAGTAACCTGACGGGCAAAAAAAAAATATTCTCCTGGCTGCTGTTCGACTTCGCCAACACCTCGTTCAGCGTCATGATGGTCACCTTCGCCTTTCCACTCTATTTCAAAAACGTCATCTGCCAGGGCGATCCCCAGGGCGATCAGCTCTGGGGTAACAGCGTCAGCATTTCGATGCTGCTGGTGGCGCTGCTCTCGCCGGTGCTTGGCGCGCAGGCCGACTACTCGGGCCGCCGCAAGCGCTTCCTGTTCGCCTTCACGCTGGTCTCGGTTATCGCCACGGTGCTGCTCTCTTTTTCGGGGCCGGGTCATGTGCTGATCGCGGCGACGCTTTTCATTCTTGCCAATATTGGCTTTGAGGGGGGGCTGGTATTTTACGACGCCTACCTGCCAGAAATTACGTCGAGGCGCAGTATTGGCAGGGTGTCGGGCTACGGCTTCGCGATGGGCTATCTCGGTGCGCTGGCGATTCTTTTGCTGCTGCAGCCGCTCTTGATGAAGGGGATCGACGCCTCGAACATCCCCAACCTGCAATTGAGCTTCCTCATTGTGGCGCTCTTTTTTGCCGTGTTCTCCGCGCCGCTTTTCCTCACCCTGCGCGACACCAAGGGCAAGGCGAGGCTGATGCCGAGCGAAACGGGGATGCGCAGCCGGAACTCCTTCATCGTCCATTCGCTCCGGGAGGTCGGCTACACCATCCAGCACATCATGCGCTATCCTGATCTTGCCCGTTTCCTGCTCGCTTTCTTTTTCTACAACGACGCCATTCTGACCGTCATTGCCTTTGCCTCGATCTATGCGCAGAACACGCTCGGGTTCTCGGCCACGGAGCTGATCAAGTTCTTCATCACCGTGCAGACGACGGCCATTCTCGGCTCGGTCGTCTTCGGCTTCGTGACTGACCGCATCGGTCCGAAACGGGCCATCGTGCTAACGCTTTTCATCTGGATTTTCGTGATTCTACTGGCCATCATGTCAAGCAGCCGCCAGAGCTTTTATGTGATTGGCCTGTTGGCGGGGCTTTCGATGGGCTCCTCGCAGGCCTCTTCACGCTCGCTGATGGCGCGCTTGACGCCGAAGGAGCATCGCACCGAGTTTTTCGGCTTTTACGACGGCAGCTTCGGCAAAGCCTCGGCGGTCGTCGGCCCGCTGGTGTTCGGTTTCGTCTCCGTGCAGGCCGGAAGCCAGAAGGTGGCGCTTGCCTCTCTGCTGCTCTTTTTTGCCATTGGCCTCGTGATTTTGACTGGCGTGAGCACCAGCGCCGCAAACCCGGAGAAGAGGGCGCGCGGCAAACGAAAGGAGTTTCGTGAGGGCAGAATGGAGGAGCTTGAGCGGGTGGAACCCTGATAAACGAATAGCGGAGGACAAAGCTTATGAACGACAATGTATCGAACAGTGGAGCTGAAGAGCGGAGCTGCAAGGAGTGCCGCCCTATGAGTTGTTACCGCAAGGAGAAGCGCTTGCCGGATGAGTGCGTGGGCGAGTCTCACGAGCCAGGGCAGCTTGACGAGTGTCTCGATTTGTATCGCGGTGACGGCGTTGACGCTCGCATAGCTCGCGCCTCTGCCGAAGTCGAAGGTCGCTATTACGGTAAGCTGACCCGAGCCGAGGAGATCGTTGCGTTTGCCAACCGGCTTGGCGCCAAAAAGATCGGGCTGGCGATGTGCGTCGGCCTTGCCGAAGAGGCGCGGATTTTCGCGAAGGTGCTCAAGGCCAACGGGCTGGGCTCCTTCGCAGTACTTTGCAAGGCAGGGGCGGTGGACAAAGGCGAAATCGGCATCGAGGAGGAGCTGAAGCTCCAGCCCGGCACTCATGAATCGCTCTGCAATCCGGTGTTTCAGGCCCGGCTCATGAACGAACACAAAACCGACCTGAATGTTATCATCGGCCTCTGTGTCGGCCACGACAGCCTCTTTACAAAGCACTCCGACGCGCCTGTCACCACGCTGATCGTCAAGGACCGGGTGCTCGGTCACAATCCCGCCGCCGCACTCTACACCTCTGGCTCCTACTACAAGCGCCTCATGTCGCCCGGCCGGGAGCTTTGAGGGTTGAGTGGAGGGCACCT
>CBEUNJ010000061.1:0-10124 GCA_965544465.1 uncultured Chlorobaculum sp.
TGCAAAGCCAATTGCGCGGGAATCGGCGCGATCCGAAAGCTCGCCCTGCGCGGCGGTGAGCGGCTGGCATTTCTCCCAGTCCGGGTTGCCCGCTACGTCGAACTCAGTGCAGGCGAGCACCAGTTGCCGGTTCCGGGTGATGTCGCGCTTTTTATCTACGAAATCGACCGAAGCGCAACCGATGAGCGTTGGTTCGTAGAGCAGCTCCGCCGAAGTTGGCACTCCAGCGGAATGCCGGGCGAGCGCCGTTGCCGGGTCGAGGGTTGCCGGAACGAAGAGCTGCGTGATCGACGGATCAAGTCCCGGCGGAACGGCGGTGTATCCGGATGGCAGCGTCGCGGCGTCGCTTGTTGTCGTATCAGGTTCAGTTGTGGTTGGCGAGGCTTTTTTGAATGACACTGTGGGGAGTTTCGCGGATTCGCCGTTTTTGCGTCCCGCCATCAGCGTCTTGATCTGCGGACGTGTCATCGGGCCGGCGAGGAAGCTCATCGCCCATCGGGTCTGGAAGATCACCGGACGATCTTCATGGACGTTGTGCATCAGAAACACGCGCTTGCCGAGCTGGCTGATGATGGTGTCGAAATCGAACCCGGCGTCCGATCCGCCTGCCGTGCTGATGGCGCTTTTCAGTCCTTCGAGCACGCGTGCCTTGTCGCGTTCGGCCTGCAATTTGCCAATGAACCACGTGCCGGTGTTGGTCAGCGCCTTGTAGTCTAGATCGACCGGATTCTGCGTCACCAGTACGCAACCGACGCCGAACGCGCGCGCCTGCTTGAGCATCGTCATGAGCGGGCGTTTGGAAGGTGGCTCGGAGACTGGCGGCAGGTAGCCGAACACCTCGTCGAAGTAGAGCAGCGCTCGGAGGCTTGAAGTGCCTTGCTGGGCTCGCGTCCAGGTTAGGACGTTTTCGAGCAGCAGCGTGACGAAGAACATGCGCTCGTTTTCCGAGAGGTGCGCGAGCGAGAAGATCGCGACCCGTGGCCGCGCTTCGGCGGTGTAAAGCATGGATGCGACGTCGAGCGGCTGGCCGGCGAGCCAGCTCTGGAACGAGGGCGAGGCAAGCAGCGCGTTGAACGACATGGCCAGCTCGAAGCGCTCTTTTTCGGGATAGAAGGTGTTGACGTCGAAGACGCCGACCTGCCGCATAGGCGGGTTCTGAATCGAGCCGATCAGCGTAGCCAAGTCGAGGTCCACGCCCGACCGCCAAAAGTGCTCGAAAATGCCAGAGAGCAGAATAGACTCGCGGCTCTTGACCGGATCGGCGTCGATGCCAACCAAGCCGCAGAGGGCCTTGACCGTGCCCGCGATGCGCTCGCGGATTGCTTCAGCTTCCGTATCGAAATCGAGCTTGGGAGCGGCGAGGCTGCCGAGAATGTTCACCGGAACGCCCGCATCGGAGCCGGGGGTGTAGATCGTAAGCTCAACAGCTGCCTTGAGTTGCCGGATCCGCTCTGGAGCGATGCCCCAGTCGAAGAGCCCGTTTTTCCACATCGCGGCGGTGGCGGCGGCAAGTTCTTCGGGACTCTGGCCTTTGCGCCGCGCTTCGTCCTGGTCGATCCACGGCAGAAAATCGTCCGGCAACAGGTCGGAAAACTGAAGGAGCAGATTGGTCATGTCGCCCTTCGGATCGACGAGGATCATCGGCACCTTGTCGAGAGCCGCTTCTTCGAGCAGGTCGATGCAGAGGCCGGTTTTGCCGCTGCCGGTCATGCCGACGCAGACCGCGTGCGTGGTCAGGTCGCGTGCGTCGTAGTGCACCGGCGTTTCAAGCCGTGTGTCCGATTGAAGATCGTATTCCGCGCCGAGGTAAAAGGAGCCAAGCCGTTCTTCGGGAGCTTTCATGATGCAGGAGGGGAAGAGATTGCCAGGTCATCGACAGTTTTAGTAATTAACAAAATAAGTTCCGATCTTTTCAACAGTCCGTTTCGCAAACAGAGCTTCGAAAAAACAGAAGCACTGCTTGTCGAGTCAATACTAAAAAAGGCCTGCATCTGCCCGTCATTGCGAAGAGCGAAGCGACATGGGAAGTCCATAGTGAATTGGCGAAGGCAGTAACAATGGATTGCGGCGTGCCTGACCTGTCGGGACTCGTGATGACAGATATTCATCATCTTTATCTTGATAACTATGCCAACTATACCCCCACTCCTTGAACTCAGAGAGCTTTCGTTTGGCTATGACAAAGGCGGTCCGCTGGTTTTCGAGTGTCTGTCGCTTGAGGTGCGAGTCGGGGAGCTGCTCGTCATTAAGGGGGCGTCGGGTAGCGGCAAGTCAACGCTGTTGCGCCTCATTTGCCGGTTAAATACGCCACGTTCGGGGGAGATTTTATTCAAGGGGCAACATGTGTCGGAAATTACGCCGTCCAAACTACGCTCGAACGTGACCTACGTGCCGCAGATTCCGCAGATGATCGACGGCTCGATTCGTGACAACCTGCTTCTCCCGTTCACCTTCGTGCAGGCAGAGCGTAAAACCGCGCCGGACGACGCTGCGCTGGAGCGAATGCTCGACGCTTTCTATCTGAACGGCGTCACGCTCGACCAATCGGCCAACAAGCTCTCCGTCGGTCAGAAGCAGCGCCTGTCGATCATGCGGGTGATCCTGACAGAGCCGGACGTGCTCCTGCTCGACGAGCCGACCTCGGCGCTTGATGCCGAAAGCGCGACGATGGTTTTTTCGATCATCGAACGCCTTAACACCGAGGAGGGTAAAACGGTACTTATCGTTACGCATAGCGACTACCAGCCAGACGTTCCGCAGGCTCGAAGCTGCACCTTCCGCAATGGAAACCTCGAATGCGCATGAACCCGATCATCGAAATCTCCATACCGCAGCTGTTGCTGGCGTTGCTTTTTATCCTTGTCGCGCAGGCCACCTCGTTCGTCCAGAAGCTCGGCCTGAACAAGGATATTTCCATCGGCACCGTCCGCACGGTCTCGCAGCTCTTTTTGATGGGCTACGCGCTGAGCTTCATCTTCGGGGTGAAGAATCCGTGGCTGACTGTTGGCATCTTTGCCATCATGGTCTTTTCGGCGGTGTTCATCGTACGCGGGCGGGTAAAGGAAAAGCAGATCGCTTACGAAATTCCGACCTTTTTGACGATGCTCTCAAGCTACTTTTTGACGGCGCTGTTCGTCTCGTGGCTGGTGATTGGCGTGCATCCGTGGTGGGAGCCGCGCTATTTCCTGCCGACGGCAGGCATGGTGATCGGCAACTCGATGTCCGCGCTGGCGATCTCCATCGAGCGGCTTTTCTCGCACATGCGCCAGCAGCGCGACCTTGTCGAAATGAAGCTCTGCCTCGGCGCGAACTACAAGGAGGCGAGCCGCGATATTGTCAAAGGGGCGGTCAGGGCCGGGATGATTCCCTCGATCAACGCCATGATGGGCGTCGGCCTCGTGTTCATCCCCGGCATGATGTCCGGCCAGATTCTCGCCGGAGCCGACCCGCTTATCGCCATCCGCTATCAGATCGTCGTCATGTTCATGCTGGTCGGCTCGACGGCCATGAGCACGATCATCGTCACGCTTATCATCCGCCGCCGTTGCTTCGGGAAGAGTGAAGAGCTGGTTGTGTCGGCGGAGTGAGGGGTGGGCATGGCGAATCCATGAAACCCATAAACACGAAGCTGAGATGGGTATCGGCTTGAGGGATGCCTTCGATTATTTTGATCGGGATCTGTTTTTTAATGCTCGCGATTTGATAACTTCATAAGTGAGAGTATTATTTTTTTATGGCTTCTCTATTCTGGTTGCGGAACGGATGAGTATTCAGCTCCCAAGCTTCCGTATGCAGAAGTAACCTTCCATTTTACAAGAGGTTATCCTAGTCTTTTTTCAAGACTGCGGAACGCCCTTGCTCTGAGATGGGCTTGTTGCCTTCAGCGCAAAAAATACCTGGCTCGAATTTCTTTCAAGGGTTTTTATTCAATACGTCAAATATCAAACGGTGCTTATCAAACGGTCTTAACTGTCTCTTGAGGTTGATGTTAGCGCATGGCCATTCTGGCTTGATTTGTGCGCTTGATTGGTAGTTGACAGAGATTTCTTTCAACAATTAAAGGAGGTCTATCATGACGTTTGTCAGGAAGTGCGGACTCATTATTTGTCTGCTGCTCATGTCAGCAGGTACGGTGTGGGGTGCTGATACGGCCAGAATTACTCAGCTTGCCAGCAAGGTACACACCGATGTCAATCAACTGGTTAAAGTCAGAAAGGTTCAGTTGCCCATTGCAGTCAGAGAGCAGAAGACGTTTCTGCTGACTCAGCCGGAAGTTCAGGAGGTGCGGGAACTGAAAGGCAACAACCTTCTGGTCCAGTTCAAGGATGGCAAGAAGCTCCTGATGCTGCTTGGAGAAGATCGTCTCGGTTCTGCCGATCAAATGGTACCGGTACAGAAACAAGTATTACAATCCGTGAAGCAGTTGACTCCGGTAAAGAAGCGGTTTGTTCCTGTGACGCAGTTCAGGCCTCCGCTTTTCAAGTTTGTGCCTTGTGCGCCCAAGAGCAACAAAGCTCTGATTTTTGATTGCCTTGAGGACGATGCCAATGTGGTGTCGCCGAAGATATGGCAACAGGTCAAATCTGACCTGGAATCGCTCGGGTACAGCGTAACGACGCGGCTCAACAACTCAGCCAATCTGGCCAATGCTGCTCTGATCGACAATGGCCAATACGGTGTTGTGGTGATGCGTGGTCACGGTGGTGACTTGGGTGGTGATTTCGGTTTCCTGGTTCGTCCCTGGTACTCCAGTTACCCATCGGGCAACAGCGGCTATGCTGGCACCATTCCCGCCAGCGCGTACAGCCATGCGGTTGGAGCTACGCAGTTCGGGTATGTCATTACTGGAACGTTCAGCTCCACCTATTGGGCTGACAAGTCGTTTCCTTCCACGATATTTTTCCTGGAGAGCTGCCACGGTGCCGATCCGGGTGCTCTGCCTGGTATGCCTACCTGGACGACCAATCATGGTGCTTCGGCATGGGTTGGCTGGAACGAATCGGTTTCCTTCAATTGCGGCGACAATGGCACGGATCTCTTTTTCCAGAAGCTGGCTAACGAGCAGAAAACCGTTACCGAGGCGGTTGATGCGGTTTATGCTACCGGTTGCCGTCCTCCTGAGCTGGTTGCTTTTCCGACCAACAAGGGAGCTTGCCAACTGGCCGTGTACAAAGCCGATGCCAATGAAGCTTCGGTGACCAACTCTCGTGATTTCAAACTGCTCAGGCTGGTGTCGGGTTTTGGCAGACTCTATGCCACCGTCTCTTTCTATAGCGCTCCAGCTTTTAACGAGTTCTTTTTCTACGTCGATACCTCCGGCAATGCTGCTGCTGAAGTACTGGTGAAATGTCATGGACGCAATGTGGAGGTTTACAAGCAGACCCAGCCAGGCTTGTACAACAACAAGGTCTATACCGGAACTGTTACCAAGAGTGGTAATGATTACTCTTTCAATATTCCCTGGAACACCTCTTTAGGCAGTGTCAGTACCGCCAGGATTTGGCTCTATGATATGACTGGTAAGGACCGGCTTCCTAACAGCGGCAGCGTTACGTTGAAAAAGTAGCTTTCCGGCTGGAATTTTATCATTGAGACAGCGGCGGAGGCGAGCAACAAGCGTTTCCGCTGCTTCTTTTTTTTAACGGAGGTTTGGGATGAAAAGACTTTTTCCAATCTGGATTTTCCTGTCTCTGTTTATGGTGGCAGCATGTGTCACCGAATCACGAACAGGAGTCGAATTACGCTCAAATAAACAACTTACACCCGAGGTGTTGGTCAAACAGGCGGAAGCAACGTATGACACATACCTGGCCGCCAATCACGGCGATCGTGTGGCGGCAACGAACAAAACCGCTGAATATCTGCGGGAACTTCCAGACGTGAAAACGGTGATAGTTCGTGGTAGCGATACCCTCTTCGTCATTATGAAGGACGGCAAAGAACTGTTGCTGATGCTCGGTAAGCATCGATTATAGCTTCTGGTTCTTGTTTGCGTCCACTACAGACTTTTTTGCTCGCTGCTTCGACCACATCAGAATTCCAATTCCCACCGTCATCATCAAAAAGCAGAGCACCTGACCCATCGAGAAATTCAGGAACACGAATCCGAGTTGCTCATCGGGTTGGCGGAAGAATTCGATGAAAAATCTTACCGTGCCGTAGCCGATGAGATAGAGAGCCGAAAGGTAGCCAGGCCAAGGGGCTTTTTTGCGGCTTGACCAGAGGATGACGAAAAGCACGATGCCTTCAAAAAATGCTTCGTAAAGCTGGGAGGGGTGGCGCAGCGCTGGGCTGGGGGCGTTGGGGAAGTGCATGCCAATGGGCGAAGTGGTCACGCGTCCGTACAGTTCGCCGTTGATGAAGTTGCCGAGCCGTCCAAAAGTGTAGCCAAGCGGCAGGGCGGGAATGAAGAGGTCAACGGTTTGCAGAAAATCTACATTCTGCTTGCGGGTAAAGAGCCACAGTGCAAGTGCGACGCCAATCAGGCCGCCGTGGAATGACATGCCGGTGATGCCGGAGAAGACGCAGGTGCCGTTGCCAAAATGGATCGGCAGCAACATGCCGATCGGATCCTGCACAAACCAGTCGAAGCCGTAAAAGAGAATATAGCCGACCCGCCCGCCGATGAGCACACCCGCCATCGCCCAGGTCAGGGCGTCGCCGGGGAAGGTCTTGTTGAACGGGAGCTTTTCGGTCGCGATCCTGTAGCGCGACAACAACCAGACAATCGCGAACGCAATGATGTACATGGTTCCATACCAGCGGATGGCAACGGGGCCGACAGAAAAAATGACGGGGTTCATCTGATAAGGAAGATGCTGCCACCAGGTAATAAAGTCCTGCATTACTACTTTTTTGGTCGGTTAAAGTGGTTTAACAAAGGTTAACGTTTTGGTAAGAAGACAGAAGATAGCTATATTTAAACTTTGCACTTTTCTTTTCGCACAATTACCTGAAAACGTAAACAGATAGAGCATGGCAAAAATTCTTGAAGGGCCGGCCATGAAATTGTTCAACAAATGGGGCATTCCCGTGCCTCACTATGTTGTCATCATGGACCCAGACCGTCTGGCACAGCTTGGTGAAGCTAATAAATGGCTGCGTGAATCAAAACTTGTCGTCAAAGCTCATGAAGCCATTGGTGGCCGTTTCAAGCTCGGTCTCGTTAAAATCGGGCTAACCCTCGACGAGGCGATTGCCGCCTCTAAAGAGATGCTCAACACCAAAGTCGGCACGGCTGAAATCCGACAAGTCATCATTGCTGAAATGCTCGATCATGACGAAGAGTACTACGTATCGATGATCGGTAACAAGGATGGCGCAGAGTTGCTGATTTCCAGGCATGGCGGCGTCGATATCGAAGACAACTGGGACAGCGTTCAGCGCATCCAGATTCCTCTCGACGAAAATCCCTCTATCGAACGTCTTGCCGAGCTTGCCAAGGACGCCGGTTTTGAAGGCGAAATTGCTGAACGCGTTGGCAAAATCTGCTCGCGCATCAATCTCTGTTTCGACAACGAGGATGCCCAATCCATCGAAATCAACCCGCTGGTCATACGCAAGAGCGACATGCGTTTTGCTGCGCTTGATGCTGTGATGAACATCGACTACGATGCCCGGTTCCGTCATGCTGACTGGGACTTCAAGCCGGTTTCCGAAATCGGCCGCCCGTTCACCGAAGCTGAGCAGCAAATTATGGAGATCGACTCCAGAATTAAGGGTTCGGTCAAGTTCGTCGAGGTTCCCGGTGGCGAAGTAGCTCTTCTGACCGCAGGTGGCGGCGCATCGGTCTTCTATGCTGACGCAGTCGTGGCTCGTGGCGGTACCATCGCCAACTATGCCGAGTATTCGGGCGCACCTGCCGACTGGGCTGTGGAAGCGCTTACCGAAACGCTCTGCCGTCTTCCCAACATCAAACACATCATTGTCGGCGGCGCTATCGCCAACTTCACCGACGTGAAGGCAACCTTCAGTGGTATCATCAACGGCTTCCGCGAGAGCAAGTCGAAGGGCTATCTCGAAGGCGTCAAAATCTGGGTACGCAGGGGCGGTCCGAACGAAGCTCAAGGCCTTGCAGCCATCAAGGAGCTTCAGAACGAAGGGTTCGACATTCATGTGTACGACCGTACCATGCCGATGACCGACATTGTCGATCTGGCGATGAAATCCTGAGCTTTGCCGTTGCAAAACTTTGAAATGAAAGTATATAGAAACTCATAAAAATTGATTGAACTGTGAGTATTATCGCAAATAAAGATACCCGGGCAGTCATCATCGGCGGTGCAGCCGGCGTCAATGCGGCGCGACGCATGGCTGAGTTCGACTTCCTGGTCAACCGTCCGCTGACTATCCAAGCGTTCGTGTATCCCCCTGATGCTGGCCAGCAGAAGGAGATCTTCCGCGGCGGCGAACTCAACAACGTCACCGTGTTCAATTCGCTGAATTCCGCTCTTGCTGAAAATCCCGAAATTAACACCGCTCTGATCTACCTCGGCTCATCGAGGGCTACCCAGGCCGCTGTCGAGGCGCTCGAAGCTCCGAACATCAAGCTGGTCACCATGATTACCGAAGGTGTGCCGGAAAAGGACGCCAAGCGCCTCAGAAAACTTGCCGAGAAGAATGGCAAGATGTTTAACGGTCCCTCCTCCATCGGCATTATGTCGGCAGGTGAGTGCCGCCTCGGTGTGATCGGCGGCGAGTTTCAGAACCTGAAACTCTGCAACCTGTATCGTCCCGGTTCATTCGGTGTGCTGACCAAATCCGGCGGCCTTTCCAATGAGGCGATGTGGCTTTGCGCTCAGAATGGTAACGGTATCACCTCGGCTGTCGCCATCGGTGGTGACGCCTATCCGGGTACTGATTTTGTCACCTACCTTCAGATGTTCGAGAAGGATCCCGACACCAAGGCGGTCGTGCTGATCGGTGAGGTCGGCGGAAGCCTCGAAGAGGAAGCTGCCGAGTGGCTGGCGGCCGCGCCGCGCCGCATCAAATTGATCGCCGCGATTGGCGGCACTTGCCAGGAGGTTCTTCCGCAGGGCATGAAGTTCGGCCACGCTGGTGCGAAGGAAGGCAAGAAGGGTGCGGGTTCAGCCCGCTCCAAGATGAACGCCCTCCGCGACGCCGGTGCGTATGTTCCCGATACCTTCGGTGGCCTCAGCAAGGAGATCAAGAAAGTCTATGACGGGCTGGTTGCTGCCGGCGAAATCAACGTCGAGATCGACGAGGCCGTGCTGCCGGAGCTTCCGCCGAGCGTTCAGGAGGTCATGAAGCAGGGGGAAGTGATCGTTGAGCCGCTCATCCGCACCACGATTTCCGACGACCGCGGCGAAGAGCCGCGCTATGCCGGTTACGCCGCTTCGGAGCTCTGCTCGAAAGGCTATGGCATCGAGGATGTCGTCAGCCTGCTCTGGAGCAAAAAACTCCCGACACGCGAGGAGTCCGAGATCATCAAACGCATCATCATGATCTCCGCCGACCATGGTCCGGCTGTGTCGGGTGCGTTCGGTTCTATCATCGCAGCTTGCGCTGGCATCGACATGCCGCAGGCCGTTTCGGCTGGCATGACCATGATCGGCCCCCGTTTCGGCGGCGCTGTGACCAATGCCGGTAAATACTTCCAGATGGCTGTTAAGAACTTCCCGAACGACATCCCCGGCTTTCTTACATGGATGAAAAAGAACGTCGGTCCGGTTCCCGGCATCGGCCACAGGGTCAAGAGCGTCAAAAATCCCGACCAGCGCGTGAAGTACCTGGTCAACTACATCAAGAACGAAACGTCGCTGCACACCCCGTGCCTCGACTACGCGCTTGAGGTTGAAAAGATCACCACCGCCAAGAAGGACAGCCTGATCCTGAACGTTGACGGCACCATCGGCTGCATTCTGACGGACCTCGAGTTCCCGGAGCACTCGCTCAACGGCTTCTTCGTTTTGGCCCGCACCATTGGCATGATTGGCCACTGGATCGATCAGAACAACCAGAATTCGCGCCTCATCAGGCTCTACGACTACCTGATCAACTACGCCGTCAAGCCGGAGCAGCCGGTTCCTGACAAGAAGTAAGTGCAGGGGTCTATGGATAACAAAAAAAGCAGGTCAATTTGGCCTGCTTTTTCTGTTTGTGGT
>CBEUNJ010000062.1:0-10010 GCA_965544465.1 uncultured Chlorobaculum sp.
ACCAGAAGCAGCACGCCTTCGATGACTCCGACCATGGCTGGAGTCCAGCAGAAGAGTAGAGCGACCAGCCCTCAGCCTGTCAGGCCGAGATGAAATTTGTGAATACCGAGTGAGCTGAGCAGTATGGCGAATTTTGCCGCGGCGAAGCGGTTTTTTCCGCCGGACCTCACCGGGCCGAGATTGATCGTGAATGGCGGCGGGCTTTGCCATCCCCCGCACGTTGGGCAATTTTCCGCGTTGACGCGGATAATGGCACCGCATTCGGAGCAGTACTGTTCGTTCGGGCCTTTTTTCGTTTTTTCGTTCATGGCTTCATCGATAACGGTTTCACTGTTGAAAATATAGCATTTCAATCAAGGTTGCCTGACGGTTTACGTCGAGTCCGGGCCAATCATGCGCTTTTCGATTTGTCGAGCAATTTGCATGGCGCGTTTTCAAGTCGGGTGAAAAAGCGGTAACGTGCTGCAATGGCAATTTCGTTTTCACAGATGTTCAAATCAATGCTCTTATGAAAAAAGTCATGGCATACCGGGGGATGCACCCGGAGATTCACGAGTCGGTATTCCTTGCCGAAGGCTGCCGCGTGATTGGCGACGTCAGGATCGGCGCTCATTCGAGCGTCTGGTTCCACACGGTTATTCGCGGCGATGTGTGCCCGATCACCATCGGCGAAAAGACCAGCGTACAGGACAACTCGACCCTGCATGTGACGCACGATACCGGCCCGCTGAAGATCGGCAGCAACGTTACCATCGGCCACGCCGCGACGCTGCACGCCTGCACGGTTGAAGACAACGTGCTCGTCGGTATGAGCGCCACCTTGCTCGACAATTGCGTGGTTGAGCCTTGGTCGATTGTGGCCGCCGGCTCGCTGGTCAAACAGGGTTTCAGGGTTCCGTCGGGAATGCTGGTGGCTGGCGTTCCGGCCAAGGTGATTCGTCCGATCACCGAGGCGGAGCGGAAGACCATCGTCGAGTCGCCGGAAAACTATGTTCGTTACGTAGCGCATTATCGCGAGGGTGGCTACGAGGGGAGATAAAGCCCGTTACGTTTTTCTGCGATCATTTCGCTACATTACCATTCATCAACTTCGAGATTGAGCCGTGAGTGTCTTCAGTCGCTGGCGGCTTTACCACTCTTCATTCGAACCTTCATTTCAGTTTCCATGGCAAAAGAGGTAGTGATCATCGGCGGCGGCATCAGCGGACTCAGCATGGCGTTTTACTGTTCGCAGGCCGGTATGAAAACCACGCTGATCGAAAAGGACAAGACGGTTGGCGGTTCGTTCGCCTCGCACCAGTACGCAAGCGACAATGATCGCTTCTGGCTCGAAATGGGTGCGCACACCTGCTACAGTTCCTACCAGAACTTGCTCGGCATCGTTGAGGAGTGCGGCATCATGGACACCATCATCCCGCGCGAAAAGGTGCCCTTCGCACTGCTCAGGAACGGCAAGGTGTCGTCGATCATGTCCGGCCTCAACCTTTTCGAGCTGCTCACTCATGCACCGAACATTTTCAGCCTCAAGAAAGAGGGCAAGACGGTTCGTTCGTACTACTCGCAAATCGTTGGCGAGAACAACTACCGCAACACTATCAGCCACTTCTTCAATGCCGTGCCGTCGCAGCCGACCGACGATTTTCCCGCCGACATGATGTTCAAGAGCCGCGAGAAGCGCAAGGATGTGCTCAAGAACTACACCTTCAAGAACGGCTTGCAGAGCGTGGCGCTTACCATCGCCGCCCGCAAGGGGATTGACGTGCGCACCGGTTCGGCGGCGCAGAGTTTATCAACCTCCGGCGGCAAGTACGTCGTCCAGACCGCCGACGGGCAGGAGTATTCCGCCGACTCGCTCGTCATAGCGCTTCCTTCAGCTCCCGCCGCCAGACTGATTCACGATATCAATCCGGGAATTGCCGATCATTTGACCAGGCTCAAGTACGCTGATGTGGATTCTTTGGGCGTTGTGGTTCGCAAGGGCGACTGCTCGCTCAAGCCGGTGGCGGCGATCATTTCGCCGAACGACACCTTCTTTTCGATGGTCTCGCGCGATACCGTGCCGGACAACAACTTCCGTGGCTTCGCATTCCACTTCCGTCCCGGCTTGAGCGAAAAGGACAAGTTCAAACGCATCACAGAAGTGCTTGGCGTCGGCATGGAGAAGATCGAGCACACGACCACGCGCATGAACGTGGTGCCGTCGCTGCGCATTCACCACAAGGAGTGGGCCGACAAGACCGACCAGATGCTCTCGGGTGCGCCAAACCTCTATATGACCGGCAACTACTATGGCGGCATGGCCATCGAGGATTGCGTGAGCCGTTCGCACGACGAGTTCAACCGCATGAGTCGGTAAGGTTTTATGAATACGCTCGATACGATAGCCGGGACGCTTCGCTCCCAGTTCGGTATCTGGCTTGGGCCGATCCTGTTCGTTTTTCTGGCGGTTGCGTTGTATCTCGGCGCTAACAGCCTCTTCAGGAGGGTGGTCACGTTTTTCCGCAAAAAGGGGCTGGCCGACACGCTTCCGCTCGAACGACTGGTCTGGCCGTTCAGGCTGGTTGTTGTGCTCGTCGGTTCGGCTCTGTTTCTCGATTACGCACCGTTGTCCGACGTGTCGCTCCAGGTGATCAGGCATCTGTTCCTGATTCTCTCGATCATCACGGCGGCGTGGTTCATCATGCGTATGCTGTTCGTGCTCGAGCAGTTCATCATGGCCCATTACCGTTCGCGAAGCGAACAGAGCGCCGTGGCGACCAAAAAGGCTGCCACCAACGTCAAGCTCGCACGCAAGATCCTTAACGCGCTCATCATTCTGCTCGCTATTTCGGGCGTGTTGATGAGCTTCGACACGGTACGTCAGGTCGGACTGAGCATTCTCGCCTCCGCCGGTATTGCGGGCGTCATCCTCGGTTTTGCGGCACAAAAGAGCCTCGGAACCCTTATCGCCGGAATTCAGATCGCCATCTCCCAGCCCATCAGCATTGACGATGTCGTGATTGTCGAAGGGGAGTGGGGGTGCATCGAAGAGATTACACTGACCTACGTCGTCGTGTTGATCTGGGATCAGCGCCGGATGATCGTGCCCATCACCTGGTTCCTCGACAAGCCTTTTCAGAACTGGACCCGAACTTCCACCGAACTGCTCGGTACGGTGTACGTCTATGTCGATTACGCCATTCCGGTCGAAACGATCCGCAAGGAGCTTGAGAGCATTCTCGCTTCCACGCCGCTCTGGGACAAGCGGGTCGTCCGGCTGCATGTTACCAAGGCGACCGACAAAACCGTCGAACTTCGCGCTCTTATGAGCGCTGCCAACTCCTCCGACCTCTGGGAGCTTCGCTGTCTGGTGCGCGAACGGCTCATCGATTACATTCGCATCAACCACCCTGGCGGCCTGCCCAAGGTGCGCATGGAGGTCGAAGGCGGAATGTCCGCCGCCGCTGGCCAGGAGTAGTGTTCACCCCCATGTGCTCCATTCCCGAAGAGTTCAGGCCCCTTCGGTAAAAAGTGTTATCTTACAGCTTAATTTTTTTTCATGGGCAGTCGTTGGCTTTCGGTTCCGAGAAGAGTTGATGGTTTTTATGGCGGACGGCCCGATTTTAAATGATTCAAGAAGACTAAATTTATGGCACAGGTAAAACAGGGCGACAAGGTAACGGTGCACTACACAGGTACCTACGATGACGGCACGGTGTTCGACAGCTCCGTCGAGCGCGGCCCGCTTGAGGTGACCGTTGGCAGCGGCATGGTGATTCCGGGCTTCGACCGCGCTCTTGTCGATATGGCGCCGGGCGAGAAAAAGAAGGTCAACATTCCTGCCGCTGACGCTTACGGTCCGAGAGCTGAGGAGCTGGTGGCCGAAATCCCGCGCGAGCGCATTCCCGAGAACATTCAGCTTGAGGTGGGTCAGCAGTTGCAGCTCAGCCTTGCAGATGGTGGAGAAGCAATCGTGATGATTGTTGATCTTGGCGAGAATACCGTCACCCTCGACGCCAATCATCCGATGGCTGGCATGGATCTGAATTTCGAACTGGAGCTGGTCGAGATTCTCTGATCGGTATCGGGATCGAGCTTGTTCGTTAATCGTTGATTTCTTTGGGGGGTTCTTTGCGAAGCGCCCCCAAAGAATGCCTTGATGATGCGCATTGGTTATCGGGCTCGAGTTTCATGACCGGTTTTAACGCTGCCTCCGGAACGTTGTATCCCCAAAGCTCTGCTTTGCGGGTTTTTTCATTTCAACAAGAATTTCAACAAGAAGCATTCAGGTTGTCTATGAAAAGAAATGAGTGGGGCTCCCGTCTGGGGTTCGTTCTTGCCGCCATCGGCTCGGCGATTGGGCTTGGCAATATCTGGCGCTTTCCCTATCTCTGCTATGAAAATGGTGGCGGCGCGTTTCTCATTCCTTACCTTGTCGCGCTCTTCACCGCCGGAATTCCGCTACTGATCCTCGAATTCGGCATCGGGCACGAACGCATCGGCAGCGCGCCGCTGGCGTTTCGCAAGATCGGTCGTAAGTGGGAGTGGCTTGGCTGGTGGCCGCTGCTCTTCACCATGTTCGGCATCGTGCTCTATTACTCCGTGGTGATCGCCTGGTGCATCGATTTCCTCTTCTACTCCGTCAAGCTCGCCTGGGGAAGCAATCCCGAGGTCTTCTTTTTCAAGGATTTTCTGCAAAAAAGCGGCGGGCCGACCGAAATCAATACCATACGGACACCGATTCTGTTCGGCTTGCTGGCGGTCTGGGGCGTGACGTGGATGATCATCATGCGCGGAGTGAGCAAGGGGGTCGAGTTGGCCAACCGGATCTTTATGCCGCTTCTGTTTTTGCTGACACTGGTGCTGGTGCTCTGGTCGCTTCAGCTCGAAGGCTCGATGAGCGGCATCGCCGCCTATCTCGAACCCGATTTTACGAAGCTGATGGACCCCAAGGTGTGGGTGAGCGCCTACGGGCAGATTTTCTTTACGCTGAGTCTCGGCTTTGGCATCATGATTACCTACGCCAGTTACATGCCGCACAAGTCTAACATGACCGGCAACGCCCTGATTACGGCGCTGGTGAACAGTGGTTTTTCGCTCTTTTCCGGTTTCGGCGTCTTTTCCATTCTCGGCTTTATGGCTGCAACCCAGCACGTGCCGGTCGATCAGGTGGTCAAAGACGGCATCGGCTTGGCCTTTGTGGTGTATCCGAAGGCGATTGCGATGATTGGCGATTTCGGCCCGATGTTCGGAATGCTGTTCTTCCTGAGCCTCACGGTCGCGGGTGTTTCATCGGCCATTTCCATCGTTGAAGCGTTCGTCTCCGGCGTTGAGGACAAGTTCTCCATCAATCGCAAGATGCTCGCCACTGTGCTCTGCTTCCTCGGTTTTGCCGGAGGGATTGTCTTTACGACCAACGGCGGCCTGTTCTGGCTCGATATTGTCGATCACTTCATCAACAACTACGGCCTGGTGCTTGCGGGCATTCTCGAATGCATCGTCGTGGGCTGGTTCTTCAACCTCGATCAGATTCGCAAACACCTCAACAAGGTTTCGAAGATTCAGCTCGGCTTGTGGTGGAACTGGGTCATCAAACTCTTTCTGCCCCTGTTGCTTTCGGTTATACTGTTGAACCAGCTCGTTCGCGAACTCAGTACGCCCTATGGCGGTTACACTTGGGCCAGCCTCATTGGCATCGGCTGGAGCTGGATTGTCATCTCCTTTCTTGTGGCGTTCATCTTCGCCGCCCAGCCGTGGAGGACGGCGAATCATCTGGAGAAAGGTCGTGGGGATGAGTTGTGATGGTTTTTTGACTCGATGCTAGCCTAAGAGTTTGTAATCAGGCAAAGCCAAGGAGTAATTGCCAAAGGTTGTGTTCCACACAATTGCTACGTAGCGGGCGTTGCCTTCATTCCGTTGATAACGTCATGGATCAGGCGGAGCGGCTGACTGATCTGCCGGATGCGGAGCGCTGGTTGCTTGTACGCACCGTGGCTGGAGCATGAGAGGCCTGAGCTTCGAGCCAATGCGGTTATTCTGCGCGCGGATTGCCTTCAGCCGCTCGACTTCATCCTGGCGCGTGATGCTCCCCTCGACGAGAGCGATGTCGTAATCGTCCAGCCGCTCCGAGGAGATTTCGCGGAAGTTCCTGATGTCGAGCAGGGCGAGGAACACCGGCAGGGCCGATTCCTTGTTGGCGAGCTGGAGCTGGTATCGGCGAGATAGGCAATAAGCGCTGCATTTCCCGATAGTTGATGCCGGCAAGGCAGGCGCGTCCGCAGCGGTTGCAGCCGACGCAGATCTGCTGGTTGTCGTTGACGGCGAATCCCCGGTAGTGATGATAATAGCGGTACTTGAGGCGGTCGCCGTTCTTCGGGCGGAAGTTGTGACCGCCGGTCACTTCGGCGAAGTCGATCAGATTGCAGGAGTAGAGCCGTTTGTCCCGGCTGGAGCTTTCCAGGTCGGTGGCGAGCTGCCGGTATGGCAAGCGTCATCTTATACGAATGTACACAAAAGGCGGAGAGGAGATGGCGGGAAGTTGTTAATGTTTCAACAAAACATACACCTTGTCGTTCTTCCGGACGCGGTCGCACCGTACGGTGAATGTCTGCCCCTGCTCGATCCGGTTTGCGGGCTCGCCGTCGAGGTGCAGTTCGGCATCCGGCACGGTGACGAGGCCGGTGGCAGGGCCTTGAATCGAGAGCGTCGCGCCGCTGTCGATGCCGGGCGCGTGGACGAGGATTTCCGCCACGCCCGCTTTGGGGAAGTACTTGCGCACGATGCCGATGTAGCTCTTGGTTTCGGTCGCTACCGAACCGGAGTGCCGCGTCCACGCATCCGCCGGTTTGCCAAAAAAGAATCCCTCCGAGAAGCCTCGGTTGTAGACCCGCGCCAGTTCGTCCTGAAGTTCAGCGGCAAGCGCACGGTACGCTTCGGCGAAGTTTTCGTCATTTCGATGCTCTACGATGAAGTCGATCGCTTTGCGGTAGGCAGCGGTGGTGGTGGCGACGTACTCCGGGCTGCGGTTGCGTCCCTCGATCTTGAATGCGCCGATGCCCGCGTCGAAGAGCTTGTCGAGAAAGCCGATGGCGCAGAGGTCTTTCGGACTCATCACGTAGTCTGAACCGAGTTCCAGCTCGAAACCCTCCTCGACATCCGCGATGCGGTACGACCGGCGGCACGGCTGCACGCACTCGCCGCGGTTGGCCGAGCGTCCGAACAGCTCCTGTGACAAAAAGCAGCGCCCGGAGATAGCCACGCACATCGCGCCGTGTACGAAGCTCTCGACTGTCACCGGCAGCTTTTCGGCCTCGATCCGTTCCGTGATCGCTGTGGTTTGCTCCAACGTCAGTTCGCGGGCCAGCACGATCATCCGCGCACCGAGTGAGGCGTAGAAACGGAGCGCGTCGATATTGCTCACCGAAGCCTGTGTCGAGAGGTGGATCGGCATCTGGTGGCGACGGCACGCCTCGACGACTGCCAAGTCCCAGCAGATCACCGCGTCGAGTCCGGCAGTCTTTGCGGCGGCGACTGTGCGGTCCATCTCGCCAAGTTCAGCGTCGTAAAGCACCGAGTTCAGCGCGAGGTAGGCCTTCGCGCCGTGGCTGCGGCAAAGCCGTGCGATGCCGCCGAAGTCACCGGGTGAAAAGCCTTTGCTCGCCGCGCGCATGTTGAACCCATCAGCTCCGAAATAGACGGCGTCCGTTCCGGCGTTGAGCGCGGCTCGTATCGAAGGCCAGTCGCCAGCGGGTGAGATCAGTTCAGGTTTGAGGTGGTGCATGGCAGCAAGGGTGAAAAGCGAATTATTCGTTACTTTAGGGCATCTCTAAAAAGTGTCATGAGAGAGCTGAGGGCAAGGCGGATGGAGCACAGAAACCGGAGCGTACTTGCAGTACGTGAGGATTTCGAGCACCACCCAAGCGCCGACAATCAGGGCTCGTAATAAGTTTTTAGAAGTGCCCTTTAAAGTCCAAAATATACCATCTGATTTGAAGATATGAACCAACGTCTTGTTGCCGGACTTCTCGCCGGTTTATCCTTCGGCTTCATTGTCGCTGAACTTCTGGTCGCCACGCTTGGTGGTTTCGATACCGGATGGATGGTGTTGCTGCTTTCGCTCTTTGCCGGGTTGGTTGGACTGTTATTCGGAGTGCGCACCTTGTTGGAAGGTCGCCGCGAGGTGGTCGAGAGCGTCTCGGAGCGGCGCGCCAGAGCCAAGCGCGACGGCTTGGCGGGTGATCTGCTCGACGACTACGAGATCGACGAGGAGTTCATCGGGCGCGGCAGGCGCAACGCTTCATCGTCAAAACCTGCATCCTCGAACTCCTCAGCCGCGCCGTCCCCGGCAGCGTCAGCCGACCAGTCTCTTGATGACGCAGAGCTGAAGTCCGCCGTGATCGCCCATGCCGACATGATGGGCGGGCTTGCAGGCCTGCGCGCAAGAATCGAGGCGATGGACGAGCTGGATTTCTACTCGATGGCTCGCAAGGTCGGCATGGCCGGGGTGAGCCGCATGCGCGCGCTTGCTGTGGTGACGGAGCTGGCGTCGGCATCCGGCGGTGCGAAAAACGACGAGCCGTCACCGCTGTCGCTTTCTATCGATACGGAGTCGTTCGACGACTACATCAAGCGCTGCATGAGCAACGCCGACACCTGCCTCGACGAAGAGGAGGGGAAAGGCGATGGCTTTTCAATCGGGCTCGACGCGAGAGATCTTTCGTCGAGGCCCGGCACGCCGCCGACCGAGTTTTCGCATGACCCGAAGGCGGTCATGGAGCGATTCAAACGCTCGGCAGGAACGTGATGAAGCGTGAACCATTTCCGCTGCTGAGCAAGGCGATGCTGAGTCGGCTGGCTAAGTTCTCCCGCAAAAAGTATCGCGACAGCGAGGGGCTGTTCCTTGCCGAAGGGCTGCGCACGGTGACGGAGCTGCTCCAGAGCCTGCCCGATCCCGAGATGCTGCACGCGCTCGTGCTGGATGAGGCCGCCGTCGGTCAACTTGGCGGGCTGAAACGTTTTGCCGGAAAGGTGTGGCTCGGCGGATCGGATGCGTTCAAGCGTCTGGCCCAGACCGCTTCGCCGCAGGGGGTCTGCGCGGCGTTCCGCAAGCCGGAGCCGGGCGAGTTTCAACCCGCCGCACGCTCGTTCGTCGTGGCGCTCGACGACGTGCAGGATCCCGGCAATGTCGGCACGATCATTCGTACCGCAGCCTGGTTCGGCGCGGAAGCGGTCATCTGCGGGCCGGGGACTGCCGACCCATACAATGCCAAAACGGTTCGCTCAACCGCTGGCAGCATCTTTGCGCTGCGCATCGTCGAGACTGGCGATCTCGCCGAATCGTTGCAACACCTGCAAGCTGAAGATTTTACGGTGGCCGCCGCCGCGCTCGACGGGCGTGATTATCGCGATGTTCCTGAGTGGGCCGACCGCCGCGTGCTGGTCATCGGCAACGAAGCCAACGGCATCAGCGCTGAGGTACTCGCCCTGGCCGACTGTCGCCTGCTGATTGCTCACGCTGGAAGCCGCCCCGCTGTCGAATCTCTCAACGCTTCCGTTTCCGCCGGAATTTTGATGGCAGCAATCAGTTGAGAGTTGATAGTTTTTTGTAGGGGCGAACCTTGTTTTTCCGCCCTTCGTCCGCCCTGTTGTGCTCGTTGTCTTTGCCGTCCTTTCAGTCCGTTTTGCCGGAGTCTCAAGCTTGCGCTTGAGCGGCCCAAGGTTCAATTGATCACTCACCTCACTACCACCAGCACAGGATCATCGATCGTGTCGATCAGCTCGCGGATGGCTGTTTCCGGCAGGTTCATTGCTTTGCCGATGATCAGCAGTCCGGAGTCGATCATGCAGATGATAGTATTTGGTTTCAAGGTATTGTTCGCGCACGATCTCATCTGTTTGCTGCTTGCAGCGTTCCATGGCTTCCGGTGCGGGGTCGGTGACGAGCAGGTCGAGCGTGCTTGCTGGGCCGCATCAGCAGCACATTTGTTCATCGATCGCCAAGAGCAAGGACGTTCTGCGTTCGATGACGACAA
>CBEUNJ010000063.1:0-9734 GCA_965544465.1 uncultured Chlorobaculum sp.
TCTTGATCTCCTGAAAAAACCTCTGAATAAACAGTCGGAAATAGGCAGATACATAACGCAGAGCCAAGTCCCTGGCTCCTTCAGCCCGGAAATGTATCAACATCCTGACTACCAATAAAAATTCCCGCTTGGTGCGGGAATAGTGATCGGACTGACCGAAAAAGAAAACGGGTTGAATGGCCTCCGTGGCACTTCTCCGACCATTCAACCCGCGAAGGTCTTGCAACAGCTCAGAATTGCTTATACGCGCTTTAGTCGGCCCCCTCCATCTCCGTGCTGCTTAAACGCGGCATTTCGTCCTCAAGGGAGAGCTGGCGCTTTCCCTGGGCGAACTCTTTGGCGGCATGGACGAAGCTGTCGAAGAGGGGATGCACCTGCTGCACCCTCGATTTCAGCTCCGGATGGAACTGCACGGCCACGAACCAACGATGCTCTTTCAGCTCAAGAATTTCAACCAGCTCGCCGTTCGGCGACGTGCCGGAGAAGACCACGCCCTTCTCCTCGAAGAGCTTGCGAAACTGGTTGTTGAATTCGTAGCGGTGGCGGTGACGCTCGTTGATCAAAAACTTGCCATAAACATCGTGCGCTTTGGTACCCTCCTTGAGAATGCAGGGATAGCTGCCGAGGCGCATGGTGCCGCCCTTCTCCTTAACCTTTTTCTGCTGCTCCATGAGGTCGATCACCGGAAAGCGCGCACGCTTGTTGAACTCGGTCGAGTTGGCATCGGGCAGACCACAGACGTGCCGGGCAAATTCGATGGTGGCGCACTGCATCCCGAGACAGATGCCGAAAAACGGGATGTTGTTTTCGCGGGCGTACTGCACAAACCGCACCTTGCCCTCGATACCGCGATCGCCAAAGCCGGGGGCGACCAAGAGGCCGCTGAGCCCTTCGAAAGCCATCGCCATATCGAACTTCGGGTTTTCGGCGTCCTCGGCCCTGAGCATCTTGACCAAGACCTTCACATCGTTGCTGGCCCCGGCGTGAACAAACGCCTCGATAATCGACTTGTAGGCGTCGGGATACTCGGTGTACTTGCCGCAGATGCCGATGGTGATTTCTCCGTCCCTGGGATTGGTCACCTTTTCGCAGAACCGTTTCCAGTGCTCCAGGTCCGGCTCGAAGAACTTCTTAAGGCCGAGCTTCTTCATGACACGCAGATCGAGCTGCTCCTGAAGCAGCAGAAGCGGCACAGCGTAGATGGTTTCGCAGTCGCTTAAACCGATCACATCATGCTCGTGAACGTTGCAGAAGTGGCCGACCTTATTCTTGATCTCTTTGGAGAGCGGCTTCTCGCTGCGACAGACCAGAATGTCGGGCTGAATGCCAGTTTCGAGCAACATCTTGACGCTGTGCTGCGTGGGCTTGGTCTTCAGCTCGCTGGCCGCCTTGATGTACGGAACGAAGGTGAGATGGATGTTCAACACGTTGCGATCGCCAAGTTCAAGCTTGAGCTGGCGCATCGCTTCGAGGAATGGCAGTGACTCGATGTCGCCAATCGTGCCGCCGATTTCGGTGATGAGCACGTCGAGGCTGCCGCTCTTGGCAAGATCGTTCATCTTCTCCTTGATCTCGTCGATCACGTGCGGAACAACCTGCACCGTGCCACCAAGATACTCGCCGCGCCGTTCCTTGTCGATAACCGCTTTATAGACGCACCCCATCGTCAGGTTCGAGGCCTGCGAGGTGGGCTCGTCGAGAAAACGCTCATAGTGGCCGAGATCGAGGTCGGTCTCCGCACCATCATCAGTCACATAGACCTCGCCATGCTGGTACGGCGACATCGTACCGGGATCGACGTTGATGTAGGGATCGTACTTCTGGATTGCCACGCGCAAGCCGCGAGACTTGAGCAACAAGCCCAGCGAAGCGGAAAGAATGCCCTTGCCGAGGGAAGAGATCACACCGCCGGTGACAAAAATATGCTTTACGTTCTTCGGTCGCGCCATGCCTTCTAATAAGAATTAAGTGATAACAATCATCTGTCTCGCTGCGGAAAGCCTGTGGCGCTCGCCACTCAATCATTCGGTCGTGGAGCATTGCCGCAGAAACCGGCTCAAAGCCCCATGTCAATCTGCCCCTCTTCGCCAAGCGGCTCGGTCGCCGAGTCATCATCGCTCTTGGGCACCCTTGCCGTGGCGGAAATCTTGTCGCCCGCATCGAGCCTGATGAGCCGGACACCGGAGGTGTTCCTGCCCAGCACGCGGATGTCGGAAACATGCTGGCGGATAACAATGCCGTTAGCCGTGATGATGATCAGGTCGTCCTCATCGTTGACATCGAGCAGGCCGACCAGATGGCCGATCTTCTCGTGCGCCTTGATGGTGATGACGCCACGCGCGCCGCGCTTGGTCATGCGGTAATCCTCTACCTTGCTGCGCTTGCCGTAGCCGTTGTCGGTGACGGCGAGCAACGAGGTATCGTTGCGCTTGGTGGTGACCATCGAGATGCAGCGCTCGCCCTCGTCGAGCGTGATGCCCTTGACGCCCATCGCCGTGCGGCCCATCGAGCGAACCTCCGATTCCGGGAACCGAACGGCATAACCGGAACTTTTGGCCAGGATGACCTGATGGCCACCGTCGGTAAGGCGCGCCTCGATCAGCTCGTCGCCCTCCTCGATGGTAATGGCGTTGATGCCCGTACGACGAGGATTGGAGTACTGCATCAGGTCGGTCTTCTTGACGATACCGTTAGCCGTGGCCATGATGATGAAATGGGGATCGTCGAAGTTCCGGATGTTGATGTAGGTACGGATCTTCTCGTTGGGCGGCAGCTCCATGATGTTGGCCAGTGAGCGGCCACGCGCCGAGCGTCCCGCCTCCGGGATTTCATACACCTTGAGCCAGTAGCAGCGTCCGGCGGTGGTGAAAAAGAGGATATAGTTGTGCGTCGAGGCGACGAACATGTGCTCGATGAAGTCCTCGTTCTTCGCCTGCGCACCCGCCACGCCGCGTCCGCCACGATGCTGGCGGCGGTAGCCGGAAACCGGGAAGCGCTTGATGAAGCCGTCGTGGGTAATGGTGATGACCACATCCTCCTGAGCAATCATATCCTCGATGGAAAAATCGCCTTCCTGCGGGCGAATTTCGGTGCGGCGCTCGTCGCCATAGACGTCGCTGACCTTCAGCAACTCCGCCTTGATGATCTCCATCTGCTTGGCCGGGCTGGCCAGAATCGATTTCAGCTCCTCAATGAGCGCCATCGTCTGCTTGTACTCGTCGTCGATCTTCTGGCGCTCCATGCCGGTCAGGCGCTGCAAACGCATTTCAAGAATCGCCTTGGACTGCACCTCGGTCAGCCCGAAACGCTCAATGAGGCGGCTCTGCGCGGTCGGCGTATCAGGGGACTGGCGAATCGTGGAGATCACCTCGTCGAGATTGTCGAGGCAGATTTTCAAACCCTCGAGGATGTGCGCGCGCTTTTCAGCGGCGTTGAGGTCATACTGCGTCCGGCGAAGCACAATCTCATTGCGGTGCCGAATGTAGTACTGCATCATCTCCTTGAGATTGAGCACGCGCGGCACGCCATCGACCAGCGCCAGCATGATGACACCGAAGGTGTTCTGCATCGGAGTGTGCTTGTAGAGGTGGTTCAGCACCACTTTCGCCACTGCGTCGCGCTTCAGCTCGATGACCAGGCGCATACCCTCGCGGTCGGACTCGTCGCGGATGTCGGCGATCCCCTCGATCTTCTTGTCGTGCACCAACTCGACGATCTTCTCAATCAGTCGAACCTTGTTGACCTGGTAGGGCAGTTCGGTGACGATGATCGACTCGCGGCCATTCCTCTGCGTCACCTCGACCATCGCCCGTGCGCGGATAGCCATCTTGCCACGACCGGTCAGGTAGGCCTGACGGACGCCTTCGTAACCGTAGATGATGCCGCCGGTCGGGAAGTCGGGCGCGGTGACATGCTTCATCAAATCCGCGATCTCGATTTCCGGATTGTCGATAAGCGCAATCAAGCCGCTGACCACCTCTCGCATGTTATGCGGCGGGATGTTGGTCGCCATGCCGACCGCGATGCCCGACGCACCGTTGACCAGCAGGTTCGGAATCGCCGCAGGAAGCACCGTTGGCTCTTCGAGCGAGTCATCGAAATTCAGGGCGAAATTGACCGTCTCCTTGTCGAGATCCTTGAGCATCTCGCCGGCAATCGCCTTCATACGAACCTCGGTGTAACGCATCGCAGCCGGGGAGTCGCCATCAACCGAGCCGAAGTTGCCCTGCCCGTCGATCAAGGGATAGCGCAGCGAGAAGTCCTGCACCATGCGAACAAGGCTGTCATAGACCGCCGAGTCGCCGTGCGGGTGGTACTTACCGAGCACCTCACCGACCACGCGAGCCGATTTCTTGTGAGGCTTGCCGGACTGCAAGCCCAGCTCATGCATGCCATAGAGCACCCGGCGGTGTACCGGTTTCAGACCGTCGCGAACATCGGGCAGCGCACGGCTGACAATGACCGACATCGAATAATCGAGATAGGCATCCCGCATTTCCTCTTCAATGCTGATCGGCAAAATCTTTTCGCGCTGCATAATCGATACCCTGACTTTGATTTACCGTAAATAACCGTGGCTTAATGTATAGAAATAGCTTGTAAAAAAGCAATGCCGCGCCCTCAAAGAGAGGCGGCGGCTTCAGCTTTCGGATGGGTCCGTGCTCTCGTCGCGCTCCGGAAGCGTGAGCGTGGTGAACTTGGCATCCGACCAGAGCGACTCAAGGTCGTAGAAGCGCCGATCATCCGGCTGGAAAATATGAACAACCACATCGATGTAGTCGAGCAGCACCCAGCGAAGCGTATCGAGCCCCTCGACGTGCACCGGACGCTCGCCCTCCTCACGCAGCTCATCGACGACGAACTCAGCGATGGCTTTACTCTTTCGCTCCGAATCGGCGGTAATAATGACAAAAAAATCGGTGACGCTCGTCAAGCCCCGAACATCCAGAATCTTGACCTCTTCACCTTTCTTTTCAAGCGACAATTCAGCAACTTTCCTTGCAAGCAGCTCACTCATAGCCACTTCACGAGCCTGAACCCCTGAAGAAGCGGCATGTTCCGAACGGGACATAGACATCCGTTTTGATGATAAAAAATCGTTCCTGCGGGACGCGTTCCCGCGTCACAATATAGTCAATATTGATGTCGTTTGAACACCCTTCTTTGCAGGAGAACGAGAAATCAAGGCGCACTTTTACAGAATAGTTACACCAAAAAGCGTTCAAGACCGGGGTGCCACAAGAGAGAGCAACGGTAAAAGGCGTTCTCAGGAACGTGCCTGTTTAGGCACAAACGCCTGCCGGTAATCGGGCGTTGCCTCGGCGTTCGGCTCGCCGTCGCAGGATGCGAAAGCCTGTTCGGCAAAGGGCAAGAGTGAGGCGGCAGTGAAAAACGACGCCTCGATGTAGCGGAAGGCGAGCTGCGGAACCTCATCGGCAAGCGCCCGCACGCCGCGCCCGGTGATGACGAACGCATCGCCAAGCGACGCCAGCCTTTCGAGCAATTTGGCGGCCTCGCACCGGAAACGCTCGACTTCAACGAGCACCTGGTCGTCGCGCCGGTAAATCGCTGCAAAATACTCGCCCGCCCGCGACGGAATCACCGGCACGATGTGGAGCACATCGGTATGCGGCAGGGCTGCCGAGGCGAGCGCGATCATGGTCGGCACCGGCGCGAGCGGCACATCTGCGCCAAACGCGATGCCCTTGGCCACCGACATGCCGATGCGCAGGGCGGTAAACGAGCCGGGACCGGAAGAGACCGCCACGCCGTCAAGCTCGGCGGCGGACGCAACCCCCGCTGTCGCCATCACCTGCATCACCAGCGGCACCAGCTCCTCGGCTGTCTTCTGCCACTCCGCGAGACGCTGTTCAACCACGCGCTCACCGTCACTGACCGCGACACTGGCAAATCCGTGAGTACACTCGATGGCAAGGATCTTCATAGAACGTTGTTCTGAGCGTGACATCTAACTTTTTATCGACATGAACGTTATCGGAATCGGGATCGTCCGTCCCTGCCTGCCGGTCTGCTTCTGTTGCGGTAGGGGCAACCCCCGGTGGTTGCCCGTGTCTTGCCGCACAGCCCACCCCCCGCAAAGATGACAGGATTCGACAACCCCGAACATAATTCAGCCATCGTATTCTTTCCCTACAGGCGCTTCGCGAAAGGCTCACATAGAAAGAGGCCTTAGCTTCATAGTGCAAACGGAAGAGAACAGCCGCAAGGGACTGCTCCTACAAATTTGGCGGCTTCCAGAATGCCCGTCTAGCAACTCAACTGATGACGATTTTCCGCTGCTCGTCGCCGGTGATGAGCAGCTCCACCCGGCAGGTGTAGCGCCGGTCGAGCGAAGCGAATCGTTCGCCCCACTCGACCACCGACAGGAACGGCCCCGAAAGATAGTCGTCGAAGCCCGCCGCGTCAAGCTCCTTTTCCGATTCAAGCCGATACAGATCGAAATGGTGCAGCTCCACCGGGCGGCCACGCAATTGACCTTCATAGATATTCATCAGCGAAAAGGTGGGGCTGGAAAGCTGCTCGGCGCAGCCGAACACCTCGGCGATGCCCCGCATGAACTCGGTCTTGCCCGCACCAAGCGTCCCGACCAGGCAGACCGTTTGGCCCGGCCCCAGCCCGGAAGCGAACCGCCGGGCGTACTCGCGCGTCTCGCTGGCCGAGTGCGACAGAAACTCACCCTTCATGGCTTCGACCATCATGCGTCCGGCTCCAGAGAACGGAACACCATGCCGGTCATCACCTTCGGGTAGAACCAGGTGGACTTCTGCGGCATCGCCTCGCCCGATCGGCAGACCGACATTACCTGATCGGCTCTGGTGGGGCGCAGCACGATGCCCACTTGGGCTTGCCCGGACGCCACGGCATCGAACACCGCATCCTTGCTGCTCGCGTAGGTGAGATTGCTCTCCTTCTGGACCGCATCGGGTTCAATACCGAGCATTTGAGTCAGCACCAGCTCGTGCAGCACCACCACGTCGAGGCTCTGCAACGCCTCCGGCACCGAATCGGCAAGCACCTCGGAGGGCTTCTGATCGAGCGACACGCCGAGCACCATCTCCGGCAACACGATGCCATAGCACGGGTGCTCTCCGCCGGTGGCCAGAAACTCGTCAAGCGCCCCCCGCCCCTGGAGACTCCAAACGGTAAAGGCGCGGTCGAGGCTCGCGATGAAGGCTTGCGGATCGAACGATTCGAGCCCGTGCACAAGCCGATGGATCGGTAGAATCAACAACCCTTCGTCATGAATGTTCGACAGATAGGACAGGATATAGTTATACGGCTCGCGCCCCGTGTGAAGGGGATTGGCCGCCGCCCGCTCGTTGCGGTACGCGAGCCCCGTTTCGTAGCGATGGTGGCCGTCGGCGATATAGACCGTCAGCGCATCGAGCTTCGAGGCAAAGCGAGCGACCAACGCCGGATCGCTCATGCGCCATAAACGGTTCCGCACGCCATCGAAGGTCGCGTCGAGCAATGGCTCACGCCCCTCGACAAATTCGCCGAGCAGCTTGTCGGTGTCGCGTGACTCGTCGGCAAACAACCCAAAAATGCTGCTAAGATTCGCGCCGGTCTTGCGGAACATCTCCAACCGGTCAGCCTTCGGGCCCGACAGCGTCCGCTCGTGCGGCAGCACCTTTCCTTCGGAGGGCTCGTACAGCCGAAGCGCAGCGAACACCCCTTTGCGCGTGCGGCTCACCCCGCGCTCATCCTCGAAGGTCTGGAAGCAGGGGTAGAGCGCTGGCTCGTCATCCTGTACAAGCACGGACGAAGCGAGCCACTCGCGCAGCCGTGAGGCCGCAGCGGCATAGCGATCGGCCTCGGCGGGCAGCTCCAGCCGGACGGCATTGAACTCGGAACGATCGTACAGCGTCTGCTGCATTGCGGCGGAAATGGCGTCGTAAGGCGGGCAGATCAGCTGTGAGGCCTCACTGGCAGCTCCGGGGCCATAAACGATCCCCTTGAATGGCACAATCTCGGGCATAGGCGTATGGGTTTAAGCGGTTAATCGATGGGCTCTCTCTGTGAAATCCAGAAATCGTTAACTCCCTCCTTGACGATGACGGAAATGTTGTTGTTCCGGCACAGTTCGAGCACAGCCAGAAAGGTGACGACAATCACGATCGCCTCGCGCCGCTCGTCGAACAGCGAACTGAACGAAACCTGCACCCGCTCCGAGAGTCGCGTCATGATCAGCTTGCTCTGCTCTTCGAGGGTCACCGGCGCGTCGGAGACGTTCTGCGTGCGCACGTTCGGCAGATTGTCAATCACCGACTGGTAGGCCAGCATCAGGTGGTAGAGCGTCGGGCGGTTGACCGGCTCGTCCATCTCGTCGATCACCTCCGGCTCCAGCTCCTCGAACACGCCGCGCGGAAACATCCGCTCGCGCTCAAGCCCCAGCAACTCAAGCTCCGAAGCGCCCTCCTTGAGTCGCTTGTATTCAAGCAGCCGCTGCACCAGCTCGGTGCGCGGGTCAAACTCGTCGGCGTCACCATCATCGGGCTCCGGGCGGGGAAGCAGCATCCTGGCCTTGATGCTCATCAGCATCGAGGCCATGTAGATGAACTCGGCGGCGACCTCAAGGTTCAGGTGCTGCATGGCGTGGATGTAGGCTATAAAATCGCCGGTAATCTTTGAAACCGGAATATTATAGATGTCAAGCTCGTCACGCTTGATAAAAAACAGGAGAAGGTCGAGCGGGCCTTCGAACTCTTCCAGACTGATGCGGAACATGCAGTACCTGTTGCCATCGGATTGAATTGGGAGCGACGGAAAACGCTGCCGCCAGCAGAGCGTGCCAATTCGCGAAGCGCACCTGAAGCGCTTCGGCTCCCTTTGTACCCTGCAAGGTAAAGACTTTCCGTTTAATTTTTTGACCCACGATCGGTATTTTTACCCCGATACCCTCGACCGCAAAAACGAAGGGCTCTTCAGAGCCTCTCCACGGGATTATTATAAGACGTTCAGGAATACGGTAAGCATGCGAACCCTGATGCACATTGAGCCAGCTTGCAAACCGGAGAACAGGAGCATGTCGAGCCGACCTGGCAAGCCCGGCACTCCGGCAGCCGCGCCCGCAACTCATGTTGACCACAAGCCTATGAAGCATCGCGCAACCTCACTCGTGCTCACGCTCGCCATCATTGCCGCGCTTACCTCCCCATGCACCGCGCAATCAGCCGGGGAATATTACAACCGAGCGCTCTCGATGCAACAGACGGGAAAGTTCCGGAAGGCTGTCCACCTGTACACCAAAGCCATCAAAAAGGACAGCAGCATGATCATGGCCTACCAGATGCGAGGAGCGGCCTGGCAGAAAATGCGGCAATACCGGCAGGCCTTCGACGACTACACCATCCTCATTGAGCGGGGCAAACCGTACTTTAAGGCGGTTGGCTACTTCAATCGCGGCATCGTCAACACCATCTCGGGCCGTTACGCCGAAGCGATTGACGACTTCACCGGAGCCGTAAAAATCGACCGGAAAATGGGCGCAGCCTATTTCCATCGCGCCGTCGCACGCCTGAAGAGCAGCGACAGCACCGGAACCTTCCGCGATCTGGTCACAGCCGCCCGCCTCGGCGACACCGATGCCCGGCAGTGGCTCGACCTGCTCTCGCCCGGCTGGAACGAAAAGAAACCGTGAGCGCCACCGAACCACCCGCAAACCGATGAAACTGAAACGCCGAAGCCACCGGAGAGCGTTGTTACCCCCGGCG